>JAQCBR010000033.1 GCA_027621295.1 Planctomycetota bacterium
CGGGGACCCGACGTCCGCTCCGCGCGGCGGCCCGCCGCCGCTCCTCGGCCCGCCGCGCGTCGAGCAACGCCGCCCAGTCGAGGAGCTGCAGCTCGCCGGCGTCGTTCTCGACGAGCGCAGTGCACGACTCGACCCAGTCGCCGTCGTTGCAGTAGAGGACCCCGTCGATCTCCCGCATCTCCGGCTTGTGGATGTGCCCACACACGACGCCGTCGAAACCCTGGTGCCGCGCGTAGTCGGTCACCACGCGCTCGAAGTTGCCGATGACCTTCGTCGCCTGCTTGGCCTTGAGCTTCAGGTACTGGGACAGCGACCAGTAGCCGAGGCCGATCCGCCGCCGGACCCAGTTGAGGGCCGTGTTGACCGTCACCGTCCAGTCGTAGAGATGCCCCCCGACGATCGCGAGCCACTTGTGCTCGCAGACGAACGCGTCGAACTCGTCGCCGTGGATCACCAGCAGACGCCGCCCGTCCGCCGTCTCGTGCGCCACGCGGTCGAGGATCTCGACTCCCGCCCAGTTCATCCCGAGGAAGTCACGGAAGTACTCGTCGTGGTTCCCCGGCACGAAGACGACGCGCGTGCCCTCCGCCGCGAGTTCCAGCACCCGTCTCAGGACCTTGTTCTGCGACGCGTTCCAGTAGAGGCCGCTCTTGGCCTTCCACAGGTCGATGATGTCGCCGACGAGGTAGAGGGTGTCGGTGCGGACCTCCTCGAGGAAGGCCAGGAGCAGGTCGGCTTTGCACGAGCGAGTACCGAGGTGGACGTCGCTGATCCAGACGGTTCGCATCGGGGAAAGGGTTCGCGCCATGGGAGGACTCAAAGGGCTGCAGAACGGGACGAGCGACGCGCGGGGCCGAGCGACCTCGCGACGTCTCCGGTGTAGATCGCGCTGGGAACGACCTCGCACTCGGCCCAGCAGCCGACGCAGTCGTTGACCCAGCTGCGCTGGCGGTGGGCCAGGTCGCCCTCCCAGACCTCGGCGAAGGTCTGTCGACGGAGGTTGCCGACGACGCGGCTGTTGAACTGGCAGGTGGGGACATCCCCGTTCGGGAAGATCCGCAGGTGGGCACTCAGCGCGACGCAGGGCGGGTTCGGGGAGGCCTGCCGCTCCAGCAAGCGACGCCGCAGCCCGCGCAGGTAGTAGCGCTTCGCGAGCCGGGCGGACGGCGGCAGCGACGCTGCGTCCGCATCGAGCTCGTCCAGGAGGGCGCGGATCTCCGCATCCTCGAAGACACCGAGCGTCGGGTAGGCGGCCGCGTCGCGGGGAGCGACGTCGACGTCGTCCTCGACGCTGTAGGTCGCGCTCGCCTCGTACGCGAGCACCGCCTGGTGCGCGAGGCCGAGCGGAGCCAGCACGCTCCGCAGACGCCGGTAGGCGTCGAGCGCGCCCGGCCCGAGAAGCGTCTGGTTGACCGCGATCCTGAGCCCGAGCTCGCGCTGACGAGGCGTCAGCGCCTGGATCGTGCGCATCGCGTCCGAGAACGCCCCACGCCGCCCCCGGATCTGGTCGTGTCCCTCTCCCGTGTCATCGATCGAGACGAGGAGATACAGCGGGACGTCGCGCGGCCTCTCCTCTGCGAACCGCACGATCCGCTCGGTGAGGAAACCGTTCGTCGTCACGTGCAGCTGGAGCGGACGCAGGTGCGCACGCGCCGCGCGCGCGATCTCGACCATGTCCTTGCGGACGAAGGGTTCCCCCCCGGTCAGCCGGACGGCGTCGAGAGTCGGGAGCTGGCGGAAGATCGAGTCGATCTCGCCCAGCTCCAGGTCACCAGGACTCGGCTTCTGCCAGCTGTCGCACATCGAACAGCGCGCGTTGCAGCCGAACGTCACCGTGTAGGTGAGGAAGCGGGGCAGCGTGCGCAGGCGACGACGGCTCCGGAGCACGACCCGCGGCAACTCGACCCATCGCTTCATGACGCGACCCTCCCACTCCCGGAGCCGATCCGCTCCGTTGGCCCGACCCAGTCCCGGACCGCAGCGAGCACCACCTCGTTGCCGCGCACGCTGTTGCGGTCGATCCGCCCGCGGAGCGAGTCGGCGCGGTCGAGGAACCCGCGCAGCCGCGGCGCGTCCACTCGGCACGCCTCGAGCGCCTCTCCCGCACCCGTGTCGCGGAGCAGGTGAGCGTTGATCCGCTGCTCGGCGTTTCCCGGCTCGGGGATCGCGAGGACCGGCTTGTCCAACCAGAGCGCTTCGCCGACCAGCTGGTTGCCGGCCGTGCACACGAGCGCGCGACACGTGGCCAGGTCCTCGACGAAGCGTCGCTCGTCGATGGCCGCGAACTCGACCTGTCCCCGGCGCGGCCAGCAGCCGAGTCCGTACACCCGGACCGGACAGCCGAGCCCCTCGAGAGCGGGCAGGAGGGAGGGCGGCGCGCTGCGTCGGACGTAGGCACACACGTGGGGCCGTCGGTCCGGCTGCGCCTGGAGGATCTCCGGGCGGAGCAGGACGCCAGCCCGCACGATCGGCAGGTCCCGCGCACGGTCCTGCGGCGGCGGGAACGCGAACGAGGACACGATGCCGAGCGCCTGCCGCGAGTAGAAGCGCCGCACGAGGAACGCCATCGCCGCCGCGTGCACCCGGAGGCTCCTCGGGTAGCCGGAGAAATCGCTGACGACCAGGAAGTGCTGGTGGTCGACGCTGATGTAAGGGACCCCGCACGCTTCTGCGGCCCGCGGCAGGGCCGGCTCGAAGTCGGTGATGCAGAGAGCCGGCCTCTCGTCCCGGATGCGTGCGGTCAGGTGCCGGGTCAGCGCCGGCAGGCGACGCAGGTAGGACGCCGCTTCGGCCGCAGTCGCCCCGAGACTGAGCCGGCCACTCCGTCCGTAGCAGAACCGGAGCCCGCCGATCGGCTCGACCTGCGCGCGACCGTCGCGGTAGCGCTCGGCGAGCAGCCCGTGCGCGAGGCCCGGGGCGAAGATCGTCACTTCGTGCGCGATCGCCAGCGCATCGACGATCGTCGATGCGCGTGTGGCGTGGCCACGGCCTTCTCCCGAGAGCGCGTAGAAGATCCTTGCCATGCGATCCGCACCCTCCCGGGGCGCACGGCAGAGACTCCCCGGTCAGGAGAAGACCACGTCAGGAAGACAGCAAGGCTCGGCGAATGTCAGGTTCCGCGCCGGATCGGGCGTCAGCGGGACATTGCGCGCAGCCGCTCGCAGGCCTCGTCGAGGACGGCGTCCTCGACCGCGAAGTGGAAGCGCATCGAACGAACATCGCGTGGGTCGGCGTAGAAGAGGTCGCCCGGCACCGCGTTGATCCGCGCGGACTCGATCAGCTTCATCACCGCGGCGAAGGGTTCGAGATCCCCGAGCACCGAGCTGTAGTCGGCGAGGACGTAGTAGGCACCGTGCGGCTTCTCGAACCGGAAGCCGGCGTCGGCGAGCGCTGCGCAGAACCGGTCCCTACGCTCCTCGTAGCCCGCGCGGAGATCCTCGTAGAACGACGCGGGCAGCTCGCGGAGCGCGCGTTCGACGCCGCGCTGCATCGGGCGCGGCGCGCAGACGTGGACCTGGTCACAGACTCGCCCCACCGTCTCGACGAAGTCCGCAGGTCCGACGAAGCACCCGACGCGCCAGCCGGTGATCGAGTAGGTCTTGCTCAGGCTGAACAGGCTGAGGCAGCGTGACGCCAGGCCATCGACGGTCGCCGGCGACACGTGCCGCCGACCGTCGAAGACCATGTACTCGTAGACCTCGTCGGTGATGACGAGGACGTCGGTGCCGTCGAGCAGCGCCGCGACCGCTGCCAGCTCCTCAGCCGAGAACACCTTGCCGGACGGATTCGCCGGCGTGTTGATGACGACGGCGCGCGTCTTCGGGCCGATCGCGCGACGGAGCGCCTCGACGTCGAGGTCGAGCGCCGGACCCGCGAGCCTGACGCAGACCGGCACCGCGCCGAGCAGGCGCACCGCGGTGTGGTGGTACGAATAGAACGGTTCGAAGAGCACCACCTCGTCGCCCGGCTCGAACAGCGCGAGACCAGCGGCGAAGAAGGCTCCGGACGAACCGAGCGCGACGCCGACGTTCTCCGGCCCGACGTCCAGCCCGTTGAACTTGCGCAGCTTGTCGGCGAGCGCCTCGCGCAAGCCCGGCAACCCGGCGTACGGCGTGTAGACCTGCCGCTCTCCTCCCGCGCCCCGGATCGCGTCGACCGCGCCCCCGACGAGCGGGGTCGGCGCCGCGAGGTCGCAAACCCCCTGGCCGAGGTTGATCCCACCGGCGACCCGACCGATCACCTCGGTCAGCGAGCGGAGCGGGTTGTCCCGGTCGAGGTGCTGGCGTCGGGCTGCGAGACGGGCGAAGGGCGGAGTCATCGCGCAGCAACCTACGCGGGGACGCGGTCGGTTCCTCGGCCTCGGACCCGACGGGCGATCGGCACCGCCGATCCGGGGCGCAGAACCCAGCCGGGAACCCGACGATTTATCCGGGCGAATCCGGTGCCGTCGGATGCAACGTCGGAGGAGCTCGGAAGCACCGCCGGAGGAGGCTCAAACCCCTTCTCGGCATGACTTTACGCAATCCTGGATCCTCGCGGGGGACGCCGCGCCCCCGACCCGGGCCCGCCGAGCCGTGACCGGCCCATGGGTCGGGGACTACGCGTTCCAGACCTTCCTCCCGGCTCGGTCTTGGCTTCCGGCCCCGTCCCCTTTTTCATGGCCCGACTCATGCGTCCCCCTCGATCCGCCAAGATCCTCCCCCTGCTGCTCGCGGTCGTCGCGGGCTGCGGCGGGGGCTCCTCCGGAGACCCCGACAACCGCGGGCCCTTCAAGCTCAACCTGATCTCGACCGGTCAGGGCCAGGTGTTCCCCTACCGGATCCTGGCGGTCGACGGCTTCGGCAATCCGACCAGCAACGTCATCAACATCGAGTCTGAAGAGACGCTGCGGGCCAACGTCAATGCCAACAACCCGGTGCTCCCGGTCGCGGCCCTGCCCGACCTGCCGGAGCTCCCGAACGGCAACCCCGGCAACCAGTTCCTGCACTTCCGGTTCTCGCACAAGCTGATGATCGACTCGATCCTCAGCCCGAACATCGCGAACGCGCAGACGAACTCGGGGCTGACGACCGCGCTGAGCGTGATCGCCTACGACCCGACGACGGAGAACACCACCGTCCTCAAGGGACGCGGCTTCATCGGCGGTTCGACCTACTTCAACGACGGTGGTCGCCTCGACCTCGTCGAAGCGGTCACCGCGACCGAGGATGCGGTGACCGTCGAGGACCCGCGCGCCGAGGGCTTCCCGCGCGGCTTCACGGGTGACATCGAACTCGTGTCGCCGAAGTCGTTCGTGTTCGTGGCCGACACCGACGACGACCTCTCGACGATCGAGACGTTCGACGTGCTCGGCTCGAACGTGCTGATCCGCATCCAGGTCTCCAACTCGGTGCTCGACTCCGAGGGCAAGATCCTGGAGCAGGAAGTGTGCACGGCGACCACGGTCGGCAACGACCCGAACCCTGCGGACGTGCTCGGCTGGGCGCCGAACAAGCCGGTGCAGATCACGCCGGGCAACAGCGCCACGAACGTCGATCCGTTCACCGACATCGTCATCAGCTTCAACAAGCCGGTGCAGCCGACGGACGTCGGGACCTTCTTCAGCACGACGAACCTGACCCCTTCGTCGGGCGGCGTGTCGCTGGCGGTCAACGTCGCCGCCTCGAGCTACACGATCATCTACTACGCGGATCCGGTGTCCTACGCGGACCTCTGCAACTACCGCATCCGCCCGGCGTACGCGCTGCCCGGCGAGGAGACGGTCAACGTCCTCGTCCAGGGAGCGAGCGTCCGGTCCCTGAAGGACCTGACCCCGCTCGGCAACGACGCGCAGACCTCGTTCCAGACCGGCGTCGGCGCAGGCGTCGTCAACGCCCCGGTCTGCCCCGACGCGATCTACGTCGGCATCGGCGGCGCGGAGCCCGGCATCTCGATCATCGACCTCAACGGCTACGGCCAGGGGACGAACGGCCTCGAGCCCGATGCGAACGGCAACCCGACGAAGGATCCGCTCGACACCTACTTCGCGCAGAACAACCCGAACATCGGGCTGCCCGGCATGACGCCGTCGCTGGCGCCGGGAACGTCGACGCTGGACGCGGGCAGCAACGGCCCGCTGACCCTCGTCGAGGACACCCGCGGCAACACCAAGCTGCTGCGCTCGCCGACGATCGGTCAGATCGGCGACATGCACGTCGGTGCACCGCTCGACCTCGTCTACAACAACTCGAACGTCAACGTAAACGTCAACGGCGCGAACCAGGTCAACCCGGGCACGGGCTTCCCGCAGCCGGGCAACTGCGTCGCGGTCAGCACGCACCCGAACCCGCCGCGCCTCGTCTTCCCGCCGCCGAACGTCTCCCGCGCGATCTTCGCCGAGGAACCGACCCGCGGTGGCTCGAACCTCCTGAACTCCGGCACGCGCCCCGACTACCGGGATCGCGCGTTCAGCGGCTTCTTCGGCCCAGCGGCGCCCCCGCCGTCGCCGCCGCCCCCGCCCCAGTTCCTGCCCTACCAGTCGCGGCAGCAGATCGGGCACTTCCTCTACGTGCTCGACCGTGAGAACCGCCAGGTCCTCGTGCTGAACAGCAACCGGATGACGATCCTCGATCGCATCCGTCTGTCGGACCCGTACCGCATCGCGTTCTCGCCGTCGCTCGGCGTGATGGCCGTCTCGAACCTGTCGTCCGGCACGGTCGAGATCGTCAACACCGACCCGCGCAGCCCGAGCTTCCACCAGATCGTCGCGCAGACCCGCGTGCCGGCCGGACCGACGGAGATCGTCTGGCAGCCGGACGGCGAAGCGATCCTGACGATCTGCTCGGTCGACAGCTCGCTCGCGGTCATCAACGCCTCGGACTTCTCGCTGCAGAAGGTCGTCAGCGGCAACATCGTCGACCCGGTCGGCCTCGTCGTCACCGAGCGCTACGTCGCAACGGGGAACACGAGCAACGTGTTCTACGGCTACATCCTGAACGGCAACGGCAGCGTCGCCGTCTACGAGTCGGGCCCGGACGGCACGAACGGCATCGGGTTCAACGACATGGTCGGCCTCGTGCAGCCGTCGTTCACGCGGGCACGCGCGATCAAGATGGACTGGACGTCGGGCTTCGGCGGCTTCTGGGTCAGCCACGTCGACGAGTCGGGCGTCGCGGTCGTCTCGCGCTGCGAGCTGACGACGTCGCCCGCCGGCCCGCAGCCGACGCAGCAGCAGACCGGCACCGGCTTCCTGCTGCCGCCGACGTTCCGTCAGAAGGAGTGGACCGTCACCGAGAAGTACGGCGGCGCGTCGCCGAGCCAGCCGCTGAACCAGCGCTTCACCGGCAACTCGGTCGCGGACTTCGCGTTCGACGAGATGTTCAACCAGGGCGCCGGCACGAACCAGCTGTCCCAGTTCAACGGCGCGCTCGGCACCTCGATCCTCGGCCACTCGGCCAAGGGCGCGGTCATGAACGGCATCCGCCCCTTCCGTTCGTCCTACCTGTTCGTCGCGCTCGGCGACGTCGGCAAGATCGACGTCATCGACGTGGTCGCCCGCATCCGCGTGACGACCCTCGACGTCCCGGGCGTCGCGCTGCTGTCGACCTACTGGCGGCAGTGACCTCGATCGCCCGCCCCGTTCGGGCCGCCCTGACGGGCTGTGACGAGATCAGTCCACAGCCTGTCAGTTGAGCCCGGCGGTCGCGAACGCCGCTCCACGGCGGCCCTCCGGAGACCGGTGGGCCGCCGTTCGCATCTCTGGACCGCGCATGACGACCCCCGCCACCCCGAACGCCCACGAGCTGCTCGCCGCGTGCTTCGGACACACCGAGTTCCGCGAGGGGCAGCAACAGGCTGTCGAGGCGGCACTCGGCGGCCGGGACGTGCTGGTGGTGATGCCGACCGGCGCCGGCAAGTCGCTGTGCTACCAGCTCCCTGCCGCAGCCTCTCCCGGCTACGCACTCGTCATCAGCCCGCTGATCGCGCTGATGAAGGACCAGGTCGACAGCCTGCGCGAACACGGCATTGCCGCGGCGACCGTCCACTCGGGTCTCGGCCCGGAAGAGCGCCGGCTCGTCGCCCAACAGCTCGCCGCGAACGAACTGCGCATCCTGCTGGTCGCGCCCGAGCGGCTCCGCAACGCCCGCTTCGTCGACTACCTGCGGGCACACCCGCCGACGCGCCTCGTCGTCGACGAAGCGCACTGCATCAGCCAGTGGGGCCACGACTTCCGACCCGACTACCGACGCATCGGGGAAGTTCTCGAGCCGCTCGGGAATCCTCCGGTGACCGCGCTGACCGCGACCGCCACGCCGGAGGTCCGCGACGACATCCGCCACCAGCTCGCGATGCGCGAGCCTACCGAGGTGCTGACCGGCTTCGACCGCCCCAACCTGCGATTCGAGGTCGCGCCAGCCCCGGCCCGCGCCGACAAGCTGGCCGTGATCGAAGACCTGGTCCGCTCGACGGAAGGCACTCGGATCGTCTACGGCGCGAGCAGGCGCTCGGTGGAAGAGATCGGCAGCCACTTCCAGGCGTGCGGGCTGCGCGCAGGCGTCTACCACGCCGGCCTGGACGACGGCGCACGCACCTCGATCCAGGATCGGTTCATGGCCGGAGAGATCGAGGTCCTCGCCGCGACGAACGCTTTCGGCATGGGCGTGGACAAGGCGGACGTGCGCCTCGTCGCCCACTACGACATGCCGGGCTCGCTCGAGGCCTACTACCAGGAAGCCGGGCGCGCCGGACGTGACGGCCAGCCCGCACGATGCGTGCTGCTCCGTCACGGCGGGGACTGGGCACTGCAGCGCTTCTTCCTCGACCAGGCGAATCCATCACCCGAGCTCGTGACGCGGCTCTGGAAGCTGATCCGCGCGTCCCGCGGGGAGTCGCTGACGATGGAAGCGATCTTCAACACGCTGTCGGACGAGCCGAACGGCGCGGTCGAGACCGCGCTGCGGATGTTCCAACGGGCCGACATCGTCGAGCGGCTCCAGGACGAAGTCTCCGTCGCCGGGGTTCTGCCCGACGAACTGCCGATCGACACCGCTGCACTCCGTGAGAAGCGCCGCCGCGACGAGGCGCGGCTCGCGCAGATGCTCGAGTACACGCGCACTTCCGCCGGGTGCCGCTTCGACAGACTTCGCGCGTACTTCCTCGGCCGGAAGGACGAGCCGTGCGGCACGTGCGACCTCTGCACGGACGGAGCCGCGCTGCTCCGCTCCGCGGACGAGAGAGAGGCGAAGGCTGTGTGGAGCGCGCTCCACGCCATCTCGGGCTCGCTCGACTTCCGCTTCGGAGCCCAGAGAGTCGTGCAGGTCCTGGCGGGCAGCGAGAACTCCGAGGTCCTGAGCCGGGGCCTCGACGAGCTGCCTGCCTACGGCGTCTTCGGCGGAGCCTCGGAGGCGTCGGTCCGCGAGCTGGTCAGCTTCCTCGAGGACCACGAGCTGCTGGCACGCCGACCGTTCCAGCTCCGCGACGGCAGCCAGGGCGGCATGCTCCTCGGCGTCAGCCAGCTCGGACGGCGCGCGCTGGAGCTCGGAGCGCTCCCCGATCTGCCGCCGATCCCGGTGCCGGGTGGTCGGACGCAGGCTCGCGCACAGAAGCAGCGTGGCGCGGCGCGGGTCTCGGCCGAACTGCCGCCCGACGCTGCGCGACGCGCCGAGCGGCTGCGTTCGCTTCGCTCCAAGCTCGCCCAGGGCAAGCCCAGCTACACCGTGTTCTCGAACGAGACCCTCGAGCTCCTCGCCCTCGACCCGCCGCGCACGCGCGAGCAGTTCCTCGCGATCAAGGGCCTCGGTCCCGGCAAGTGGGACCGCTTCGGCGAGGACATCCTCGCTGCGCTGATCGCCGACGCCCAGTCGGCCTCCTGAGGGAGGGCCGCAGGCGCGGATCGCGCCCCATCGGATAGCCTGCGCCGATGCGCGCCGCCGCCTTCGCCCTGCTCCTCGCCGTCCCGCTCGCAGCCCAGGCCCCGGCCGACACCGACCGCTGGATGGACGAGCGGATCGGCTCGCTCACCGAGCTCTACCAGCACCTGCACCGGAACCCCGAGCTCTCGTTCCGGGAGGTGAAGACCGCGGCGCGCATCGCCGATGAACTCGCCGCTGCCGGCCTCACGGTGACGCGCAACGTCGGCGGCCTCGGCGTCGTCGGCGTGCTGGAGAACGGCGACGGCCCGACAGTTCTGCTGCGCGCCGACCTCGACGGACTGCCGGTCGGCGAACAGACCGGGCTCCCCTACCAGTCGTCGATCCGCACCGAGTCCGACGACGGGCGGGTCGCGGGCATCATGCACGCGTGCGGTCACGACGTGCACATGACGCACCTCGTCGCCGTCGCGCAGTGGCTCGCCGACCACCGCGACGCGTGGCGCGGGACCGTCGTCTGCATCGGTCAGCCCGCCGAGGAGCGCAGCGGCGGAGCCAAGCAGATGCTCGACGATGGGCTGTTCACGCGCTTCCCGAAGCCGGACTTCGCGCTGGCCCTCCACGTCAGCGGAAACCTCGAGGCCGGAACCGTCGGCTACCGAGCTGGTCCCTCGATGGCGAACGTCGAGTCCGTCGACATCACGATCCGCGGGCGCGGCGGGCACGGCGCGGCACCACACACGGCGATCGACCCGGTCGTCATCGCCGCCCGCCTGATCCTCGACCTGCAGACGATCCCGTCGCGGGAGCTGAACCCGATCGACCCGGCCGTGATCACCGTTGGCTCGATCCACGGCGGGTCCAAGCACAACATCATCGACGGCGAGTGCCGCCTACAGCTGACGATCCGCAGCTACTCCCAGCAGGTGCACGAGACGATCCGCGCCGGCATCCGCCGCAAGGCCGAGGCCGCCGCCGCGTCCGCCGGAGCAGGAGCCCCGACGATCGAGTTCACCGAGTTCACGCCAGCGCTGGTCAACGACACGGCGCTCGCCGACCGGTGCGCGGACGCCTTCCGCACGGCGCTCGGCGCGGAACGCGTCGTCGAGGTCCCGGCAGAGATGATCGCCGAGGACTTCGGACGCTTCGGCGAGGCGGGTGTGCCGATCCTCATGTATCGCCTCGGAACCGTCTCCGCCGAACGGCTCGCCGCCGCAGCCGCGGCGGGGCTGCCTCCGCCAGGGCTCCACTCGGCCCATTACTACCCGGACTTCGAGCCGTCGATCCGGACCGCCGTCGTCGCGACCACCGCGGCGCTGGCGCGCCTCATGCCGCGCTGAGGCCGGCGTGGCGAGACTCCTGGACCCCGTCCGCGCGTGGGCCGCGATCGACGCGTGCCCGACCGCGGTGCTCGCGGCAGCGAGCCGGGAGCTGGCTCGGGCGCGAGGCCTCCCCGTGGAGCGGGTCGGCCGCTTCGCATCGGCGCCGGAGACCGAGCGAACCAGCGGTCTGCCCCCGCTCCGCGACCCGCTGGACCTGGGCCGCCTCCACGAGGCGCAGATGGTCGACGCACGGGGTCGCAAGTCTGCGGGCGCCTTCTACACGCCGGAGGATCTGGCCGGGGAGCTGGCACGAGTCACGCTGTTCCCACTCCTCGAACGCACGCGCGGCGAGGCACTGCCTCGCATCGCTGACCCGTCCTGCGGCGCCGGCAGTTTCCTGGTGCAGGCCGTCCGCTTGCTTCGGTCCGCGATGCCTGCGGCCGATGCGGCGCAGATCGTCGCCTGCGTGCACGGAGCCGACCTCGACCCCGTCGCCGTCGCCCTGTGTGCGGACTCGGTCTGGATCGAACTCGGCAACCCGGACCTCGATCCGGACCGCGTGCTCGCGCAGCTGCGCTGTGGGGACGCGCTGGTCGACACCGCGCTGCCGGGGGCTCCCGACGGGTGGCGGCCGGTCGACTGGGCCGAGATCGCGCCCGATGGATTCGACGCAATCCTGGGCAACCCCCCCTGGGACCGAGACGAGCCCGATCCCAGGGCGTTCTTCAGCTCGTTCGATCCCGGTTATCCGAAGCTCGTCGGCGCCGAGGCGGCACGAGCTCGGACGCGCATCCTCGATGCGCATCCGGGAGCTGCCGCCCAGTGGGGCGAGACGCTTCGGTTCCTCGACGCGCGCCAGGCGGCGCTGCGCGAGCGCTTCCCCGGCAGCGCGTCCGCGACCAAGACCAACGCATACCAGCGCTTCCTCGCGCTCGGGCTCGAACGGCTCGCGGAGCGTGGGCGGATCGGCTTCCTGGTCCCGGCCGGCTTCTACGCCGATCGAGGGTCCGCGGGCCTGCGCGACGAGTTGTTCGGCGAGCACCACGTCGAGCGGCTCGTGGGCTTCGACAACCGAGGCCGACTGTTCCCGGGCGTCGACCGGAGGTTCAAGTTCGCGGCGCTGGTCGCCGACCGCGGCCGGAGGGATGCCCCCACGCAGTTCGGCTTCCTACGGACTCGGGCTGCAGACATGGCGACAGGCACGCTCCTCGATACCGATCGCGTCCGGCGCCTGAGTCCGTCCAGCGGCGCCGTGCTCGAGATCGACGATCCGCGGGACCTGGACCTCCTCACCCGACTGACCGAGCGCGCCAGGCTCGGCGGTACAGACTGGGCGATCCGCTTCCGACGCGAGATCGACCTGACCCTCGACCGAAGCCTGTTCGTGCCCGCGGAGGCCCGGCGCGCGGACGACCTCCCGGTCTGGGAGGGTCGGATGATCGACGCTTTCTGCGCGACCGCGAAGCGCTGGGTCTCCGGCACCGGCCGCCGGGCCCGGTGGACTACGCCCAGCGATCTGCGTGCCATGCCTGGACCCCAGTTCCATGTGCGGGCCGACGCTCTCGACGCGATCGATCCGGATCACGCGGCGCCGAAGATCGGCTTCATGGCGGTCGGCTCGGCGACGAACGCGCGCACGATGGCCGCGACGCTGCTCTGGCGCGCTCCGTGCGGCAACTCGGTCCCCACGCTGCGCTGCCGGTCGAAGGACGACGGCACTCCAGGGGAGTCCGCGCTCTGCGCGATCCTGAACTCCTCGGTCTTCGACTGGGCGCTGCGGCTCCGGATGGCCGGCAACAACCTCAACCGCTTCGTGCTGATCGACGTCGCGGTTCCCCCGCCCGGGAGCGTGTTCGGGATCGAGGGACTCGACGCGGCGGTCGAAGCCCTCGCGCTGACGTCCGCGTGGTTCGACCCGCTCCGGGCACGCTCCGCGCAAGGCAGTCCGATCCCGTCCCCTCTCCTCGACGGCGATGCACGTCGACGCGTCCGCGCGGCGCTCGACGCGGTCATCGCCCAGGCCTACGGCCTCGGCATCGACGAATACGCGCACGTGCTCGCCGGAACCGACCTGCCGAGCGCGCGCCTGACCCCTGCAGCGGTCGCCAGGCATCCGCTCCCCGCCAAGGGTTTCTGGCGCATCGATCGCGAACTCCCGCCGACCGAACGACTGCCCGCACTGGCGCTCGCGGCGTTCCGACGTCTCGATGCGGGAGTGCCCCCGGCGGAGCTGTTGGCTGCCACTTCGCAGCGGACGACCGTTCGCGGATGATGCCTCCGATGGATGACCAGGTGACCAGCGGCGATCCGATCGTCATCGCCGAGGGCGGTGTCCGCGCGATGCAGGAGCTCTGCGATGCGCTCCGCGCCAGGGGCGTCGAAGCAGCGCTGACCCGGCCGCCGGGCGGCTGCGTGACCGGCTGAGGCACGAAGGCGAGGCTCGCGGTCGCGCGCCACCAGCTGCCCGAGGCCCTCGCAGGCTTGAAGCAACACCAGGAGCTCGGCCTGACGGCCACCGAGCTTGCGGCCGCACATGCCGTCGTCGACTTCGATGCGGCGGAGACCGACTGCCCGGCTTGCGGCACGCGCTTCGCGACCACGGCGACGCGCTGTCCGGACTGCGGCCTGAACTTCGGCTGACGCGGGTGGCCGGCACCGCCGGGCGCGGGGACACTGCCCGACGTGATGAACGCAGGACCCCGACTCCCGATCCGCCGCTCGCTCATCGGAGCCTGCGCGGCTCTCGCGCTCACCGCCGCGCTCGAGGCTGCCGCCCCCCAGGACGCCGGCGCAGCGAGCAAGCCGCCGAACATCGTCGTGATCCTGGCGGACGATCTCGGCTACGCAGATCTCGGCTGCTACGCGTCACCGAAGGTGCCGACGCCTCGACTCGACCAGATGGCCGCCGAGGGCATGCGCTTCACGCAGTTCTACGCGGGGTCGACCGTGTGCGCGCCGTCGCGGTGCGTGCTGATGACCGGCCGGCACACGGGTCGCGCGCGCGTCCGTGGGAACCTCCGCATCCCGCTCGAGCCCGGTGACGTCACCGTCGCGGAGGTCCTCCACGACGCGGGCTACGCGACGGCCCTCGTCGGCAAGTGGGGCCTCGGCAACGAGGACACGACCGGGGTCCCGAACCACCAGGGCTTCGACGAGTTCTTCGGCTACCTCGACCAGGCACACGCGCACAACGACTTCCCGACCTATCTGATCCGCCAGGAAGAGCGGGTGTCGCTCCCGAACGTCGTGCCGGACGAAGGCAAGTTCGGAACCGGCCTCGCGACCGAACAGAAGGTCTGGTGCGAGGACCTGTTCCTCGAAGAGGCGCTCGGATTCGTCGAGCGGAACCGGGAGCGGCCGTTCTTCCTCTACTTCGCACCGACGATCCCCCACGCGAACAACGAGGCCGGCAAACGCGGTATGGACCTGCCGGACGTCGGAGAGTTCGCGAAGAGGACCGACTGGCCCGCCGCGGAACGTGGTTTCGCCGCGCGCATCCACCGTCTCGATGCCGACGTCGGCCGGCTGGTCGACCGCATCGACGAACTGGGGCTCGGCGAGCGAACGCTGATCCTGTTCACGTCCGACAACGGACCGCATCGCGAGGGAGGTCACGACCCCGAGTTCCAGGACAGCAACGGCCCATTGCGCGGCATCAAGCGCTCGCTGCACGACGGCGGCATCCGCGTGCCGACGATCGCGCGGTGGCAAGGTCACGTCGCCGCGGGCTCGGTGAGCCACCACGTCGCAGGCTTCCAGGACCTGCTCGCGACCTGCGTCGAGCTCGCCCGCATCGAGGATCTGGAGCTCGAGCACGACGGGATCTCGTTCGCACCGGAGCTCGCGGGAGAGTCAGACCGCCAGGCGAGCCACGAATGGCTCTACTGGGAGTTCTACGAGGGCGCGTCCGCGCAGGCGCTGCGGCTCGGATCGTTCAAGGCGATCCGCTCGCCGATGTTCGACGGCCCGATCCAGCTGTTCGACCTCGACGCCGACATCGGCGAGGAGACCGACGTGGCGGCGGATCACCCGGACCTGATCGCCGAGGCGGTGCGCCTGTTCGATGAGGCGCACCGGCCCGACCCGCAGTGGAAGGTCCGGAAGAGGAATCGCTGACCGCACCGGCAGAGCCGGTCCCGGACCCCCGCGGCCCGGCGCTGCTCACGGTCAGTTCTTGGCGCCTTCGTCCGGCACGAAGCGCAGCGCCACGGAGTTCATGCAGTAGCGCTGGCCGGTGAACTCCTGCGGCCCGTCGTCGAACACGTGGCCGAGGTGCGCATCGCAGCGCGAGCAGCGGACCTCGGTCCGGATCATCCCGTGGCTGACGTCCTCGATGTAGCGGACCCGATCGCCGGCCGCCGTCTTGTAGAAGCTCGGCCAGCCGCAGTGGGAGTCGTACTTGGTGTCGGACCGGAACAGCTCCAGGTCACAGCACACGCAGCGGTAGCTGCCCTTGGCCTTGTTGTGGAGGTACTCGCCCGTGCCCGGACGCTCGGTTCCGGCCTGCCGGGTGATGTAGTACTGCTCGGGCGTGAGCTGTGCGCGCCACTCCGCGTCGGACTTCACGATGCGTTCCATCGCGGGATCGGGGGTCGATTCGTCCTGCATCACTTCCTCTGCGGGGTCTCCGTCCTGGGTGGCGGCCGGCTCGCTCGCAGCGATCGGCGCCGGAGACTCGCCAGGCTCCGGGGTGCAGCACGCGACGAGAAGGGACGCGAGGATCCAGACGGAGAATCGCTTCATGGGGATCGGTCCGGTCGGTCGGGGTGTGGCCGGCGCAAGGGATAGGACATGATGCCGCCCGGCGCCAGCGCGCCCCTGCCGTGGGGCGGGGACCGACGAATCCCGGGACGGAATCCTCCATGCGCACTTCGATTCTCGCGCTGACCTCGGCAGCCTTCCTGGGCTGCGCGGGGCCGGCATCGACCGTCCGGGTCGCGACCTACAACGTCGCGCTGAACCGGAACGCCCAGGGAGCGCTCGTCGCCGAGCTCGAGGCCGGCAGCTCGGCCGCCACGGCGATCGCCGCGGTGGTGCGTGCCGTCGACGCCGACGTCATCCTGCTCCAGGAGGTCGACCGCGATCCCGACGGTCGGGCACCGGAGCTGCTCCGCGACCGCTACCTGGAACCGTCGCCGGGCCGCGCGCCCTACGCGTTCCTCTTCGCTGGCGCGTCGAACACCGGCGAGCCCTCCGGGCAGGACCTGGACGGCAACGGCGAGATCGGGGGGCCAGGGGATGCCTACGGCTACGGCGCGCACCCGGGCCAGTACGGGATGGCGCTCCTGTCCCGGTTCCCGATCCTCGAGGCGGACATTCGCACGTTCCGGCGACTGCCTTGGCAGGCGATGCCGGGCAACCGAATGCCCGAGGGCTTCTTCGACGCGGACGCCGCGGCAGCGATGCGACTCTCGTCCAAGTCGCACTGGGATGTCCCCGTCCAGCTCCCCGACGGACGCGTGCTGCACATCCTCGCCAGCCACCCGACGCCTCCGGTCTTCGATGGCCCCGAGGACCGCAACGGTCGGCGCAACCACGACGAGATCCGCTTCTGGGCCGATTACCTGAGCCCGGAGCGCTCCGACTGGATCGTCGACGACCGGGGCCGACGAGGTGGACTCGAGGCAGGCGCGCTCTTCGCCGTGCTGGGCGACCTCAACTGCGATCCGCACGACGGCGACGGGCTCGACGCGCCGATCGGACTGCTGCTCGCACACCCGCGCATCGATGGTTCGATCGTTCCCGTCAGCGACGGGGGAGCCGACGCGAGCGCGGGTCAGGGCGGCGTGAACGCGAGCCACCGTGGACCGCCGGAGGCGGACACATCCGACTTCGACGACGCGCGGGGGCCCGGCAATCTGCGACTGGACTACGTGCTGCCCGCGCGCGGCCTCGAAGTCCTGGGCGCGGCCGTCCTCTGGCCACTGCCCGGAAGCCCGCTGGCGGAGGCTGCGTCGGCCTCGGACCACAGGCTGGTCTACGTGGACATCCGTTAGTCCTCGGCGCGCTGTCAGGACCCCTTGGCCTGCCAGACGTTGTTGTCGGACTCGATGTCGAGCGTGTCGCGGTCGGGGTCGACGAGGATCGACTGCGCTCCGTCCGGGAACCGGAGCACGTGTCGCGTCGCGCCACGGAGCCAGACGTCCACGCCGATCACCTGGCGCTCGGTGCGTCCCTCCGCGTAGCGCGCCTCGACCGTGCACGGGTGCGGAGCGAACCCGCGGTCCTCGATGGTGACGACCAGCTCGTCCCCGTCCTTCTCGACGGACGCGATCGCGTGGTCGAGCTTGCGGACTTCGAAGTACCAGGGCTGCCAGTACCAGTCGAGGTCCCGACCCGCGAACCGCTCCATCGTCCGGAACAGATCGTACGGGGTCGGGTGTTTGTACGCCCACTCGCGCACGTAGGTCCGCATCGCGGTCATGAAGACGTCGTCCTCTCCGTCCCGCATCAGCTCGCGGAGCTGGTGGAGCAGCGCAGCTGGCTTGGTGTAGGAGGCGAAGCCGTATCCGACCGGGTAGTAGTCGGCGTGCGTCATCAGCGGAGCTTCGCTGCTGCGGCGCGCGGTGCGCACGTAGCCGAGCATCGACGCGCGCGCCGTCTGGGGCGCGTCGCGCATCGCGGCTTCGACGAGGTCGGTGAAGAAGCTCGTCGTCCCTTCGTCCTGCCACGAGTGCCGCTTCTCGTTGGAGCCGACGATCATCGGGAACCACATGTGGATCAGCTCGTGGGCGACGATCCCCTCGAGCCCGCGGACGCTGCGAGAGTCACCGATGAGCGTCATCATCGGGAACTCCATGCCCCCGCCGATGATCCCCTCGCAGGCCGTCATGTGCGGCCACGGGTAGGGGAACACCTCGCGCGACATCCACTCGATCGTGAAGCGCGCGGCTCGCGCGGCTTCTGGCCACGTCGTCGACGTCGGCTCGTAGACCGCGTGGATCTCGACCGGCTCGTCACGGCCCGGGACCACGGCGTGGGTCGCGTCCCACACGTAGTTGTTCGACGCGCTCACCGCGACGTCGCGGACGTTCTCGGCGACGAAGCGCCACGCGACCGTACCATCCTTGGCCTTGGTCACGCGACCGGCCGCCAGGTCCTCCTTCGAGATCACGGGCTGCACGTCGCGGGACGTCTTCGCGGCGGCGAGTCGGTCGAGGGCTTCGGGATACAGCACCTCGTCGCCGTTCTGCAGGACGCCGGTCGAACGCACGACGAACCCAGCGGGGGCCCGGAACGTCACGTCGTAGTTCCCGTACGGCATGTAGAACTCGCCGTTGCCCTTGTACTCCTCGCAGACCCAGCCCTCGACGTCGTCGCGGACCGCGAACTGCGGGTACCAGTAGCCGAGGTAGAACACGCGGTTGTTCTCGTGCCCGTTGCGCGGCGCTGTCCCGGCGACAGGGACCGGATACGAGTACTCGACGCGGACCGTCGCCGACTTGCCCGGCTCCAGTCCGCCGCGGAGCCGCAGCGCCATCCGCGTGCCCATCGCACGCGCGTTGATCTCCTGCCCGTCCAGCGCCACGTCACCGAGCGTGATGCCGTCGGTCACGGCGACGACCCGGGTCCGCATCTGACCGACCTTGTGCAGGTTCTGGCGCAGATGCATCCAGAGGACCGTGACCGCGTCCGGCCCACGGTTCGTGTAGGTGGCCTCGACCACGCCGGTCACGACCGCTGCCGCCGGATCGAGCTCGGCGTCGATCTTGTAGGAGACCGCGTCGGTCCAGTAGGACGCGCCCGGGGCGCCGTCCGCCGAGCGGGTCCCGGCTGCGATCGCAGCTGCGTAGGCGTCCGGCTCGGTGACCGGATAGGGAAGGACACGATCCTGCGCCTGCAGGACCGAAAGACTCAGGACCAGGGAAGCGGTCGCGAAGGCTCGCTGCATGGCCCTGGTCTACGCAATGCGCGACGCCGGCGCGAGGTGGAGCCTCGGTCTTGCGCACCCGGGAGCGGGCGACTGGCAGGCTGGTGGCCGCCCTCGACCCGTTCCGTCAGAACCCTTCCCCGCGACCGGGTGGAACGAGCAGGTGCCACGGCCCGTCGTCCCGCGGGACGACTTCGACGTGACGCAGGAGCGCGAACAGCACCCCTCGCGCCGCCGCGGACGCGCCGAGCGCGTCCCGAGCGAGGGTCCGGGCCTCGTCCGAGGCCTCATCGATCGCTGCGAGCCGCACGGCGAGGGACGACAGCTGCGCGCACTCCTCCACCATCTCGAGCGCCATCCCGCGGATCTCGTCGGCGATCGCCTCGCGCCTCGCCGACGGAGGCTTGGGCTCCGAGCGATCCTGCGGCTCGGGGAGCGCCGCATCCGGACCGGGCGGCGGGTCGCGATCCTCGACCCATCCCCCGGCACGGTCCAGGCCGATCACGAAGTCGCGACGCCGGGCGGCATCGTCACGGTGCTTGTCCTTCTTGCTCACGGGGACCTCCTGGCGAGTGATCGGGGGCCTTGGCAGACCCGATGCTTTTGATACGGCCGACAGTCTAATCCGACGCAGTGGCCCGAGCGCCGGGGTTTCTGCGGGACCGCGTCGTGTTCCGGTCGCGCTGCAGGCCGATCCTCGCTCCGACCGGGAATGGCGTGATGCGGGCTCGACGCCCATCATCCCCGCCCATGCGACCCCTGTTCCTCGCCACGGCCGCCGTCCTCGCCGCTCCGCTCGTTCCGCAGCGGGCCACCGAGATCATCACGACCGCAGCCGAGTCCAGCGGCTTCACCCGGACATCGACGCTCGCCGACGTCCGCTCCTTCCTCGACCGGATCGTCGCGCGCAGCGGCGCAGCGAAGATCGAGGTCGGCACGTTCGGCCAGAGCCAGGAAGGTCGAGACCTGCTCCACGTCCGGGTGATCCCGCCCGAGGGGACCACTCGCCCTGCGGACGGCCCACTCCGGGTGCTGATCGTCGCGGACATCCACGGCGGTGAGGTCTGCGGGAAAGAGGCCGTGCAGATGCTCCTCCGGGAGATCGCCGATGGTGAGCACCGCGACCTCGTCGCCGCCTGCGACCTGCACTTCGTGCCGATCTACAACGTGGACGGCAACGAGAAGATCGACACCGCCAACCGTCCGAACGTCAACGGACCCGTAGGCGGCCTCGGCGCGCGCGAGAACGCGCAGGGACTCGACCTCAACCGGGACTGCGTGAAGACCGAGTCGCCCGAGTTCCGTGCGCTGCTCGGGCTGATGGACGAGCTCGATCCGCACGTGCTGATGGACCTGCACACGACCAACGGATCACCGCACGGCTACCACCTGACCTACGCGCCGCCGCTGTCGACCAACGTCGACGAGCGCCTCGACGACTACCTGCGCTCGGAGCTCCTGCCTTCCGTCCGCAACGCGATGGCAGACCGCCACGGCTACCGGGTCTTCGACTACGGGAACTTCAGCCGCAGCGAGCCGCGTGCCTACGCGACGTTCGACCACCGCCCACGGTTCCTCACCAACTACTACGGGCTCCGCAACCGCTTCGCGGTGCTGTCCGAGGCCTACGCGTACGAGCCGTTCGAGACCCGGGTCCGCGTGACCCGGGCGTTCGTGCTCGAGACCGTCCGCGGCTTCGCCGCGGACCTGCCGCGCGTCGTCGAGCTGTGTGCGGCCGCGGACGAGCTGTGCGTCGAAGATCCGGAGCAGATCCGTTTCGGCTGGGACACGACGCTGGTCGACGGGGACGAGACCGAGATCGTGGTCGGCGTCTGGGACCAGGTCCCGGTCGGCGAGCGCAGCCAGCGGACGCTGCGCCGCTCGGAGCTGGCGCGGGAGAAGATGCGCCTGCAGAACGCGTTCGTGTCCCGCGCCGGTCACGCGCTGCCCCGCGGCGGCTGGACGATCCGGAGCCCGGAGCCCGGGACGCTGACCATCCTCCGCGCACACGGGATCCAGGTCCACGAGACCACCGTGGCGTTCGCCGGCGACGTCGAGCTCTTCGTGCCGGAGTCCGGCGACAAGGCTCCGCGCGCTCCTTGGGGCGCGAAGACCCGCACGATCGAGTTGCGCGGCCGCTTCGTGCCGGAAGAGGACTTCCTGCAGCCGGGCACCGCGTTCGTGCCCTCGCACCAGCGGCTCGCACGCGTCGCCGCCCAACTGCTCGAGCCGCTGAGCGAGGACGGTCTGACGACCTGGGGTGTGTTCGAGTCGGCCACGACTTTCGCGAAGGACGCGCCGCCGTACGGCCGCCATCCTGTGCGCCGCATGCCGAGCGCGGATGGCATGGTGTTCGTGCGCTGAGCTGGATCAGGTCGTCCTACCCGACGCCCGGAGGCGCGCCAGCAGCGCCCAGGTCGCCAACACGCAGACGATCTCGGCGAGACCCGCCGTGGTGAAGGCCAGCCGGTAGCCACCGGCCCAGGCTTCGCGGGTGCCGCCGCCCGCTTCCGCCACGCCCGAGCTCACCGCTCCACCGACGAGGGGGCCGAGCACGAAGCCGAGCGATCCGGCCGCATTGAAGCCCCCGAGCGCCGTGGACCGGACCGAAGCCGGCACGAGCTCCGCCGTCAGCACGAGCGACGGCACGAACATCACCGCCGAGACGACGCCGAGTCCGACCATCGCGGCCGGCAGCATCGACAGCGGTACGTGGCCGAGGCCCAGGAGGCCGATGCCGTAGGCGAGGCTGCCCACCGCCAGCATCCGAGTCCGCGAAAGGCGTTCGGAAAGCTTGCCGAACGGGTAGCTCAGCAGACTGAACGGCCCGAGGAAGAGCCCGAGCAGCAGGCCGATCCGATCCGGCGGCAGGTCGTGGACCCGCTTCATCCACAGCGTGAACGTGGTCGTGAAGAAGCCGACGGTGAAGCGGTCGACGAACGCGTAGGCCCACGGCACGAACAGCATCCGCTGCGCGCGGACCGCGGAGAGGATCGCGCGATACCCGGGTCGCTCCCCGCTGCGCCCGAGGCTCGGCACCAGCAACCAGGTCGCGAGCGCCAGCGTGACCGAGATCCCTGCAGCAAGACGGATCGGCAGCAGCGTGTCGATGCGCCCGAGCACGCCGCCGATCGGTGCGCCGAGCGCCACGCCCAGCGTCAGCCCCCCACCGACCATGCCGAGGATCGCGCCGTTCTTGCCACCACTCCGCCGTGCGGTTTCCGCGGCGATCGAGAGCAGCAGCGAGAGCGCCGTGATATGCGTCGCGCCTTCGAAGAACCGCAGCGTCAGGAACACGCCGAACGGCAGCTCAGCGGTCATCGCTGCGAACAGCAGTCCGT
This sequence comes from Planctomycetota bacterium, assembly GCA_027621295.1. Lineage (GTDB taxonomy): Bacteria > Planctomycetota > UBA1135 > UBA1135 > UBA2386 > JAQCBR01. The sequence continues at coordinate 22,382 of JAQCBR010000033.1, forward strand.
CCAGGACCAACGCCGCGGTCAGGAGCCGACGCTGCCGCCCGAACCGATCCGCGAGGACACCTGCCCACGGCGCCGCACAGAGCGCGGCCACCATGTTGATCGACATGAATACCGAGGTCGCGAACTCGGACACGTCGAAGCGGTCGTGGACGAAGCCGCGTAGCACCGTCACCGGGAGCGTCGCCGGCATCAGCACGAAGACCGCGAGCGCGCCGAGAAGAAGTCCTGACGGGAGTTTCCCGGGCGGCGATGCGGGCTCGATCTGCGGTTTCGGACGGGCCAAGGGCGACCTAACTTACCTCTGCGATGAAGATCCTCGTCACCGGTGCGACCGGCCTCGTCGGCTCGGCCCTGCTGCCTCGCCTGCGCCGCCAAGGCCATGAGGTCCTGAGCCTCACCCGCCGCAGCGATGCGGGACCGGGAACGGTGATCTGGGACCCGGAGCGCGGCAGCTTCGACGCGAGCGCATGCGCCGGATGCGACGCCGTGGTCCACCTCGCCGGTGAGAACGTGGCCGGAGGCCGCTGGACCGACGCGCGGATGGAGCGCATCCGCAGTTCCAGGGTCGACGGCACACGGCTCCTCATCGAGGGCCTCGACCGCGCGGGCATCCGTCCGCGGATCTGGGTCGGTGCTTCTGCGATCGGCGCCTACGGAGACCGAGGCGACGAGGTCCTCGACGAGGACAGCGCCCGCGGCACCGGCTACCTGGCCGACGTCTGCCGCGCGTGGGAGGCGGCGAGCGACCCTGTGCTCGCCTGGGGAGCCCGGCGCGTGCTGCTGCGGATCGGGGTCGTGCTGGATCGCCGCGAAGGCGCGCTCGCGAAGATGCTGCTGCCGTTCCGCCTCGGGCTGGGCGGCCGGATCGGCGACGGGCGCCAGTTCTGGGCGTGGATCACGACGCGTGACCTCGTCCGGATCATCGAACGTGCGCTGACCGACGACGGCCTGTCGGGAGTCGTGAACGCCGTCGGGCCCAACCCGGCCGACAATCGCACGTTCACGAAGGCCCTGGGCAGCGCGCTCGGACGACCGACGCTCTTCCCTCTCCCCGCGTTCGTCGCCCGGGCGGCGCTGGGCCGCATGGCAGAACCGCTGCTGCTGTCGAGCACGCGCGTCGTGCCCAAGCGCCTGCTCGAGGCCGGCTTCGCGTTCGAGGACCCGGACCTCGTCGCAGCGCTCACGCGCCTCGTGCGCGGCGAAGACGGCTAGATCGACCCGCGCTCGTCGACGAAGCGGTGGCTGACCGGCATCCGGCGTCCACCCCAGCAGCGCGGGCTGATGCGGACGGTCGGCGCGTACTGGAACCGCTTGAACTCCGTCGCCATGACCTTGCGGAACAGCTCCGCCACCGTTTCCTCGGCCATCCCGGTGCGCTCGGCGACCGCGGTCACCGGCAGGTCCTCCTCGACGAGCAGCCGCAGCACCGGGTCGAGCTGTTCGTAGGGCGGCAGTGAGTCGGTATCGAGTTGGTCGGGCCGCAGCTCGGCGGACGGAGGCTTCTCGATCGACGAGACGGGAATGCGGATTCCCTCGCGGTTGATCCACCGCGCCATGTCCCAGACCTCGGTCTTCCAAAGGTCCGCGATCGGCGCGAGCGCCCCGTTCATGTCCCCGTAGAGCGTGCAATACCCGACCGCGGCCTCGCTCTTGTTGCCCGTCGTCAGCAGCATGCCGCCGAACTTGTTGCTGACCGCCATCAGCAGCGTGCCGCGGGCGCGCGCCTGCAGGTTCTCCTCGGCGAGCCCGGGTTCGGTGCCCGCGAAGATCTCGGCGAGCGCATCACCGAAGGCCTGCTGGAGCCCGGCGATCGGAACGACGTGGAGGCGGATGCCGAGGTTGCGGGCCAGCGCCTCGGCATCTCCGAGCGAGTGGCTGCTGCTGTAGGTGGACGGCATCGCGACGCCGGTCACGTTCGCAGGGCCGAGCGCATCGACAGCCAGAGCCGCCGTCAGCGCCGAGTCGATGCCCCCCGACAGCCCGAGCACGCAGCGGTCCATGCCGAACTTGCGCCCGTAGTCGGCGATCCCCTGGACGAGCGCACGACGCTGCATCTCGACCAACGGCAGCCAGCGAGGCTCGACACCCCAGCTCGCCCCGAGATCGACGACGTGGACTGCCTCCTCGTAGAAGCAGGGCTGGAACGCCATCCGCCCATCGGGCCCGATCGCCATCGAGCCACCGTCGAACTGGATGCCGACGTTGCCGCCGACCTGGTTGACGAACAGGAACGGCAGCCCGTGCCGCGCGCTCGCTGCCGACAGCATCCGGTGCCGGAACACCTCCTTGCCCTCGCCATCGCCCGCGCGGCGGTTCCAGGGACTCGCCGACAGGTTCACGAGGACCTCGGCCCCCGCCGTGGCGACGCACTCCACGGGGTCGACCGGATACTGACGCGCTCCGAAGAACACCGGATCGTTCCACGCATCCTCGCAGATCGTGATGCCGATCCTCCGGCCGCCGATCGTGACGACGTTCTCCTCGGGCCGCGGCCACGGCTCGAAGTAACGCAGCTCGTCGAAGATGTCGTAGGTCGGCAGCAGCGCCTTCCGTGCCACCACACGCGCGAGGCCGTCCTCACAGAGCGCAGCGGCGTTGTAGAGGGCGCGTGCGCCGCGAGCCTTCGCGTCGGGATTCCGCTCGATGCAGCCGACGAGACACGGCAGATCCGGCGGCAGGCTGCCCGCGAGCTCGGCGAGCGCCCGGTCGTGGGCGTCGAGGAAACCCTCGCGGAGCAGCAGGTCCTCGGGCGGGTAGCCCGACAGCGCCAGCTCCGAGAACAGCGCCCAGTCGGCCCCGAGCCGCCTCGCCTCGGCCGCAGCCTCGAGGATGCGGCGCCGGTTGCCGTCGAAGTCGCCGACGGTCGGATTGAGCTGACAGAGCGCGATCTTCATCGTCGTCGGACCCAGCGACGCCCGGGCCTCGATCCTCAGCGCACCTCGAGCGGCAGCGTGAACTCGACGGTCTCGATCGCGCCGTCGACTTCCTCGACGGAGGTCGCACCGAGCTCGCACAGCCGCGCGACCACCGCGGCCACGCTGACCTCGGGGGTCGACGCGCCCGACGTGACCCCGACGGTGCCGCGGCCCTCGACCCATGCCGGATCGAGCTGGGTCGCATCGAGGAGCAGGTGGGCGGGGACGCCCTGGGATTCACCCAGCTCGCGCAGCCGGTTGCTGTTCGACGAGGTCGGGTCACCGATGACGAGCCAGACGTCGACCCTTCCGGCGAGGTCCTTCACCGCCATCTGCCGGTTGGTCGTCGCGTAGCAGATGTCTTCCTTGCGCGGCGTCTTCAGCGCCGGGAAGCGCCGACGCAGCACCGTCATCACCGCGTTCATCTCGTCGACGGACAGCGTCGTCTGCGTCAGCACGCCGATCTTCTCGGGATCGGGGACTTCGACCGTCTCGGCCTCCTCGGGCGTCGCGACGACGATCGTCCGGTCGGGCGCCTCGCCGACCACGCCGACGACCTCGACGTGTTCGCGGTGCCCGATCAGCAGGATCGTGTCGTCCGCTCGTGCGAACCGCTTGGCCTCGGCATGGACCTTGGTGACCAGCGGGCAGGTCGCGTCGATCCGGTGCAGCTGCAGCGTGTCCGCCTCGTCGAAGACCTGCGGCGCGACGCCGTGGGCCGAGAAGATCACGTGGGCGCCCTGCGGCACGTCCGTGAGCTCGTCGACGAAGACCGCGCCCTTCGCGCGGAGGTCTTCGACCACGACCTTGTTGTGCACGATCTCGTGGCGGACGTAGATCGGGGGACCGAACTTCTGCAGCGCGCGCTCGACAGCCTCGATCGCGCGCTCGACGCCGGCGCAGAAGCCGCGGGGACGACAGAGCAGGACTCGCATGGTGGGCGCGAGAGTGTCGGCCGGGGGGAGCGCCGCGGCAAGTGTCACGCGATGGACGCCTCGCACCGGAGGCTCGGCCGCCTTGATTCCCAGCGGGCGGGGAACTACGAGCGAGGCATCTGGTCGGGCGATGTACGGTCCCGGCAACGCTCACCTGCACGCGAACGCGCCGAGATTCCGGTCCCCCACCGCCCCACCATCGGGCACGCTAGTTGCCGATGCTCAGCACCGAAGACGTCCGCCAGCTCGTAGCCAAGGCCATCGCCGACGCCGAGGTCACCGTCACCGACCTGACCGGCACCTCCGACCATTTCGGGATCCGCGTGGTCTCGGCCTCGTTCGAGGGCAAGTCGCTGATCGAACGGCACAAGCTCGTCCACGCCGCGCTCGGCCAACACCTGACCCGAGAGATCCACGCGATCGACCTCAAGACCCTCACGCCGGCACAGGCCGGCTGAACAGCCCTTCCTCGAACTACAACCTCGCCACTCCCCCCGACTCGACCCCCATGTGGAACACTGACGACATCCGGACCAAGGTCGCCGAGAACAAGATCCTGATCTTCGCGAAGGGCTCGAAGGAGCAGCCGATGTGCGGCTTCAGCCACCGCGCGATCGCGATCGTCAGCCAGCTGGGTCAGCCGTTCGAGGTCGTCAACATCTTCGACGACGCGAGCATCCGACCGGCCCTGGTCGAGGCCTACGGCTGGCCGACCACGCCGCAGGTCTTCGTCGCCGGCGAGCTGCTCGGCGGCTCGGACATCGTGATGGAGATGTTCGAGTCGGGCGAGCTCAAGCAGAAGGTCGACGCGGCGTTCGCCGCAGAGTGATCGGACCGATCGCGGCCCGGGTCCCGAAGCTCGCGATCCCGAGCGGCCGCGACCGGTCGACCTCGGGCCGGATGTCCAGCTCCTTCCCGGCCAGCTCCACGTCGGCGAGCGCCTCACCGTCGACGTGCACCGTGAGCCTCTCGGCGGTGACTACGACGCGCACGTCGAAGGCCTTGCCCGTCTCCAGATAGACGAAGCGCGTCGTCTCGTTCTCCGAAGCGTCCAGCCCGTCGAGGCTGGAGATTCCGCACACGGAGCCTCCCCACCCGCCGAGGATCAGCGACAGGGAGCGCTCCCCGACCGGGAACGTGAGCCCGCAGAAGAAGTCCGTGCCCGCGAGCCGAGCCGCGGTGAACCGGAGCTCGTAGTCGACGGTCGGCAGCGGCTCGCCCGACCACGTGACGCCGGTCAGGGGAGAACCCATCTCGAGGATCATCCGGCCGTCTTCGACGTGGACCTCTCCGTCGCCGCCGAAGGCCGAGGACCGGAAGGCGCCGAGCGACTTCCCGTCGAACAGGACGACCGCGTCTTCGTCCGCCGACCCGGGCAGGGAGCCACAGCCGGCCAGGATCGTCGCGAGGGAGAGCAGGAGCGCGGACTTCGCCATCGGGCGCCATCAGAAACGGGGGCAACGTGCCGGGCAACGGTGCCGGTGATCGCAACGGTGGCGTCGGGCGATCGTCGCAGGAACCGACACCGGGTGCCTCGGTCCGGGACCGGGTGTTCAAGACCACAGCAGTCGGTCGTCGACAGTCCCAGTCGCGGACTCCCTCCCCGAAGCCACCCGAGGCCCCTGATGAAGATCGAAGACATTGCTGCACCCCCTCCGCGCCTCGCGCCACAGATGCGCTATGCGTCTCTTCATCGCTCGATCGAGAGCGGCCTCGCGACCGATCGGACCTGGGTCGAGCTGGTCGAGGCCTGCCTCGAACTCGGGCGCCACGGCGAGGCGGAACAGGGCTTCTGGCAGATCAAGGACGCGTCGGCACGGCGACGCATCCTCACTCCGCTCCAGAAGCACGGACTGCTGCTGGACGTATCGCTGGGCGCGACCGCGGACCTCGAGAAGCCCGGCCGGCCTGCGGCCGAGCATCGCGCCGAGGAAGCGTTCGGGGAGCGCGTGGCCGACGCCGCCCGCTTCCTCTTCGTCGACCACATGCCGATGACGACGGTCGTCGCGACCATCACGTTCCCGCTCGTCATCGGGCTCGGCGGGCTTCTCCAGAACACGATCCAGGGCGGCCCCTGGCTCCTTCTCCTCGCGGCGATCCCGGCGCTGTCCGTGGTCGGGCTCGTCGCCGCTCTCTGCCGACGAATCCTGGTCGATGCGTCGCGCGGACTGGACGACCCGCCGGAGGTCCCGGGCATCACGGAGCTCTGCCGCGACGCGACCCGACTCGGCATCGACTTCGCCGCGGTCTCGGCTGCGCTCGTGGGCCCGAGCGTCGCTGCGCTGCTGCTCGGCCTCGTCCCGGAGAACGCGACCACGGCTGCCGTGGCGTCCGTCGTGACGGGTGCCGTCCTGCTCCCGATCGCGTTCGGCCTCCGCCAGACGCGGGACGACTGGTCCTGTCTGCGGCCCGACATCCTGCTGCGGGCCGCGTTCGGGGGTGGCTGGCGCCACCTCGGCACGGTCCTGCTGGTCGCCATCCTCGCAGCTCCCGCCGGACTCGCGTTCTGGGCGACCCTGGGCGCGCCCCTCTATCTGTCGCTCGCGGTGACCGGTCCGCTCGCGGTCGCCCCTGCGTTCCTCGCGGCTCGTCTCCTCGGCCAGCTCCTCCACGACCGGCGCGGCTCCCTGCCCGGGTTCGCCGTGCCGATCGCGAGGACTCCGACGCAGCGCCGACGCCCCGCGCCCAAGCAGCGCCGCAAGACGGCCCGACCGAGCCCGAAGTCGGAGGGACAGAGCCGTCATCCCGAGGCCGAGCCCACGCGCCCCGCGAGCGCCGGACCGAACGGCGGCCTGCTCCGCGTCGATCCGGTGCCGCCCGAGCACGCCGGGCAGCGTCGGCGACGGCCGCAGCCGGCCGTGACCGAGCCCGCGGCGACCTTCGATGCGCCGGAGACCCGCCCGGTCTCCACTTCGCGGGACGTCGTCGGCGAGGCCCCGCTGGATCTGACGACCCTTCCCGGGTTCTCGGTCCTCAAGGGTGATGCGCGGGTTGCCGCCGGCGCCGCGTCGACGCGCCGGCGATGAACACCCCCGTGACGACCGGGAACGAGAAAGACGAGGCGCTGGGGTTATCGTCGCGGGCCCGCGGAGGGACGCTCTGCCCTCCCCCCGCGATGACCTGCCTTCCAGAACGATGCGCAACCAGCTCCTGATCGCCAACGGGCAGGGCTTCTGGGGAGATTCGATCCTCGGACCCGTCCGTCTCGTCCGTGAGGGCCCGCTCGACTACCTCGCCCTCGACTACCTGGCCGAGGTGACGATGAGCATCATGCAGAAGCTCCGCTCGCGGGACCCTGAGGCGGGCTACGCGACGGACTTCGTGCGGATGCTCGACCGCGTCCTGCCGGAAGCCTTCGACAAGGGCATCAAGATCGTCGCCAACGCGGGAGGCGTGAACCCTCGCGCCTGCATGCGCGCCGTCGTCGAGCTGGCGCGCAAGAAGGGCTGCACCGGGCTCAAGGTCGGGATCGTCGACGGTGACGACGTGCTCGGTCGGATCGACGAGCTGCTGGCGGACGGCGAGGCGATGGCCAACCTGGACACCGGGGAGCCGCTCAATGCGATCCGGGACCGCATCCTCAGCGCCAACGTCTACATCGGCGCCCAGTCGGTCGCCGACTGCCTCGCGGCTGGCGCGGACATCGTGATCGGCGGCCGCATCACGGACCCCGCGCTGGTCGCCGGCCCGATGATGTACGAGTTCGGCTGGAGCGCGACCGACTACGACCTCCTCGCGGCCTCGACCGTCGCCGGCCACATCGTCGAGTGCGGTGCCCAGTGCACCGGAGGCAACTACACGCGCTGGAGGGAGATCGACGGCTGGGCGAACCTCGGCTACCCGATCGTCGACGCGCGGCCTGACGGCACGTTCTGGATCACCAAGCACGAGGGCACCGGCGGTGTGGTCAGCCGCGACTCCGTCGTCCACCAGCTCCTCTACGAGATGGGCGATCCGACCCGCTACCTGGGCCCCGACTGCACGGCCGACTTCACGTCGGCGATCGTCGAACAGGACGGCCCGGACCGGGTCCGCGTCAGCGGAGTGCGCGGTGGCGCACCGACCGACACCTACAAGGTCTCGATCTCCTACCAGAACGGCTACAAGGCCACCGGACAGCTCGTGGTCTCCGGGCCCGATGCCCGCGCGAAAGCCGAGCTCTGCGCGGACATCGTGTTCGACCGCCTCCTGCTCGACGGCGTCTCGTTCGCGCCGGACCAGAAGACGGTCGAACTCCTCGGCACGGGCGTCTGCCACGCCGGGATCGTCGACCCCTGTGACCCCCCGGAGGTCGTGCTGCGGATCGGCGTCAAGGACACCGATCGCCGCAAGGTCGACCGCTTCGGCATGGAGATCGTGCCGCTGGTCACGAGCGGCCCCCCCGGCGTCACCGGCTTCGCCGGCGGACGCCCGAAGGCCACCGACATCGTCGGTTACTGGCCCGCGCTGCTCGGCAAGGACAAGGTGACCACGACGGTCGACGTGGAGGAGGTCCGATGAGCCGCATCCGACTCGGAGACATCGCCCAGGCCCGCTCCGGCGACAAGGGCGACGGCAGCAACGTCGGCGTGTTCGTCTCCAACGAGGCCGACTACGAGCTGATCCGCCGGGTGCTCACCACCGACCGCGTGAAGGCGCACTTCCGCGGCATCTGCTTCGGGGACGTCGAGCGCTACGAGCTGCCCAACCTGTTCGCGCTGAACTTCATCCTCCACGACAGCCTCGGCGGCGGCGGCAGCGAGAGCCTGAAGTCCGACGCGCAGGGCAAGACCCACGGGCTCGCGATCCTGGAGATGGAGATCGAGAGTTGAGCGAAGTGCCGCCGCCGGTGATCGCGCGGCTGCACGAGGCCGCGCGCGCACGACCGCTGCGCGTGGCCCTCCCCGAGCTCGAGATGGACGGACGCGTCGCCGAAGCGGCCGCGCTCCTCGAGGACGACGGCCTCTGCCGGGTGGTCCGCATCGGCACGGACCCCGGATCGCACCCCCGCTTCGAGGACGCGTCGGCGCTGATCTTCGACCGACTCGGTGCGCGCGGAGTGACCGAGGAGGGCGCGCGGGCGCTCGCGGCGAAGCCGGTGTGGCTCGCGTCTGCGCTGGTCGCGCTCGGCGACGCCGACGCGGCCGTGGCCGGCGCTGCACATCCCACCGCAACGGTGATCCGCGCAGCTCTCCGCACGGTCGGCACCGACGTCGACGCGGGTGGGCTCGTGTCGTCGTGCTTCCTGATGGCCCGCGGCGACACCGCGCTGACCTTCGCCGACTGCGGGGTCGTCCCGGACCCGGATGCCGAACAGCTGGCCGCGATCGCTGCGAGCAGCGCGCGCACGCACGAAGCGCTGACCGGCGAGACGCCACGCGTCGCATTCCTGTCCTTCTCGACGAAGGGGAGCGCGGAGCATGCCCGCGTCGACAAGGTCCGTGCGGCGTTCGAACAGTTCCGGTCCCGCTGGCCCGACGTGCTCGCCGACGGCGAGCTGCAGGCGGACGCGGCGCTCGTGCCCGGTATCGCCGCACGCAAGGCTCCCGACAGCCCTCTCGGTGGGGACGCGAACGTGCTGGTCTTCCCCGACCTGGACTCGGGCAACATCGCCTACAAGCTGACCGAGCGACTCGGCGGCTTCCGTGCGTACGGCCCGCTGCTCCAGGGCCTCGCGCGCCCGTGCATGGACCTGTCGCGCGGCTGCTCCGCAGCGGACGTCGTCGACGTCGCCGTGATCGCGTCAGCCCTGGCTGCCGCCCAGGGCACGAGTCCGACGTAGCTGCCCGCACGCCGCCTCGGCCTCGACGCCCGCCGACCACCGAATCGTCGCGAACAGCCCCTGGTCGCGCAGCGCCTGCACGAACGCGATCGCGCGCTCTCGATGAGGCGTGGCGAACGGCAGCTCGGGCACGCGGTTCCAGGGGATCACGTTCACGTAGCCCCGTCGCCCTCGCAGCAGCGCGACCAGATCCTCGACGTCCTCGTCGCGGTCGTTGACCCCGTCCAGCAAGGCCCACGCGTACTGGATCTCACGACCCGTCGCGTCCGCGTAGGCATCCGCTGCGGCCACGAGGTCGGCGACGGGCTCGTGGCCGGCACGCGGCAGCAGGTCGCGCCTCAGCGCATCGTCGGCCGCGTGCAGGGACAGCGCGACGCTCGGGCGCACCGACGAGTCCGTGAGCCTTCGGAACGCGCGCGTCGATCCCACCGTCGAGAGCGTCTGGCTCCGTTCATGCACGCCGCCGTCGTCGGCAAGGACCTGCGCCGCGTCGAGGACCGCGTCGAGGTTGTGGGTCGGCTCGCCGATCCCCATGTAGACGACGCGCTTGATGGCTGGATCGATCGCACGCGCGTGCGCGACCTGCTCGAGGATCTCCGCCGCGCTGAGCTGGCGACGCAGACCGCCGATCCCGCTCGCGCAGAAACGACAGCCGACCGCGCAGCCGACCTGGCTGGACACGCAGACCCCCCCGTCGCCGAGGACGACGGACTCGACCTGCTCACCGTCCGCGAGCCGCACGACGAGTCGCGATGCCTCCCCGCCGGCATCGACCCGCTCGACGACGGTGGTCGCCAGGTCGAACGCATGCAGGCGCTCGCGCTCGTCCGCGGTCGGCTGTGCGCCCTTGGCGGCGAGCGCTTCGACCGTCAGCCGCTGACCGGACAGCACGATCCGGCGCGCGATCCCGAGCTTCCGCCCACTCAGAGCCCCAGGCAGGAGGGCGAGCCCCGAGCCGGTCGTCTCCTCGCTCACGCGACCTCGCCCGCAGGCTCGATCCGGACCACGACGTGGCCCTGCTCGACGGTGTCGCCCGGAGCCGCGCCGACCTCGGCGACGGTTCCCGCGACGCCCGCAGCCAGCTTGTGCTCCATCTTCATCGCGGTGACGACCGCGACCGTCTGGCCGACCTCGACCGTGTCGCCAGCCTTCACGTGCACCGCGAGGACGGTGCCGGTCATCGGCGCCTCGAGCACGCCGCTCCCACCGCCTCCCGCGGCGCCGCCACGTCGGCCGACGTGGGCCTTCAGTCGCCAGGTCCGCCCGTCGATCCGCACGTGGGTGTCACCCTTGCTGCCGATCGGCGCGACGGCGGCGAGGAACGTCTTCCCGCCAATGGTGAACGCCAGCGCGCCGGTCGGCGTGCGGTGGGCCTCCACCTCGTGGACGCGATCCCCGACCCGCACGACGTAGCCATCGCCACCCGCCGGATCGCAGGTGACGCGCACCGCCTCCCCACCCACCGAGTACTCCTTGCGGACCGTCATCGAACACCTCCGAACAGCCGGAATCCGGTGAGCTGCTGCCAGAGCGCCGCACCGTCGTTCGTCGGCATGGACGCGGCGCCGGTCGCGGCGCCATGGACACCGCCGAGCGCCTGCGCGAGCACCGCGGCAACCAGGACCTCGTCCGGGGTCTCCTCGTCGGGTGGCTTCGCGAGGTCGGGCTCCATGTCGAGCATGTCGGTGCGCAGGTCCCCGTCCCGGAACCGGGAGTCCTCGACGACGCGCTTGAGGAAGTCGACGTTCGTCGGGATGCCCAGGTAGGCCGAGTCCGACAGCGCCTGCACCATCCGCCGGCACGCAGACGCGCGGTCCGGACCCCAGACGATCAGCTTGGCGAGCATAGGGTCGTAGTGGACCGGCACCTCCGCGCCACCGTGTACGCCCGAGTCCACCCGGATGCCCGGGCCGGTCGGCTCGTCGACGCGCGTCAGCCGACCGGCCGCCGGCAGGTAGCCGTTGGCGGGGTCCTCGGCGTAGATCCGCGCCTCGATCGCGTGCCCCCGCGGCGTCAGGTCCACGCCGTCCAGCAGGTCCGCGAGCCGCGCGCCCGCGGCGACCTGCAGCTGCAGGTGGACGAGGTCGACGCCCGTCACGCACTCCGTGACCGGATGCTCGACCTGGAGTCGGGTGTTCACCTCGAGGAAGTAGAACTCGCCGGCCCCGTCGACGAGGAACTCGCACGTGCCGGCGTTGCGGTAGCCGACCGACTTCGCGAGCCGGATTGCCGCCTCGCCCATGCGCGTGCGGAGGGCGGCGTCGACGACCGGCGAGGGCGCCTCTTCGAGGACCTTCTGGTGGCGCCGCTGCACCGAGCACTCGCGCTCGTGGAAGGACACCACGTCACCGTGGTGGTCCCCCATCATCTGGATCTCGATGTGCCGCGCGGGATGGACGCGACGCTCGAGCAGCATGCGATCGTCCCCGAACGAGGCGAGCGCCTCGCGACGACCTGCATGGAGCGCATCGAGGAAGTCCTCGGACCGCGCGACCATCCGCATGCCCTTGCCGCCACCGCCCGCCGACGCCTTGACCATCAGCGGGTAGCCGATCTCGTCGGCCTTGGCCTGCCACGCCGCGTCGTCCGGCAGCGCACCGTCGAAGCCGGGCACGACCGGCACGTCCGCGGCGACGGCGACAGCGCGCGCCTCGGCCTTGCTGCCCAGCCGCTCCATCGACTCGGCCTTCGGCCCGATGAAGACGAGGCCGGCCTCGTCCACCGCCCGCGCGAACGCAGCGTTCTCCGAGAGGAAGCCGTAGCCCGGGTGGATGGCCTCGGCCCCGGTCTCCCGGGCCGCCGTCAGGATGCGGTCGACGACGAGGTAGGACTCGGACGCGGCATGCCCACCGATCGGCACCGCGATGTCACCGGCGAACCGGTGGGCCGCATCCCGGTCCGCGTCGCTGTAGACGACGACCGACTCCACGCCGCACTCGCGGAGACCACGGCAGATGCGCACGGCGATCTCGCCGCGGTTCGCAACCAGCACGCGGCGGAACGGAGGGGTCGAGGCCATCGGAGAAGAGTAGGCCACGGAGAGTGACCTTCCAGCACCGGGAACCAGGCGCCCGGGCACGTCCCGGAAAGACACCGGTGGTGTCGAGGATTCGACCAGCGCCCATCCCGGGTGTTCAAGGACTCGACGGTTCGCGACGAGGAGGAGGCCAACAACCCAGGAGGAACCTCGAGTGACCCACCGCCGCCGCCAGCAGATCTCCCGCGCCTACTCCCGCCAGGTCCACAAGTCCGCCGCCGCGCTCGCGATCGATGACGACCTGATCTTCGACGCCGAGATGGCGAGGGCCGCGTTCGGCGAGGACTCGATCGCCGCGCTGATG
>JAQCBR010000181.1 GCA_027621295.1 Planctomycetota bacterium
CGAGGGCCGCCGCAGCGTCGCGATCCAGGTCGGCGACCGCGACGTAGCCGGTCCCGTCCTGGTTCCCGGCGTGGACGCCGACGCTCCACCCGGTCGCCCCGATCCGGGCCGCGAGCCCGAGCTCCGGAGCGTCGGCCCCGACCAGGTCGGCCAGGAACGCACGCCGGAGCCGCGCCCAGGTCCCCGCCGGCGCAGCGAACACCGCGCCCGCCCCGACCGCGCCGGAGACGTCCTCTTGGCCTTCGACGCCCGCCATCGACACCGCGAACGCCGAGTCCGGAGCGAGGAACGACGCGCGCCGCAGCGCGCGCTCGCCGGACTCCACGCCAGCCTTCGGGCCTTCCTGGGCCAGACCGGACCCCGCGAGGCCAAGACTCAGGAGCAGGGGGACTACGAGCGCGCGAACCATGGGACTCCTCGGATGCCGACCCATGAGCTATCGACACCCGCAGCCGATCCGTTGAGCCCGAACCCCGCGTTCCCGAACTCCCGTCCCGACCGGCCCCAACCCCACCTCAAGCGACCCCGCCCCTCCGACCGATTCCAACCCGTGCGAACGCTTGCGGCCTCCCCAACCCGCCGCTAGAGTTCGCGCCCCCAAACGGGCCGTTAACTCAGTTGGTAGAGTGCGATCGTCACAAGGTCGAAGTCACTGGTTCGAATCCAGTACGGCCCATCTTCGAGTGAGAGTGTGAGGGGAGGAGCCCCTGGAGCGCCGGTTCGGCTGCGCTCGGGGCCGCTGCGCAGGGTGTTGCCCTTGCGACCATCCCGCGCCACAGCGGATCTGCTGCGCGCCCTCGAGCACCTCTGAGCCCACCTTGCTGGAGCGGTGCGATCGTCCCGGGCACGAGCACCGCGGACACGCCCACGCGTGATGTGTCCCAAGTCCGGCCGGCAGGCTTGCCGGGAGGGAGGCCCCTGCGTCGAGGAGGAACCTTGGCCGTGCATCGGAGCGTTCGGAGCCCAGTGGCAGTTGCCTGCGGTCGGGTCCCGTGAACGACCCCTCCGCCTGCTACACCCGCGGCCTCGTGCGGGAACTTCGTCGGCTCCCGAGGGAGACCGAGTGGTTCGAGTTCGAGCGAACCGAGTCGTCACCCGAGCAGATCGGCGAGTACATCTCGGCGCTCGCCAACTCTGCTGCGTTGCTCGGCAAGGCCAGCGCATACCTGCTCTGGGGGATCGAGGATTCCTCCCACGAGCTCGTCGGCACCGCGTTCGATCCGGCTCTTTGCAGGGTCGGCAACGAAGAGTTGGAGAGCTGGCTGCGCAGGCTGCTGAGTCCGAAGCTCGCGTTCCGGTTCCACGAGGCGGAGATCGAGGGTCGTCGGATCGTTGTCCTGGAAGTCGAACGGGCGTTCGGACACCCGGTTCGATTCCAGGGCCAGGAGTTCGTGCGGGTCGGGTCCTACAAGAAGAAGCTGAGGGACTTCCCGGAGAAGGAGCGAGAGCTGTGGCGTGCGTTCGACGACACGCCCTTCGAGGACCGGTTCGCCGTCCGTCACCTCGACGCGCAAGCGGTCCTCCAGCGCCTCGACCACGGTGCCTACTTCGACCTCCTCCAGCTTCCGCGTCCCGACCAGATCGACCCGGTCATCCTGGCTCTGGAGGCGGAGGGCCTGCTTCGCCGTGACGACGCTGGCCGTTTCGCGATCACCAACCTCGGAGCCGTCTTGCTGGCTCGTGAGTTGGGAGACTACCCAGGGCTGTGGCGCAAGGCCGTGCGGTTGATCCGCTACGACGGAGTCCGTCGCACGGCGCCCGCCGAAGAGCGTGTCTTCTCACGTGGATTCGCCTCCGGATTCCAGGCGCTGGTCGAACGGATCGAGGCCGTCCTTCCGCACACCGAGGAGATCTCCCACGCGATTCGCCGCAACGCGCCGGTCTACCCTTCGATCGCAGTGCGCGAGCTGGTAGCCAACGCGCTGATCCATCAGGACTTCTTCGTCACCGGGCAGGGGTCGACGGTCGAGATCTTCACGGATCGCGTCGAGATCACGAACCCGGGCGCCCCCCTGGTAGCAGCCGACCGGTTCCTGGACGCGCCGCCGCGTTCGCGAAACGAGAAGCTGGCGTCGTTGATGCGTCGGTTCGGTATCTGCGAGGAACGAGGCAGCGGGATCGACAAGGTCGTATTCCATGTCGAGTCGTGCCAGCTCCCAGCGCCGCTCTTCGAAGTGGTGGGGGACGCAACGCGAATCACGCTCCTGTCACCGCGCCCCCTCAACGCGATGGAGAGGAGTGACAGGGTCCGCGCGTGCTACCTGCACGCATGCCTTCGCTACGTCGACCGGGCCCACCTGACCAACGAGTCGCTCCGCGCTCGTTTCGGCATCGAGCAGCGCAACGCCGCCATCGCCTCCCGGATGATCAGGGAGGCGGTCGAGGACGGAGTGATCGTGCCCTTCCAGCTCGGGACAGCTCCGAAGCTCCGCAAGTACCTCCCTGCTTGGGCGATGTCCTCGGGGTCCCCCGGTACTTGACGGGTACTTGACCAGCGGGCCCCCTCCGCGGATCCGGAGTTCACAAGTCGTTTCCCGAAGGTTGCTTGTGACGCCATCCCGTACTTGACGGGTACTTGATGGAGCGGCCGCCGGAGCGGGCATCATTGCCGGCTTCGCCCCGGTCCCCCGAAGCCCGATCCCCTCAGCCCCGCATCAGCGGGCTCGGCTTGCCGTGGCCGCAGACCACCAGCGCGTCGCGGGCGCGGGTGCACGCGACGTAGAGCAGACAGCGCTCCTTCGTCATGGCCTCGCGCTTGAGCGAGGGGTCGGCGGTCTGGCTCTGGTAGGTCGGAGGCACGCGTCCCCGCTGGACGCCCGCGAGGAGGATGCACGGGAACTCGAGGCCCTTGAGGCGGTGCATCGTGGCGAGTCGGACGCCACGGCCGGCGAGGGGGCCCTCGCGGGTGATCTTGGCGTGGGCGATGTCCGCTTCGGCGAGCAGGGGGCCGTATCGCTTGGCCAGCGGATCGTTGGCACGGGTCGCGAGGCAGATGTCTTCGGGGCGCACGCCCTGTCCCAGCCACTGCTGGACGCGGGCGACGATGAAGTCGGCTTCTTCCTGTTCGTCGGCGAACAGATGGGACTCGGGGTCCTTGCCCTGGCGGAGGGAGGTGTAGCCGAGGAGCGTGTCCTCGCCGTCGTCGAGGTCGTCGACGGACACGCCCTGGATGATCGCGAGGCCGAACCGCGCGATCTGTTCGGTCGTGCGGTAGTTCAGCCGGAGGCGGCGCGAACGGCCGCGGATCTCGATGCCGGAACGGGACAGGGGGGCCGGCGCGCCGTAGATGCGCTGGTGCCCGTCGCCGACGAGGAACAGGTCGTCGGGACCGTGTGGGGCCAGGGCGCGGATCAGGCGGAGTTCTGCCGGCGTGAAGTCCTGTGTCTCATCGGCACAGACCGCGCGGAACGGCGGTCGGCCCTGCTTCTCGATCAGGAGACGGGCCTCGCGGATCACGTCCTGTTCCTCGAGCAGGCCGCGACGATCGAGCTCCGTGCGGTAGGCGGCGAACACCTTCCACACCTGCTTGCGCAGCGCGCGGTTCAGGCGATGTCCGCGGCCGGTCCGGCGGGCCTTGAGGTAGGCCGACTCGTCGAGGATCTCCTGGGCCTGGACGATGCGGTCCCACTCCTCGAAAGAGAACGTCGCGGGCAGACCGTCGATCGGCTCCTGGGCGCGCGCGACATCCATCGCGTCCTCGCGGTCCCGGTCGGTGGGCTTCGCGACCCGATGGTTGTGTCGCAGCAGGAACTGCGCCGCCCACGCGTGCAGGTTCTCGACCTCGATCCGCTGCATGCGGTCGCCGCACAGGCGCGTGAGGTTCGTGCGGAGGTCGTGCGCGAGGTTCCGGGTGAACGTCGTGACGAGGATCTTGTCGTCACGGCCGAGCTGCCGGGCCAAGCGGTCTGCCCGGTGCATCAGGACGACCGTCTTGCCGGTGCCGGCGCCGCCGAGCACGCGCGTCGGGCCATTGGTCGCCTTGTCGACGAGCTGGCGCTGCGAAGGGTGGAGGAAGAGCCGCCACTGCTCGAGCGGCGCATCGAGGATGTTGGCGAGCTCGGTCTCGCCGTCGGCGATCAGGAAGGTCCGCTGCGTCTCGGGACGCGCCAACGCTGCCGAGAAGTCCTCGGTATCGACCGGCTCCTCGAGCCGCGGACGGGCCGCGGAGGCGATGGCCTCGCTCAGCGACATGCCGGCAGCCAGCCCGTACAGCGACTCCGCGGCGTCCTCCGGCAGGTGCGGGGCCATCGTGTCCAGCTCGTGCTCGAAGCGGAGGGCGCGCACGGACGGCAGGAGCGGGACGGGCACGCCTGCGATCAGCAGGTCTTCGTCATCGAACCCCGCGAACAGGGGCTTCTGCTCGAAGACCTTCGTCTCGGCGGTCGGCGTGTCGCCGCTCGGAGCGCCGACCGCATACTCGACGTCGTAGACCTGCAGCGCGCCGGACGACGGGTGGACGTCGAACCGCTTGTGGCGCGCCCACGCGTAGGCCTCGTCGTGGTGGTCGATCCACACGCAGAGGAACACATCCCCACGCGGTGGATGCACGAGGATCGCGCGGTACGCGAGGTCGATGCGGACGCTGCGCAGCTTGTCGTCGGCCGATCCTTCGATCGTCTCGAAGTTGATGCCCGAGCTCCTCGCGTCCGACTGGAACTTGTCGATGAACTGCCAGGTCTTCTTCTGGACGCTCTTCGGCAGCTTTGCGTAGGCGTTCAAGAACGTCTTGCAGAGCGCGATGCGGGGGCTCGGGGTCATGGATCGGCTCCGTCTCGTGCGAGGAGGCTGCGGAACGCGGACGGCTCGGCATCGCAGAGCGTCCAGCCAGCGTCTTCCATCTTCTTCTGGTCCTCCCGGTGCTCGTCGAGCACCAGGGCGATCCGCGCGTGCTCCCAGAGCATCACGGACATCCCGCAGCTGACGCCCTCGTCGTTGAAGGGCTCCCCGCCGAGTTCGGGATCGCCGAGGCCTGCCGCCCGACCGACGGCAATGAGCTCACGCTCCTCCGGCGTAGCGTCGGCCAGGACCGGGTCGTCTTCGGGTGGTTCCGCTGCATCGTGCGTCGGCCGGGCTGCAGGTTCGGTTCCTGCCCCCTCGGCACCGCCGGAGAGCTCCTCCGAAGTCGTGAGGACGAGCCCGGGCAGGAACTGCGCAAGGTTCCAAGTGGCGAGGAACGCGCGCCACGCCGCCTCGAAGCCCTCCCCTCGGCGCTCATCCCACTCGTCGAAGAGGCGGAGCACGAGCCGCACTCCTGCAGGCTCGTCACCGACCTTGCGGCGCCGCCAGCGTGCGAGTGCCGAGAACGCACCGCCTGACTGGAGGCGAGCCTTCTCGTCGTCGTCGGTCTGGCGCGTGCCCGCTTCTCCTTCCGGGGGGGCATCGAAGCGCAGCGGCTCGCTCAGCAAGCGGTGTTCCCATGCTGCTGCGTCCACAGCAGAGCCCTTGGTCTCAGCAAGCCAGACGAGGAACGCCGAGTCGGCCAGCATCTCCCAGTCCGCCGCGTCCGGGTGTTCGAGGTAGCGCAGCATCTGCAGCATCGTCGGCAGCTGCGCGTCCGCGCCGCGCAGCGCGCGCGCTCCCATCCTCTGGTCGATCTTGCCGGCAGCAGCCGCGAGCTGCAGGGACGATGCGCCGGGGCGCGCGGTCTCGCTGTCGAACTCGTCGAGATCGGACCAGGTCACGCCGAAGACCTGCCAACGGCCGCTCTCACAGATCGAGCGCCGCTTGATGACGTCGTCGCAGATGCGGCCCGTCTTCTCACCCGGACTCGCGTGGAACCGGAATCCGTCACAGAAGACCGCGAGCGGTCGGATCGCACGGTCACCGTCGGCCGGCTTCAGCAGGAAGTCGGGCCGCGACTGGATGTCGACTCCGTCGCCTTCGGCGAGAAGCTCCTGCGGCACCAGAAGCCAGCTCCGACCACCCCACGTGAAGCGCCATTGGCGTTCGCCCCGACGGATGACCTCGGACCAACTGGCTCCGCGGGACTCGGCGTGCCTGCGGAGCGATGCGACGAATCGCTCCTCGAGTTCGCTCTCGAGCCGCGAACCGAGATCGGCGCCGGACAGCGTGTCGACGCTCGTCATGTCGCCCCATCTGGCGAGGATGGCTCGGATCTGGTCGCGCGCCTCGCGGCTCGTCAGCTGCTTGAGCGAGTACTGGTCCTGGTAGGCGTAGAGGCACTCGTAGCAGCCGTCGCCGGGGACTTCACGGCGCTGGCAGCTGCACTCCTCCAGCGTGCGCAGCGCGAGCTCGAGGATCGATCGGAAGTTGTCGCCGTGCCAGAGCTCCGATAGGTAGCCGGTGCCGCCCGGCACGCTGTCGTAGATCACGAGGAAGCGGAGGCGGGACGTGCCGTCGGGAGCGGGCTCGTCGTGCAGGCGGATCTGGAGGTGCTGGGGATCGCCCGCGAATCGCTTGCGGAAGCCGAGTGCCAGGGCCGCGCGGAACGACAGCATCCGCGAGTCCGCGCTGTAGGACGCGATCGGCAGGAGCACGCGGATCGCCT
>JAQCBR010000034.1 GCA_027621295.1 Planctomycetota bacterium
CCTGGCTCGTCTCGAGCCCGGCGAGTTCGACCAGCTTGAGGTCGTTGAGGAGCTTCTGGATGCGCGCGTTGAGGACCAGGAGTGGGCCCTTCGACTGGCAGAGGCCCGCGAGGTTGCACGCCTCGTGGATGCCGGCGCCGCCGCCGTCAGGTCCACCGTTCTCAGGCCTGCCGTCGTCGGTCTGACCGCCGTCCGATCCACAGTCCGGCCGATGGCCGAACTCCCGCTCGTGCGCGCACTCGACGAACGAGAACGGCCCCTCGACCGCGCGGAGGACCGCGCCGAGGCTGATCTCACGCGGCGATGCGGCGAGGCGATAACCGCCGCGGGCCCCGCGGACCGAGCTCAGGAAGCCGGCGCGGGTCAGGTCCTTGAGCAGGTTGGCGACGAGCGACTTGTTCAGGGCCGAGAACGAAGCGAGCTCCTGCGCGCTGACGAGCGCATCCCTTCCCTCCTCGGCGGCGCGGCGCGCGAGATAGGAGAGGATGAACACGGCGTAGTCGGCTTTCTTCGTGATCCGGAACATGCGTCACTCCGGGGGCCTTCGGCATCGCGACCCGGAACCGACGGAGGTCTCCGGGCGAAGGCCGCGCAAAATAGGTGCTGTCAGGGGCTCTATCAAGGGGAGCCCCTCGTTAGAATTCCTCGTCGGGGCCTGCGCAGCGCGTCGGTACTCGGCCTCAAACCACTGGCAAATGGCTGTTTACGAGTATCTGGCAGGCGTTCTTCCACCGTCAGGTCGGGCGTATCGCACGGCTGCGCCCTACGTGCGGCTCGAGGTTTCCGGTCCCGACAGCGCCGACTTCCTGCATCGACTTTGCTCGCAGGACGTGCTCGGTCTCGCCGAGGGTGAAGTGCGGCCCGCAGCGTTCCTGTCGCCGAAGGGGAAGCTCGTCGCGACCGCGTTCCTCGGGCGACGGGGTGACGCGATCCAGATCGAGGTCCAGGCCGGTCAGGCGGACACGCTGGCGGAGCTCCTCGACCGCTACCACTTCACCGAGCGGCTCGAGATCCGCAGGCCGGGGGGGCTCGTCTGCACCGAGTGGATGGGGGTCACCGGCGGGGAGTGGGGCGATCTCGGCGGGCCGGCCCCGGGTTCTCTGCGGGCATCGGGAGACGGGGTGACGTTCGCGGGCGAGCGGCACGGGGTCCGATGGCTCCGGCACCACGGACCCGCTGGGGATGCGGGGGCGCTGGCCGCCGGTCCAGGGGCCACGGAGCTCGATGCGGACACGGCCGAGTGCCTGCGCAGGCTCGCCGGTCTCGTCGCGGTCGGCGTCGAGACCGAAGAGAACACGCTCGCGCTCGAGGCCGCCCTCGACGACCACGTGGCGACCGACAAGGGGTGCTACACGGGCCAGGAGATCGTCGCGCGCATCCACACTTACGGGCACGTGAACCGGACGCTGGCGCTGCTGCGGATCGAGTCGAGCGAGCCGGTCGCCCGAGGGGTGGCCCTGATCGACGTCGACGACGGCGATCCCGTCGGCCGCGTGATGGCGGCCGGGCCGATCCCGGGCCGGAACGACCAGCTGGGCTTCGGATTCCTCCCCGAGGCCTTCGTCGAGGAGCCGGTTCCGCTGGCGCTCGGTGCGGCCGACGGGCCCGTGGTTCAGCTCGAGCCCTTGTCCCCGGCGTAGACCAGCACGAAGACCGTTCGCCCCGCAACGGCACGCAGTTCGGGCACCTCGGAGCCGCGGAACGCGACCGGACCGTCCTCGGCGCGGACCACGGCGTCACCGACCTGGGCCTCGCCCTCGGTCTCGACGTGGATCGCGACTTCCGACGGGTAGGGACCGCGCGTCGGTGGTTCGGGGCGGACCGCGCAGCCCGTCTCCGCGTGCACTTCGTCGACGCAGAGGCCGAGCGCCTTGTAGTCGAGCCCGAGCACGCGGTGGTGCGTGACGCCGGCGGGGGCCGGGATCGACTCGATCCGCCGCGGCAGGATCGCTTCGCTCGACGTCAGGAACGCCTCCGACGGCTTCCAGGTCCCGCTCATCGGGTCGAACGCCTTCCCGCTGCCGGCCAGGGCGAGCAGCGGCTTGCGGCCGAGCTCCTCGCGCGGAGTCTCGACCGCCGGCAGCTCCGGCTGGCGCGCGGCGACGATCAGGATCGGACCCGCGCCGTTCTGGGACTGCCAGCGGGTCCGCGGCGGCAGGAACACCGCGACCGGCCGCTTCGCGTCGAGGGGGGTCGTGCGGAGGCCGCGGCGGATCCACGAGCCCGAGCCGGCGTAGAGGTCGTGCGTGCCGCCGAGGACCAGCAGCAGGCCTTCGCCGTCCGGGGAAGGGGTCGGGTCGCTGTCGCCGTCGACCTCGACGCGCGTGAATGGCAGGAACCTCTCACTGCCCTCGTCGACCCGGGCGGTGGAGGTGCGGCCCGTCGGATCTTCTCCGGTCGCTGCGTAGGGGACTCGCTGCATGGGAACAGGTCTGGGATGTCGGCGTGCTTCGTGCAAGCGGTCGTCGCGGGCTTTCCGGTCGTCGATCGAGCAGCAGGCATGCTGTGCGCGGGCTCGATCAGGGCACGTCAGCCGATCACTTCGATCGCGGCCGCGTCGAGCATGTCGGCCAGGTCACGTTGGGCGAGGTCCTCGCGCAGCGCCTCGAGGAGACCCGCGTCGTCGGGGGCGGGCACCACCTTCGAGACGCGGACCAGGCAATACCCGAGCGGGACGCGGATCGGTTCCGAGACCTGCAGCACCGGGAGCGAGAACGCAGACTCGAGCACCGCGTCCGGAATCTCATCCGTGCCGCGGGCGAAGAGCCCCAGGTCCCCGCCGCGCACCTTCGAGTACGGGTCCTCGCTGTGGATCTGGGCGACGCGGAGGAACGACTGGCCTTCGTCGATCAGGGAGCGGACGCGCAGCGCCTCCTCGCGCGCCTGGTCGAAGGTCCGCTTGACGATCGCGTTCGGTTCTTCGACTCCGCGCAGCAGCACGATCGAGATCGCCCGCTTCTCGCCGTGGTCGCGGAGGACCGCAGCGCGGTCCTCGCGAAGGCGTTCGGCGAGCGCAGCGGGCGGATGCTTGCGCGCCGCGAGCCGCTCGAGCTGGACCGTCGCGACGAGCTGGGGGGACCGGGCGAGTTCGTCGACCGTCATGCCCTGCGTCGAGAGCAGCCAGTCGTCGTAGCGGATGCCCCCGTAGCGCGGGTCGCTCTCGATCTTCTTCCGCCGCTCGGCGATCTCCGCCCGCGTGTCCTCCTCGGTCACGCGCAGGCCGGCTTCGTCGGCGCGGTGCTGGAGGAGCTCACGGAGCACGATCCTTCGGACCATTTTGTTCCGCTCTTCGAGCGGCACGTTCGGCAGGATCTCTGCGCCGAGGTCGGCGAGGTCGAAGCGTCTCGCATCGACCTGCGCGACGATCGCAGGCGACAGCTCCGCCTCGTCCACGACGACGCGATGGCGACCGCGCGCCTCCTCGAGCCAGAGGCGCTGCAGTTCCGGAGTGACCTCGGCTGGATCGCGCAGGTCCAGGGCCTTCATCACGAGGCGCTGGTGCGCGACCTGGAAGCGGACGAACTTCTGCTCGAACTGCGCCCGATCCATCCGCTTCGCGACGAGGAAGTCGGCGAGCGTCGCTCCAGCGGTCCTCAGCTGCGCCTCGATCCCGTCGATGCAGGCGGTGACGTCGGCGTCCGTCGGCTCGATGCCAGCGTCGCGGGCCTCGATCGCGACGAGCTCGCGGTCGACCAGAACCTGCAGCGCCTCCTGGCCGTGTTCGCCCCGCCGATGGCGTTCGCCGACCTCGCGCGCCAGCTGGCTCCGGGTGACGGCGGCAGCCTTCCCACCGGGGAGCCGAAAACGGGCGACGATGTTCTCGCCCTGGGGTGCGGGCGTGGCGGCGATCCAGCAGAGGGCGGCGGTTGCCAGGCTCAACATGTCGATCGTTATAGCCGGAGCCCCAGCGCGGACTCCACGCATGCGGCGCCTGTCGTGAGCGGGGAGTCGGTCAGGACTCGCGGCCGACAGCGCCCGCCACGGCGTGCTCGTACGTCGGGTTCGAGCCCGGCGCGCGCCGCGGCAGGCGCAGCACGAACGTGGCGCCGAACCCGGACTCCTGCTCGCAGGAGATCGTCCCACCGTGCGCTTCGGCGATGCGTCTGGCGACCGGGAGTCCGAGGCCGAAGCCGTCCGGCTTGGCGGTCATCGTCTCGCCCGACTGGGCGAAGAGCCCGAACACGCGGTCGGCCTCGCGGGGATCGAGACCCGGGCCCTCGTCCCGGATCCGCACCTCCGACCAAGTCGCGTCGCCGCCGATGCGTGCTTCGACCGTGGCTCCCTCGGGAGAGAACTTGACGGCGTTGTCCAGGAGGCCGTCGAGGACCCTGCCGATCCGTTCGGGGTCGCAGTCGACCGGTGCGCCGGTCCGCTCCATGCCGGCTCGGATCAGCGTCAGCCTCCGCGATGCGGCGCCCGGCCGCGCGCGCGCCAGCGCCGCGTCGACGAGCGACTCGATCGGCGTCGCCGCACGCTTCAGTTCCAGAGGCGCAGCCTCGAGGGCCGCGATCTCGAGCACGCTGTCGATGAGTTCCAGCAGGCGCCGCGATTCCTCGTCGACGATCCCCAAGAACTCGCGGCGCTCCTCGGGGCTGCCGCCGTCGAACTTCCTGAGGATCTCGATCGATGCGAGGATCGAGGTCAGCGGCGTGCGCATCTCGTGCGACACGTTGGACAGGAACGAGTCCTTCGCCCGGTCCAGCGAACGCAGGGCGGAGTTCGCCTGCTCGAGTTCCTGGGTGCGCTGGGAGACGCGATGCTCGAGCTCCCGCCGCGTGCGGGTGGAGTCGATGCGATGCCGTTCTACGGCGCGCGCCATCGCGTTGAAGCGGACCGAGAGCCGGCCGAGCTCGTCCCGGGTCGATGCGACGAGGCGTCGTTCGGTCCGGCCTTCGCTGACGTCCCGCATCGCGTCGGCGAGTTCGCCGAGGGGCCGGAGCAGCCAGCGCGCCGCGATGCCCGCGGCGACGGTCCCGGTCAGCACCAGCAGCACGGCCCACAGCGACAGCGTCGCGCGCAGCGTCGTGCCGGCCGCGGCGGCGGTGTCGATCGGGATCGAAACGAGCGCGATGCGGGTCAGGTCGGCGTCCGCGGTCGCCGTGGCGACGATGTGCGGGCGGCCCGCGAGGTCCGCTCGGACCGAGCCGGGCGTCGGCCGACGCGCGAGGCCGAGCAGGCTCTCGTGTGTGTCCGGCAGGGCTCCGACCAGCGCGTAGCCAGCGGCGTCGGTCCGCGCGACGTGGATCGCCGCGCCGGTGCCCTCCGGCAGCCGTCCGGCGAGCCGCGCGAAGCGCTCCTCTGCGCTGAGGTCCTCTCGCTGTCTCAGGTCGGCGGCGAGCTGCCTCGCTGCCGCGAGCGCGGCGTCCGCATGCGGGGCGGTGAGCGCCTCCTCGACGCCCCACGGCACGGTGGCGACGAGGATTCCGCCCCACGCCGTCAGCACGACGGCGAGCGTCAGGGCAAAGCGCAGCCCGAGGCTCTGCCCGATGCGGCTCCGGATGCGGCGCATCATGGCTGCCGATGGGATCGGAGCGGGGGCGGCCCGGGATGGAGTGGATGGCTCTCGATCCGGGACCACGCCCGCGGCCCGCTCAGGCGGACTGGGCGACCTCGGTCGAGGCGCGCCGTACGAGTTCCAGTTCGGTTCGTCCGTGCCGGACACGGACGCGGACCACGGCGCCGTCGCCGAGGCACTCCTGGAGGATGAGATCCGTCAGCGGGTCTTCGATCTGTCGCTTGATCAGTCGACGGAGCTCGCGGGCGCCGTACTCCTCGGAGAATCCCTCGCGGGCGAGGTGGGTCCGCACGCCGGGCGAGAACTCGATGCGGATGCCGCTGGGCGAGAGCAGGTCCTGGATCTCGCGGAGCATCCGCTGCGCGATCTGCGCGCACACCTTCACGTCCAGCGGATTGAAGACCACGATGTCGTCGATCCGGTTCACGAACTCGGGGCGGAACGCCTCCTTGAGTGCGTCGACGGTCGCGTCGTGGAGGGTCGCTCCTTCGACCGACGCTCCGCCGGACTTCCGTGCGAAGCCCATCCGCGAGCGGATCGCGTCGACCTTCTCGACGCCGAGGTTGCTCGTCAGGATGACGACCGTGTTCTCGAAGCTGATCTGCTGGCCCTTGCTGTCCGTCAGGATGCCCTCGTCGAGGAGCTGGAGCAGCAGGTTGTGGACCTTGGAGTGGGCCTTCTCGATCTCGTCGAACAGCACCACGCAGGCGCCCTTCTTGCGGACCGACTCGGTGAGGAAGCCGCCTTCGTTGTGGCCGATGTAGCCGGGCGGGGAGCCGATGAGCTTCGCGTATTCGTGCGGGAGCGCGTACTCGGAGCAGTCGATCCGGATCAGGCTGCCCGGTCCGTCGAACAGCTCCTGCGCGACGGCCTTGGCGAGTTCGGTCTTGCCCGTCCCGGTGCGTCCGACGAGCAGGAACGTGCCAATCGGACGGCCCGGGCGCTTGAGTCCGACGGCGGCCTTCTTGACCGCGCGGACGAGGCCCTCGACGGCCTGGTCCTGACCGATGACCTGGGTCCTGAGCGCCTTCTCGAGTCCGCGAGCCTTCCGCTGCAGCTCGGACGAGCCGGTGGTGAGGGAGCGGGATTCCTGGGTATCCTGACCCGCCGCCAGTCCGGCTCCCTTGCCCGGGAGGCTGACCTGGTGGATCTCCAGGCCCGGGTTCACGTCGATGCAGAGCTGGTAGAGCAGCTCTTCGACGATCTCGGGGTCGTAGTCCTCGTCCACCCGGGCGAGGGCGTTGCTGACCTCGCGGTGGAAGTCCGGCACGCAGGACTCGACCACACGGGCCCGGTAGGACGCCTTGTTGGTGATCTCGTGGTTCAGGAACTCGGTGAGCAGCTCTTCCGTGCAGCAACGCACCCTGATGAACTCGTCGATCAGGTCGAAGTACTTGATCACCGTGCCTTCGTCGCCGTGCTTCACTCGATTCCCTCGTCAGCCTGCGTCCAAGTCGGGATCACCCGGCCCACTCGTGCGCTCCCGAGCCTCGGGAACGTCCGCGGGAGCCACCCGACGCCCTCGACCCGGTCGGTCGAGTTCGTGCGGAGCCGCATGTCCGTCCCGGGCTATCGGAATCACGAGGAGTCGTCCTTGAGGAGGGTTCTTTGACGTCGCCCAGACCCGGATCGAGATCGGCGGACCGAAACCGCGGCGACCCGTCGCCTGGCCGTGCGGAGGTGACCCGACTCCTCGCCACGCTCGTGCACCGCGGGATGCTGGCGGCCGACGACGCGCGACGGGCGCTGGCGAGTGCGGACCCGGGAGCGCACCTGATCGCGTCCGGCAGCGTCGCTGCCGAGACCTGGGACGAGTGGGTGCGGACCGAGGCAGGCACGCGCCCGGCGCTGAGCCGCTACGAGCTCGGCGCGGTGCTCGGTGAAGGCGGCCAGGCCCGCGTGTTCCGAGCGGTCGATCGGACCGATGGGATCGCGGTGGCGCTGAAGGTCCTGCGGCCCGAGATCGCGAAGGACCAGCGTGCCGTGCAGCGGTTCATCGCCGAATCACGGCTGCTCATCGACCTCGACCACCCGCACATCGTCCACGGGCGCCGCGTCGCTCGGGAGGGCGCGACCGTGTTCTGCGCGATGGAGATCGTCGAAGGCGAATGCCTGCAGGAGGTCCTCTCGCGGGACGGCGCGCTGACCGAGGACGATGCGCTCCGGGTCGTGCGGGACGTCGCCGCGGCGCTCTCGCACCTGCACCGGCGCGGGCTGGTCCACCGCGACGTGAAGCCCGGCAACGTGATGCGCACGACGGACGGTCGATCGGTGCTCATCGACCTCGGTTTCGCCGTCGGCGGTGCGGACGAGGGAGGGGAGACGACGGCTGGCACCGTGCACTACATCGCTCCGGAGCAGGCGCGCGGTCATGCCGGACTCGACGTCCGCGCCGACATCTACGCGCTCGGTGCGACGCTCTACCACCTCGTCACCGGCTCGCTGCCGTTCGCTGGCAAGACCAGCGAAGAGGTGCTCGCCAAGCAGGTGCTCGAGTCGCTGTCGGGCGAGCGCATCCGTGCGCTCGAGATCTCGCCTCAGGTCCACTACCTGATCGAGAAGATGATGGCGAAGGAGAAGGAGATCCGCTTCCAGGACCCCGAGCAGCTCGCGCGGGAGGTGGACGCGGTGCTCGCGGCCCGGCGTCACGAAGAGGCCGGAGCAGACCAGGAGCCGAGCGCGCGCCGGATGCTCCGCCGGAGGCGCCGGTGAGCGCGGGGTCGGAGCAGCGGGGCGAGCGCGACGGCTACCCGTTCACGTTCCGCTGCCGCAGGTCCGGCAACTGCTGCGCGCGTCCCGGCGGCTTCGTCCGCGTCGGGCCCGCGGACGTCACGGCGATCGCCGAGCACCTGGGGCTCTCCGAAGCGGGCGTCCGCTCGCGCTTCCTCTCCGCGGACGGGAGCCGGCTCCGCGACGGAGTGGGTGGCCGCTGCGTCTTCCTCCAGGACGGGGCGCAGGCCGGCTGCGGGATCTACCCGGTCCGACCCGAACGGTGCCGGACATGGCCGTTCTGGCCCGAACTGCTCGAGTCCGACGAGGCCCGTGCGCAGGCGGAACGGCTCTGTCCGGGGATCGAACCGCGCGCGCTCGGCGTCCCTTGACCCGCCGGCGCAGCCGGTCACGATCGCTCTCGACTCCCATGCGTCGACACACCCTGGCCCTCGTGCTCACCGCGCTGGTTCCACCGCTCGTCGGTCAGGAACAGGGCGTCGGGATCCAACGACTCGACAACTCCGGAGGTGAGTCCTCGGTCGCGACCCGCGTCGGCACCGAGGGCGGCAAACCGGTCTTCGACCTGCCCGGCTGGGACGCCGAGAGCGGGGACTGGGTCGCCCAGTCGGGCCCGTGGAGCAAGATCGACGCGCAGGAGGGTGCGGCGTTCCTGCGTTCCCGGGACGGTTCCAGGCCCGTCCTCAGCCAGACGGTGCCTGTCGCCGAAGAAGGTGCGGCGTCGCCGCGCTTCGTGATCGCCGGCGCCTTCGTACGGACGATGGCGGGCAAGGACGGCTGCGGAATCCGGCTCGTCTGCCGTGATGCCGCGCTGGTCGACCTCGCCGAGGCGTCCACCGGCGAGGTCCGCGATCGCCAGTGGACCTGGCGAGAGGTCTTCGTCCAGGTTCCGCGCGGCACGGCGTTCCTCACCGTCGAGCTCCAGGGCTTCCGCAACGACGGCAAGTTCGCCGACGCGTTCTTCGACGGCGTGGTTCTCGAGGGGGTGGGGCCCGGGCTTCCCGTCTCGACCCAGGGATCGAAGGTCTCCGACCTGACCGCGGAGCTCGATGCGGAGATCTCTTGGGCCGAACGGCGCGCCGCGCTGCGCGCGCTCGCCGTCGACCGTGCCGGCGTCAAGGTGCTCGTCGAACGGGCGGAGACGGAGCCGGACATGGCGCTGCGGCGCACGGTCCTGACCCTGCTCGCCCTGGTCGGGGGAGCCCAGGCGGAGTCGCCGCTGACCGCGGCGCTCGGCAGCGATGACGAGGCGCTCCGCGCACACGCTCGTTCCCTGCTGCCGTGGACCGGTTCGGCGGGCGCGAAGCTGCTCGCGCCCTTCGCCGACGACGCCGATCCCAGGGTCCGCACCGACGCGATCCGGGCGCTCGCGGTGGCCGGCGACGCCAAGGCGCTGCTGCGCGCATCGCAGGTCGACCCGGACCGGGCGCTGGAGGTGCTGCGCGCGATCCGCGACACCGGCGCCGATCTGCGACCGTTCTATCGCGGGCTCCTCGCGCCCTGGCTCGATCGCGACGCCGAGGCGAAACTCCGCGACGAGGCGATGCGCGTGCTGGGCCGGGCCGGAGACGACCGCTTCCTCAAGCACCTCGAGGATCTCGCTCCGGCCGCGGGGTCCCAGGGGCGCCTCGCAGAATGGTTTCGGCTTGCCGCGGCGTTCCGCACCCGGCAAGCGGTCGACGCCGTGCTCCGCGTCGTCGCGGACGGGGTCGCACACGCAGATCGGGCCATGCTCGAAGTGGCCGGCGAGCTCGCCCAGGGGCCTGGCCTGATCTGGGCGCGGAAGCAGGGTGTCCGGGACGAGAACCCGTCGCTACGGCTCGCCGCTGTTCGACTGCTCCGTGCAGGTGGCGAGGCGGCGGACCTCGGAGCGCTCCGCGCGGCGACGCAGGACGTCGATCCGCTGGTGGCGGTCGAGGCGGTCGATGCAGTCGGGGCCCGTGGCGACGACGATTCGCTCGTCCTGCTCGAGCAGCTGTTCACCAGGGCTCAGGGACCGGTCGCCGCGGCCGCGCTCCGGGCGCTCTACCGTCGGGCTGATGGCGATGCAGACGCGGTCCAGCGGGCGATGGGGGCGGCCACCGCTCACCAGGCTTGGGAGGCCCGCGTGGCTGGCCTCGACCTGCTCGCCGAAACCGGCGCCGAGCGGGCGTTCCCGGTGGTCCTCGGCGCCTACGAGGACCAGGTCTGGCAGGTGAGGGCGGCGGCCTACCGCGCGGCGGCAGGTGTTCGCACGCGCCGGGCGGTCGAATCGCTGATCGCCCGGATCGGGGACGAACGCGGCGCCGCGCGTGCCTTCCTCGCCGACGCGCTCGTCGATCTGACCGGCGTCGACCACGGGGATGCGGCCGATGGCTGGCAGAAGTGGTGGGGCATCGTCGGCTCCTCGTTCGAGGTCCCGGAGCGCGTCGCGAAGAAGCCGGGAGCCCAGACGGAGCGGCCGCGCACCGTCGCCAGCTACTACGGCATCCCGCTCCGCACCGACAGCATGGTCTTCATCATCGACCTGTCGGGCAGCATGACCGGCAAGGTCGGCGACAAGACCAAGCTGCGCGCCGCGCAGGACCAGCTCGTCGCCGTGCTGAAGAAGCTCCAGCCGACGCAGAAGTTCGGACTGATCGGCTTCGGCACCGACGTCGGGGCATGGGAGCCGGCGCTCGTTCCGGCCAGCGCGAAGAACGTCGACGAGGCGGTGGCCTGGGTCGAGCGGCTGTCGATCCGCGGTGCGACCAACATCTACGACAGCCTGGAGCTCGCGCTCGGCTTCGACGGCGTCGAGAGCATCTTCCTGCTCTCGGACGGCGGTCCCTCGGCCGGCCGCTTCGTCGCGATGGAGCAGATCCGCTCGGCGGTCAAGGTCCAGAACCGCGAGCGTCGCGTCCGGATCAACACGATCCTGATCGGCGGCTCGGCCCGCGAACAGGACTTCATGCGCAAGCTGGCCGGCGAGAACGATGGCGAGGTCGGCCGACCGGACGCTGACGAACGGACCCGCTGAAGGGCGCTGCTCCCGGCGCGGCGCCGGCCTGTCGCTTGCCGGGGCCGCCCACCCGGCTATCGTCCCCGGGTTCGGGTGCGCCGCGGGTTGCGCCGCCCCGAGGGAGTCAGATCCGGATGTCCGCCGACGCAAGCAACGATCCCCGCCCGCACGACGCCGAACCCCGGGAACCGGGCCAGGCGGCCCGCGAACCCAGGGACTTCGTCCGCCAGGCGATCGACGGCGACCGGGCCAACGGGCGCAACGACGGCAGCGTGCACACGCGCTTCCCGCCGGAGCCGAACGGCTACCTGCACATCGGCCATGCGAAGTCGATCTGCCTGAACTTCACCTTGGCCCAGGAATACGGCGGTCGCTGCAACCTGCGCTTCGACGACACCAACCCGACGAAGGAGGAGCAGGAATACGTCGATGCGATCCAGGACGACGTCCGCTGGCTCGGCTTCGACTGGGACGGGCTCTACTTCGCGTCCGACTTCTTCCAGCAGCTCTACGACCACGCGGTCCAGCTGGTGAAGGACGGTCTCGCCTACGTCGACAGCCTGACGACGGAGGAGATCCGCGAGTATCGCGGGAACCTCTACAAGCCGGGTCGCAACTCGCCCCACCGCGACCGCTCGGTCGAGGACAACCTCCGTCTGCTCGAGCAGATGAAGAACGGCGAACTCGACGAGGGGGCGGCCGTGCTCCGCGCCAAGATCGACATGGCGCACCCGAACATGAACATGCGCGATCCGTTGATGTACCGGATCCGCAAGGCGCACCACCACCGCACCGGGGATGCGTGGTGCATCTACCCGATGTACGACTGGGCGCACGGCCAGTGCGACAGCTACGAAGGGATCACGCACTCGATCTGCACGCTCGAGTTCGAGCATCACCGGCCGCTCTACGACTGGTTCATCGAGAAGCTCGGGATCCACGCGCCGCGACAGATCGAGTTCGCGCGGCTGCAGCTGACCTACACCGTGCTCAGCAAGCGCAAGCTGCTCGAGCTCGTGAAGTCCGGCCGCGTTTCCGGCTGGGACGATCCGCGGATGCCGACGATCCGCGCTCTGCGGCGCCGCGGCTACACGGCTGCGTCGCTCCGGGCGTTCTGCGACCACATCGGCGTGGCCAAGTTCGATGCGGTGCACGACGTCGGCCTTCTCGAGCACTTCCTGCGGGAAGACCTGAACAAGACGTCCGCCCGGAGGATGGCGGTCCTCGACCCGATCGAGCTCGTGATCACCGACTGGACCGAGGGGCAGGTCGACGAGGTGGACGTGCAGAACAACCCCGAAGACCCGTCGGCGGGCACCCGCAAGGTGCCGTTCTCCGGACGGGTCTTCGTCGAGCGTGACGACTTCCGTGAGGACGCCCCGAAGAAGTGGTTCCGCCTCGCGCCGGGCCAGGAGGTTCGGCTGCGGGCGGCCTACTACGTGACCGTCCACACCGTCGAGAAGGACGCGGACGGCAACGTCATCCGGCTCCTCGCCTCGCACGATCCGGCCTCTCGCGGCGGGTCGACCGAGGACGGTCGCAAGGTCCGCGGCACGATCCACTGGGTGTCGGCCGAACACGCGGTCGACGCCGAGGTCCGCCTCTACGACCGACTGTTCTCGGTCGAGAACCCGAACCGTGTCGACGACGGCGCGGATTGGATGGATCACATCGACCCCGACTCGCTGCGCGTGGTGGCCGGCTGCAAGCTCGAACCCTCGTTGGCAGCGACCGAACCGCTCGAGCGCGTCCAGTTCGAGCGCGTCGGCTACTTCGTCGTCGACCCGGTGGACTCGGCCCCTGGGGCACCCGTGTTCAACCGGACGGTCGCGCTGAAGGACAGCTGGGCGAAGCTCGAGAAGAAGCTCCAGGGCGCCGGCTGACAGGTCGTGGGCGGTTCGGCGCGCCGCGTCCCGATCTGGGAGCGCGCGCCCGGGGGGGAGCGCAGGATGGGCGCACTCCGGTCATGCTTGGGGCAGGAAGAAGGAGACGTGGAGCTGCTCTGGGCACCCCGTCCCTTCGGTGACGTCCGATGCCCTCCTCTGCCCTTCTCGACAAGAACCGGCGCTGCTCGATCCTGGCCCGCGTCGACGCGAGTCCGTGCTCGGGACGCTACTCACAGGTGGCGACCGCAGTGGCCGGACTCGGTGCGCCCGAGCTCCGTCAGGTCATGCAGGCGTTGGTGGACCGCTATGACGCGAGGCTTCGCCAGCAGGCGCTGCCCGCCAGCGTCGAGGCGGAGTGCAGGGTGTCGATCGCGAGGATCGCCAGCGACCTCGGCAAGCTTCCCGATGCCCACTTCGCGCTCGGCCAGGATGTCTTCGTCAAGGACCTCGCGATCGCCGCGCAGCGCCTCTTCCCGGCGGGCGCCCAGTCGTTCCATCGGAGCGGCGTTCCGCGATCGGCGCTCGTCGAAGCGCTGAGCCCGTCGGGGATGGTCCGCGGGCTGCGGTTCTTCGCGAGGGTCGGCGGCTTCAAGCCGTGGTTCGCGATCCATACCCACACGCCGGATCTCGCGGAGTTCCACGAAGACGGGTGGCGCGCGATGTATCGCCGCATCGCGGCGACGCTGCGTCGACATCAGGACGTGCTCGGGGTCTTCGGCAGCTCCTGGTTCTTCGATCCTCGGGTCGCCGATTTTTCGCCGCGGCTCGCCTATCTCCGGTCGATCCCGGTGGAGCACGGCGCGCTCTCGCTCAGGCTCCGTCGGGACGCGACTTCGGTCGAGCTCGCGACCGCGAAGTCCGCGACCCGGCGTCGACTCGTCGCCGAGGGCCAATACCGGCCGAACTCCTACCTGCTCGCCTGGCACCGCGACGACCTGATCCGATGGAGCGACTCCGCGAACTGATCCTGCTGAAGTCGCTCCGTCGGAGCGGCTGCCTGAAGCTCCTGTCGCATGCGACGCGGCGCGGGCTCCGGGTGCTGTGCTACCACGGCATCTCGCTCCGGGACGAACACCTGTTCCGTCCCACGCTGTTCATGCGTCCGGACACTTTCCGCCGACGGCTCGAAGTGCTGCGAGCCAAGTCGATCCCGGTCGTCCCCCTCGCCGACGCCGTCAGCGGGGGGTATCCGGACGGAGCCGTGGTGCTGACGTTGGACGATGGTTGGGAGGGCACGGAGATCGCGGCCGAGATCCTCGCCGAGTTCGGTTTCCCGGCGACGCTCTACTCGTCCACCTACTACTCGACGACGGGCACACAGGTGTTCAACGTCGCGGCCGCCTACGTGCTGTGGAAGACCGATCGCTCACGCATCGTGCTTCCGGCCTACGGCGTTGCCGGCACGCCCGGGGATCCGGTCCTGGGCGCAACGCTCGACGCTCTCGACAACGAGCTCGCCGCGCACGAGCGGCAGCGCCTGCTCGAGGATCTCGCGGACCATGCCGGTGTGCGGATCGACGGGCTGTTCCGCTACCTGGACTTCGATGGACTGAGACGGGTCCGCGATCTCGGGATGGACGTCCAGCTGCACACGCATCGCCATCGGCTCCCGAAGGACTCGATCGAGGAAGCGTTGCGGGAGATCGAGCTGAATCGCCGCCTGCTCGCGGACGAACTCGGCGTGGACGCACGGCACTTCTGTTTCCCGTCCAGTTTCGCCGCCGCGGAGCACGACGTGATCCTGGAGCAGGCCGGGGTCCGGACCGCAGTGGTCAACGGGGGCCTCCTGAACTTCGGGGATGTCGATCGTCTCCACATCCGTCGTCTGATGGACTCGGAGCTGTTCGACACGCTGCGCTTCGAGGCGGCGCTGTCGGGGTTGCTCGACGTGGCTCGTCGGCCCGCACGCCTGCTCCAGCGGCGGCGGCGCTTCGGGGGACGACACTCGGCAGCCGAAGGCGTCGCCTGAACCGGCCTCAGCCGGCCTCGACCTCGAGTCTTGCCTGGCCGTCGGCGAGCACGAGCCTGCCGGAGGCGGGGCTGCCATCAGGGCTGCGGAAGCCCTTGAGGACCCGGGTGTGGCCCTTTTCGACGAGCGTCCGCACGATGCTCGCCGAGATCTTCTTGCCGCCGATCTCCTTCCAGATCACGAAGCGACAGCCGGTCCGCCATGCGGAACAGCCGAAGCCGCGCTGGCCCTCGACGAGGTCGGCGCCGCAGGTCGGGCAGGCCGGAAGGCCTTCGGGCTTCGCGCGCTTGGCTCTCGGCTTCTTGTCGCTGCCGGTCGAGGTGGGGGTGCTGCCCGCCGCGGCCGAGGACGCCGGTGGCTTGGTCCCGCGCTGTGCCTCGCGCGTCGGCGGCTCGAGGTCGATGACGAGGCCCTGGTCGGTGAGGCAGAGGATGCGTGGGCCGACGTCGGTGAGCGTGACCGCGCGGGGCAGGATGCGGCGCTGGACCAGGTCGCGAGCCTGGTCGGCGCGGAGCGTCGCACCGCGGTAGGACTTCCAGAGCACGAAGTGGCACCCCTCCTGCCACTTCGAGCAGCCGAAGCCCTCGCGCCCCTCGATGACGGGCGCCGAGCAGCGCGGGCACGGGCCGATCCCGTCGGCGTAGCGGGGCTGCACGCCGGTCGCGATGAGGTCGCGCGCGTAGGCGACGATCTCCTCCATGAACGCGGCGCGGTCGAGGCGGCCGGCCTCGATCTCCTTGAGCTTCTGTTCCCAGTCCCCGGTGAGTTCGGGGGACTTCAGCAGCGGGTCGCCGAGGACGCCGATCAGGTAGCGGCCGAGGTCGGTGACGCGCAGCGCCTTCTTGTCGCGGACCACGTAGCGCCGTGACAACAGCGTCTCGACGATCGACGCCCGGGTGGCCGGAGTGCCCAGGCCGCGCGCCTTGAGCGCCTCCCGCAGCTGTTCGTCGTCGACCAGCTTGCCGGCCGTCTCCATCGCGCCGAGGAGCGTGTTCTCGGTGAACGGGCGTGGGGCCTTGGTGCTGCCCTCGTGGAGTTCCGGTTCGTGCGGCCCCGACTCGCCCTGCGCGAACTCGGGCAGTTCCTGGGTGTCGTCGTCGACGCCGTCCGCATCGGGCTTCTTCTTGCCCTTGCCGCGGCCCTTCGCAGCGGCGGGTTCCGCATCGAGCGCGCTGAAGCCGGGCTCGACGACGCGGACGCCGCGCGCGCGGAACGCGAGCCCCGCCGACTCGCCGAGCGCGGTCGTCACGTCCTGCTCCTTGTCCGGGAGGAAGGCCTGGACCAGCCGCGTGGCCACCGCGTCGTAGACGCGTTTCTCCTCGTCACTCAGTGCCTTCGCGTCCTTGCCGGTCGGGATGATCGCGTGGTGGTCGGTGACCTTGCTGTCGTCGAACACGCGACGCGGGCTCGGCAGCGGGCGTCCGGCGAGCATGCCGATCGCCTTCGGGTTCCAGGCACGCAGCGCATGCAGCGTGCGTCGAACCTCGTCGCGGAGGTCGTTCGGCAGGTGGCGGCAGTCGGTTCGGGGATACGTCAGCAGCTTCTTCTCGTAGAGGTCCTGGGCGACCTTGAGCGTGCGGGCGGCGGACATCCCGAAGCGGACGTTCATGTCGCGCTGGAGCTGCGTGAGGTCGTGGAGCAGCGGCGGTCGGATCGTCTCGCGCTTCTCCTCGACGCTCGTGATCGTGAACGGCTGACCCTGGACCCGCGCCAGCGCTTCGCGCGCCTTGTCGCCGTCGTCGAAGCGGTCCTCCTGCCCGTCCGCCGCCTTGTGGCGGAACAGCACGTCGCGGTAGCGGGTGCGGAGCTCGTGGAACGTCTCCGGGCGGAACGTCCGGATCTCGTCGTCGCGCCTCGCGATCAGCGCGAGGACCGGGGTCTGCACCCGGCCGACCGACCAGAGGATCCCGCCGCCGCCGTAGCGCACGGTGTAGGCGCGGGTCGCGTTCAGGCCGACGATCCAGTCGGCCTCGCTCCGGCTCCTGGCGGCGTCGTGGAGCGGCTCGTAGTCGCTGCCCGGTCGGAGCCTCTCGAACGCGTCGCGGATGGCTTCCTCGGTGAGCGAGCTCAGCCAGAGCCGCTGGAACGAGCGTCCCGCGCAGCCCGCGTAGTCGAGGATGTAGCGGAAGATCAGCTCGCCCTCACGTCCCGCGTCGGTCGCACAGACCAGCTCGTCGGCCTCGCGGCAGAGACGCGCGACGGTCTCGAGCTGGCGCCGCGCGGACGCGTCCCCGGCCGGCCTCAGCTCGAAGCGTTCGGGGACGAACGGCAGAGCAGCCAGCGTCCAGCGCTTGAGGCTCGGGTCGTAGTCGTCCGGGGTCTTGAGCTCGGCGAGGTGGCCGATCGCCCACGTGATCCGCAGGTCGTCACCCT
The DNA here is from genome assembly GCA_027621295.1 of Planctomycetota bacterium. Lineage (GTDB taxonomy): Bacteria > Planctomycetota > UBA1135 > UBA1135 > UBA2386 > JAQCBR01. Next base: position 17,454 of record JAQCBR010000034.1, read on the forward strand.
CGAGGTATCCGTCGGCCCGCCGAGCGGCGCCGAGGTGGCGCGCCAGGTCGCGGGCCACGGACGGTTTTTCGGCGACGACGACCTTCATGGACAGCGGGGCGCGACGTTAGCGGCGCATCGCTCGGGGCGCCACCGGCCGCCGGGCCGGCGCGGCGGGAGCGCCTGCGCGGACCGCGCCGCCGATCGAGGACTGTGATCGAGTCTCGCCCCTGCGACACTGGCGGCGATGCACTCGCTTCTTGGCGGTCAGCCCGACGTCGCTCCGCTCCTCGGGCCGATCGACCGGAGCTTCCTCTGGATCGGCCGAGGACTCCTGGCCGCGACGGTGTTCGTCGTCCTGCTCTTCACCGTGCCGACGCTGCGCGAGGTGGCCGCGACCGACGGCTACGTCGAGGCTCCGGGGAAGATCATCCACAGCGCGATCGAGACCCGGATCGTGCAGGGCGACGGCCGGTCGCGGAGCGAGCGGGTCGCGAGCGTCCGCTACCTCTACACCCCGGTCACCGAGGGTGTCCCCCGATCCCTCCTCGGTGATCGGGTCGAGGTGATGCACGTCCGCACCGACTCGTCCGAGGGCCGCATCGTGAAGCGCTACCCGAAGGGTGCCGAGGTCGTGGTCTGGCACGACCCCGAGGAGCCCTGGCGTGTCGTGCTCGAGCGAGGCGGCTCCACGTGGTTCGCATTCTTCCCGCCGGCGGTCACGCTCTTCCTCGGCGCGCTGTTCGCGGGCCTGTCGGCGCGCGCGCTGCGCCGTGCCGGACCGCGGGGCGGCGCACAGCCCGCGCTGGACGACGACCAGCGCCAGTCGCTCGGTGGATGCCTCCGGATCGTGGCGATCCTCTTCCTCGGCTTCGCGCTGCTGATGGCGCTGATGGTCGTGGTGTTCGGGACGGATCCCGTCGCGGCCGAGATCGACGCGTCCGGCTTCGAGCCGTGCCCAGCGGTCGTCGAGGAGTCCACGTTCGTCGAGGTCGAGGACCGCCCCGGCGAGGCGTTGCCCCGAGTCGTGTTCCGCTACCGGGCCGCGGGGCGCACGCGGACGTCGGGCCTCATCACGCTGCTCCCGATCACGTCGTCGGGCGCCGCAGGGTGGTCGGAGACCGTCTGGCGCAGCGAGCCGGGCAGCGAGGTCACGGTCTACGTGGATCCGGAGGACGCGGGGCGCGCCGTGCTCGTCCGGGACTCGGTCTCCGGCGCGCTCGGGACGGTCCTGCTGTTCCTCCTCGTGCCGGCCGCGGTGTTCGCGTTCGGATTGGCGCTCCTCGCCCAGGCGCGGCGGCTCCGCGTCGTCGGCTGACCCGCGTCGATCACCGGCATCAGAGGGATGCGGATGTGATGGCCGCAGCGAGTGGCCCGGCGATGCGATCGACGGCGGCGTCGTCGACCTCGAGCGCTGCGAACGGGACGAACTCGCGGACCAGCAGGTCGCGGCGGACCTCGAAGCACAGCGTCTGCGCGGGATGCGCGACGGCCAGCGCGTGTGCGACGGTCACCGGATGCAGGTGGTAGGTGTCGCCGCGGACCACCGTCAGGCCGGTCGCCGCGAGCGCCGAGGCGGCCGCGTCGGCGAGAGCCGGATCGGCGAGCACCGTCCGGTCGCCGTCCCGGTCGATCAGGTCGATCTCGGGACGGAGGGGCCAGCGCGCGACGGTGTCCGGTGCGTAGGCGGCGCGCAGGTTCGCGCAGACCGCAGCGTCGACCCGGACGTCGACGCTGCGCGGCGCGTAGGTGTGGACCTGGATCGCACGGCCGTGCGTTCCGGCGCACACCGCGCGCGCGGCGGCGGTGACGACCTCCAGGTAGCTGCGGTGCAGCTCGGTCAGCAGCGCGCGGTCGTCGGGCTCGGTCACGTAGGGGGGGAGTCCGGGGCTCAGCGACGCACCTGCATCGGTCTCGACCCCAGCGGCGGGGAGGATGCGGTTGCAGTCGACGAAGGTCCTCGGGATCCGACAGCGGACGAGGGCGACGCTGCGGCCGGGCGCCTCGGCGACGATCCGCAAGGCCGTGCGCTCGGCGAGTTCGGGTGAGCCGACGTCGGTGTTGATCCGGAAGAACGCGAGCAGATCGTCGTCGTAGCGACCGACGAGGCGCGCGCGCAGGCGATGGAAGTCCGCGTCGGTGGTCGCACCGTGCGGCGTTTCCAGCAGCACGTCGGGGGTGCTGTCGGGGTGCGCGCTCGCGCCACGGATCACGTGCACGTCGCAGACGTCCGGCACGCTTCGCGTCGTCTCGCCGAGACCGTGGAGTCCGCGTTCAGCGCTCATGCTTCGTCGGGTTGGACCTTGCGCCACTTCGCCCGGCCGAGGTCGAGCGTGCGGGGCGTCAGGTCCCGCGCGCGCTCGACGTCGACCCGCGTGCCCTTCGGCGTGCGGTGCACGCGGAGGACCGCGCAGAGGCCGTGTCCTCGGACGTCGATCCAGTCACCGCGTTCGACCTCGCTCCCGACCCTGCCGAGCTGGGGCGCCTGTCGCGGGACGGGGACTCGGGACTCGTCCGCGTGGTGCGCGTCCAGCCACTGGGATTCCTCGGCGTCCTGGTCGCACGAGCCGCAGCCGCCCGGGAACTCGTCCGGGAACCCGAAGTAGCGGTGCACCGCATCCTTCCGGCACGACGTCTCGGCGCCGGCGTAGCGGACCATCTCGTACAGCCCCATCAGGTCCCGCCGTCGCTTGTCGTCCGGCAGCCAGTCCTCGATCTCCTCGTCGGTCGGCCGTCGGACGAATGCGAACGAGGCCTCGCCCAGGTCGCCGTCGATGCACCCCGCGACCTGGAGCAGTCTCAGGCAGGTCTCGACGCGTCCGTCGCGGCGGTTCTTGACGAGGAGTGTCTGCCGGAGGTCCTGCACGTCGAACGCGTCCCGGCGTTCGCCGAGCCCCTCGAGCACGTGGACGACCTGGCGCAGGAACTCCTGGTCCGGGTTCGCCCACTCGGTGAACTCGCGTTGGATCGCGACGTCCTCCTCGAGGTAGAGCAGCTCGCACCAGGCCGGGCGACCGTCGCGACCGGCGCGGCCGATCTCCTGGTAGTAGGCCTCGAGCGTCCGCGGCACCTGCCAGTGCACGATGAACCGGATGTCCGGCTTGTCGACGCCCATGCCGAACGCGTTCGTCGCGAGGATCATCGCGTCGTGGGACTCGACGAAGCGCTGCTGCTGTTCGCGCCGTTCGCTCGCGCTCAGGCGGCCGTGGTAGACGAGGGGGCGGAAGCCCCGTGCCCGCAGCTGGTCCTCGACCTGGAGCAGGTCCTTGATCAGCGCGAAGTAGACGATGCCCGGACCGCCGACCCGCTCGATGATCTGCTCGAGGCGCGGCAGCTTGTCGCTCGCGTCGTGCAGGTCGCGCACCGAGAGGAAGAGGTTGTCGCGGTCGACTCCGGTGTGCCAGACCGGCGCATCGCCGAGCCCGAGGATCGCCCGGATGTCCCGCTGGACGTCCGGGGTCGCGGTCGCGGTCAGCGCGAGCGTCGGCGGCGAGCCGAGCTGTTCACGGACCACGCCTAGGCGCGCGTAGTCCGGGCGGAAGTCGTGACCCCACTGGCTGAGGCAGTGGGCCTCGTCGATCGCCAGGAGGGAGATCTCTACCGCCCTGATCCTGTCCAGGAAGCCCGGGACCCGGAACCGCTCGGGCGTGCAGTAGAGGATGCGGACCTCGCCGGAGAGCGCGGCCTCGAGGCGCTCGGCGCGGGTCTTCGCGTCGAGCATGCTGTGCACGCAGGTCGCCTCGATGTCCTTCCTGGACAGCGCGGCGACCTGGTCGTCCATCAGCGCGATCAGCGGGCTGACGACCAGCGTCAGGCCAGGCCGCGCCAGCGCCGGCAGCTGGTAGCACAGCGATTTGCCGTCGCCGGTCGCCATGATGACGAGCGCGGAGCCGCCTCCGACCACGTGGCGGCAGATCTCCTCCTGCGGCCCCCGGAAGTTCTCGAAGCCGAAGCGCTCGGCCAGCAGGGCCCGAAGCTGGGTGTCGTCGGTCACGGGCCCAGGCTACCCGCGGCGGTGCGGATCGCGTCACCGTTCCGCGCGTGCGACCCCACAGGGAGGGCGTGGTGCAGATCGCGTGTGAAGTGGATCCGCAGGCGCGGATCGTCCAGCTCGGAGAGCCTCGACTGTCCGACGCCGAGTGTCTGGCCCTCGTGCTTCGCGGCCGTGGGGTCCGCGCGGCGGATGCGGCGGCGCGCGGGCTCCTGTCGCGATTCGGCGGCGTGGTCGGCGTCGCCGGGGCGCCGGTGCGTGAGTTGGCGAACGTGCCAGGGCTCGGCGTCGCGTCGGCGGCGGCGGTCGCTGCGGCGTTCGGGCTCGCGCGCCGTCTGTCCGAGGCCCGCTGTGCGCCGGGTCGACGCATGCGGAGCGGTGCCGACGTCGCGCGGCTGATCCGGGACGCGACGCGTCACGCCGGGCGGGAGCACTTCTTCTCGCTGCTCCTCGACACCCGACACCGCATCCTGGGGCTCCGCCTGATCTCGGTCGGCAGCCTGCAGACGGCGCCGGTCCACCCGCGAGAGGTGTTCGTGTCGGCGATCCGCGAGGGGGCGGCAGCTGTGGTCGTCGCGCACAACCATCCGAGCGGGGACCCCACCCCGAGCCCGGAGGATAGGCGTGTGACCGAACGGCTCCGGCAGGTCGGGCAGCTGTGTGGGATCGAGGTCCTCGACCACGTCGTGGTCGGCCACGAGGCCTACTGGTCGTTCGCCGACGGGCTCGAGAGGCCTCTCGATCCCGTCGGCGAGGCGGCGGCGTCGTCCTGCGGCGAGGCAGAGTGACCGAGCGCCGCGAGGAGCCGGGCGGCGCCGACCAGCGCGGCGGTCTCGGTGCGAAGCGTCAGCGGCCCCAGGTCTGCGGGCAGGAAGCCTGCCGCCGCCAGCGCGTCGACCTCGCCATCGGCGAAGCCGCCCTCGGGTCCGATCACCAGGATCGCGGCGGCGGATCGGGCCGCCCCGAGCGGCTCTCGAGCGCCAGGGGCGGCGAGGAAACGCTCGGCGGGAACGGTCGGGTCGTCCAGCAGGTCCTGCAGCGCGACCTCCTCGTGGACGGCGGGCAGCAGAGACCGGTCGCACTGCTCGGCGGCCGCGGCGACGATCCGCTCGAACCTGTCGCGCCGCTCGCGTCGGCTGGGATTCGATCGGGCGAAGCGGACCGGTCGGAAAGCCGCGACACCGACCTCGGTCCCGTGCTCGAACAGCCACTCGGCCCGGGCGCCTTTGGGCAGCGCGCAGGCCAGCTCGACCCGGGCGATGGGCTCGCGCAGCACCGCGGCCCCGGGCCCGATCACCGCGGTGACCCGGCGGCGTCCGACCTCGGTCAGCTCGGCGTCCGCCTCCGTGCCCGCGCCGTCGAAGAGGCGGATGCGGTCGCCCGGCCGGGCGCGGACCACGCTCAGGTGGTGGGCGACCTCGGTGGGGAGGAGATGCGGGCCCTGCGGCGGCAACGGCCGTACGAGGTAGCGGCGAGACACGGTTCGAGAATTGACAACCCGACGGCTCCGCCTAGCTTACGCCTCGTGCGCAGACGATTCCCGGGTCCAGCGGACGGCTTGCCCCAGCCATCCGCGTCGCTGCGGCTCCGGCCGCCGCGGACTCGAGTCGCCCTGGCCGACCCGAGGTCGGACGGTGGGCTGGGAACGACCCCGCTCGCACCGTGTCTCACCGGCACGCGGGGCTCGCCCGGCTCGCTCTCCGCTCCAGAGGAAGGCGCTGCGCGCCGCGTGTCCGTGGAGGATCGCGGCGCGGGCCGCACTTTCGGACCGTTGGGTGAGAGGCCCAGAGAGACCCCATGAACCGCTACGTCCTGGAAGTCCTGGACGGAGACCAGGCTGGAACCGTCGTCGAGCTGGGTGCCGAGCGCCTGGTCCTCGGTCGGCGGCCGGACGCCGGTCTCGTCCTCCGTGACGAGAAGTGCTCGGGCCACCACGCCGAGGTCGTCCTCGAGGACGGTCGCCACGTGCTCCGCGATCTCGGCTCGACGAACGGAACGACGCTCGACAGCCGGCGCGTGACCGAGGTCGTGCTGTCGGCCGGAGATGTCTTCTCGGTCGGCCGGGTGCGGATCGTGTTCCGCTCGGCCGAGGCCCCGGCCAGCGCAGGCGGCGACGCCGGAGCCGAGGACGGCGAGCTCGCCGGGATGGCGCTCGGTCGCGTCGACATGGACCGCCTGCGCTCCTCGGGGCGCCGGCGTGGTTCGCTGCTGTGGACGGTGCTGTTCGTGCTCGTGGTCGCCGTCGGGGGGTGGTACGCGTGGCAGGGGAACTTCGCCGGCGAGCAGGCTCAGGGGCCACCGCGGCTCCGCCCGATGTCCATCCCGGGCAACCGTCTCAGCACTGCGGCGGCGGACTTCGAGGCGGACGGGGGCTGGAACCTCCAGGGCCTCGACTTCGCCGCGCCGTTCGACCTCGCCACGAGCCGGGCCCGCGCGCACAGCGGGACCTCGGCGCTGGTGGCCGCCGGGTTCCCCGCCGAGGACGGGGTCGAGGCGCGCAATTTCGCGTTCGCAACGCTCGCCGAGCCGATCCCGGTCAGCTCCGGGCAGCCGATCGAGGTCGTCGCGCACGTCCGGACCGTCGGCAACGGCCGGGCGCTGGTCCGCGTCGCGTTCGAGATGGGCGACGCCGAGGCGGATGGGGGCATCGCGCGGCTGCGCACCGGATCGGCCCCGATCGTCAGCCAGGAAGCCTACCAGGAGGTCCGCTTCGCGGTGCGTGCGCCGCGCGGCGCGGTCCGCGCGTCGCTCGAGCTGTTCGCCTACGTCCCGACCCAGGACGACGAGGTCTACGTCGATGACGTGGCGCTGCTCGCGTCGGGCGACGCGGTCGCGGTCGAGGGTGTGGCCGGTGGAGCTTCGCTGAACGGCGCGGGCGCGTCCGTGCGCCTCGACGAGGTGGAGCTGCCGACGATCCTCGGCGTCCAGCCGATGGTCGGCGACGATCCGATGCTCGGCATCCTCGCCAAGCACGGCCTGCTGGTCCCGTCGGATGCCGGGCTCTCCCTGCAGTTCGAGGCCCTGCCCGAGGGCGAGGGCTTCCGCCTGTCCTGGACCGGAGGGCCGGTCCGCGGTCTCGCGGTCGAACTGCCTCCCGAGAGCGCCGACTGCCGCGTCCGCGGGGAGTCTGGTTCCTTCCTCGCGGTCGACCCCGACTTCGAGTCGGCGGGTGTTCGCCAGATCCTCTGCGGGACGGATGCGAACCGTGCGGTCCTCGTGCCCTCCGGAGCCTCGTCCGTCCGCGGTGAGCTGCGGTCGTCCGGCTGGGTCCTCGAACTGTCCGGCGCGACCTCTTTCGACGTCGAAGTGGCCTTCACGGAAGAGACGGTGCAGGCGCGGGATCGTGCCCGCCAGGCCCGCTACGCGGCGGAAGAAGGGCGTGCCGCCGAAGCGCTGTCCCTCGTCGACGGCCTGGTGCGCGAGCTTCCCCACGATGCCGGGGCGCTGCGCGACGCACTGGCCGTCAAGGCGGAGGTGCTCGCCGCGCAGGAGCGCGAGGTCGAGAAGCTGCTGCGGGACGCCGCCGAGGCGGAGTTCTTCGACGCGCGCGTCGGCTACCAGCGCATCGCCAGCGAGGTCCAGGCCCTGACGGCGCGCTACGGGGCGGACAACCTGATCCGCCGCGACGAGATCGAGGCGGCCGCCGCCCGCATGGAGGCGGGTATCGCCGTGCTCGACGTCCGCGAAGGGCGGGAGCGCGCCGAGATGCTGACCGTCCTCGCGGACGCGTTCGAGCAGGTCGGCAACGGGGAGCTCGCGAAGTTCGTCAGGAACTACGTCGAGCGACTCCCGAAGCCCGATCCCGAGTCGGGGGACAGGTGACCGGTGGCCGCTGACCGGATACCCCAGACCCGCACCCCGCAACGGATTCCAAGACCGGAGCGCTAGACCATGGCCGGCAAAGCAACCGCGATCGACATCGGCTCGCACAGTACGAAGGTGCTGTCCCTGAAGGCCGGCAAGCACGGGCTGTCCCTCGTCCGCTTCCAGGCGTATCCGACCGCCGAGGGCGCGTCGGGCGCGGCGGCCGGCATCTCGCTCAAGGGCGTGGTGGCGGGGCTCGCCGGGCGGGACATGACCCTCCGCTACACGCAGGTCCCGCCCTCTCCCGACTGGCAGCTCCGCAACCTGATGGAGCTCGAGATCCAGGACATGGCCGGTCAGAGCGGTGGGGACCTGTCCGCGGACTACAACCTGCTGCCGATCGAGGACGAGGAAGGCGGCAACGACACGGTGCTGCTCGCGTTCGCGCGCAACGAGGCGCTGGAGCGCGCGTCGTCCGTCGTCCGCGCCGCGGGAGGCTCGGTCGATGCACACGTGCCGAACTGCGTGGCGCTCTACAACGCGTTCGTCCGCTGCGGTCCGGTCGAGGAGGACGCCACGGTCTGCGTGGTCAACCTCGGCCGGGAGACGATCGACCTCGCGATCGTCAAGGGCGTCGACCTGCTGTTCGTCCGCAACCTGTCCAGCGGTGGCAAGGTCTTCGACGATGCGATCGCGGCTGCGTTCGGGGTCTCCGAGCGCAAGGCCGAGGCGCTGAAGAAGGACCTTCTCGACCTCGATCCGTCGAGCCGTGGCCGCTACGCGTCGGGGCAGGCCGAGAAGGTCACGGTCGCCGCCGGCGGCGCGGGCAGCATGATCGCCTCCGCGATCCAGAGCTCCCTCGCGTTCTGCCGCAACCAGACGCACAACCCGTCGCTCCAGCTCGACAAGGTTCTGATCTGTGGCGGCACGGCGAAGGCTCGTGGAATCCGGGGGATGCTCCGCGAAGCGCTCCGCTGTCCCGTCGAGGCGTTCGATCCGTTCGAGACCGTCGACACGTCGGCGCTGTCGGACGCCGACGTCGACGCCCTGGAGCGGCACAAGGCGGAGGCTGTGGTGGCGCTCGGGCTCGCGGCCGGGCGCATCGACGCCAGCCTCTACCAGCTCGAGATCCTGCCGGAGGCGGTCAAGCGCCGCCGGCGCTTCGTCGAGCAGACGATCTGGAACATCGCCGCAGGCCTCGTCGTCGTCGCGCTGTTGGGCTTCACGGCCGCCTCGCAGAGCACCCAGGTCAAGGAGGCGGACGAGGCGTTCCGCACGCTGAGTCGGATCAAGTCCCGCGTGCAGACGACCCACGGCGACACCGAGCGCCTCGTCGAGTCGAACGACCAGCTGCGGAAGGTCGTCGACTTCGTCGCCGAGCGGGCGATCGCCCTCGACGGCGCGATCCTCGCGCTCCGCTCGCTCGGAGACGCGATGCCCGAGGAGTTCTGGATGACCCGTTTCGAGGTCGCGTCCCGCGCGATCGACAACCGGCGCGGCGCGGCCCCGAAGCCCGTCGTCCTGGCCCAGGTGGCCGGGAAGGACGTCGCGGGCCGCGGTGTCGGGGACGCGTACACGCGCTTCCTCGCCGAGTTCAAGCAGCAGGAGCATGGAGGCATCGCTCCTGCGATCAGCACGCAGCGCGGCGCGGACGCCGCGGGCAACGAGACGTTCACGTGGACGATCGACTACCGGCCCGAACAGGCGGCGGCAGGCGACCAAGAAGGCAACTGAGGCGGAGGAAGAACCTTGGATCTCCAGGATTTCTGGCAGGAGAACAAGCGCTGGATCCTCGGCGTCGTTGCCGGGTTGATCGTCTACTGGGTCGGCGGCGGCATCGTGTCGGCGGTCTTCGGCGGCGCGTCCGCGTCGGGCCGGGTCCAGGCGATGGCCCGCGACCTGCAGCGCGAGGAGTACTACGACGCGCAGGCGCTGCGCACGGCTCGCGAGGAGAACGAGCGGCTGACGGCCCTCGTCGAGCAGGTGCGCCAGCACGCGGCGTTCGTCCCGGACGAGGAGTTCGTGCTCACCGGCAAGGGTGACCCCGATCTCTACTTCCCCGAGGTCGAGCGGCGGGTCCGCACGCGGATCGTCGCCTACGCGCAGGAGCGCTCGGTCGCGATCGACGAGCGGGACCTCGTGTGGCCAGCTGCGGTCTCGCGCGAGGAGAAGGAGCAGACCCTCGTCGGTCTCTGCGCGCTCCAGCATGCTGCGCTCCGCCTCGTCGACGCGGGCGAGCAGGTCCGGCAGGAGGTCGCGGACGCCGTCGGGCTCCAGTCGATCGAGTCGATGCAGATCGAGAAGCGGGCCGGCTCGTCGACCAGCCGTCGCGGGCGCCGCGCGGCGGACAGCGAGATCGCCGGTCTCGTCGACGAGTACCGCGTGAAGTTCCGCTTCCGCGCCGACACCGCCACGCTGCAGGCCTGGCTCGAGAAGCTCCGCTCGGCGTCGCCGTCGATCGGTCTCGCGCCGGAGTTGCGCGTGACGCCGGGCGATCAGGTCGGGGACCCGGTCCTCGTCCAGGGCTCGCTCGCGGCCCTCGTGATCCGTGATCTCTCCGCTTCGGACAGCTCCAACCAGGACGGCTGATCTCCATGAACATCCGCAAGGAGCCCGCCCTCTTCGTCGTGGTGGTCGCGCTGGCCGCCTGGATCTGGTCCGGGCAGTCGACCCAGCGCCTGCCGCGCTCCGTCAACACCCGCTCGCTCGAGCTCGAGGGAGCGGCCGACCCGGCCGTCGTGCTGGCCGAATTCGCCGGCGGCGACGGCGCGATGTCGGGGCGTGACCTGTTCCGCGAGCCGACCGAGGCGACGCCTCTGCCGCCGCGGGACCTGCCGTTCCCGCCGCTCCAGCCGCTCCCGGTCGTCGCGCTGCCGCTCGTGCCGGGGCAGGACGCGGGCGCCTGGCACCAGCTGCGCATCGCGGGTGGGGCACCGACTCCGCACGAGTTCGCAGCGCCCGCCTCTGCGGGCGGCGGTGAGACCGGCGGTGACGACGTCGGTGTCGGCGGCGGCGAGTCGGACCAGGGCATCCCCGAGGAGGTGATGATCGAGCGGTTCGACCGCATCTGGCTGGTCGGCGGCGGACGTCCGTTCTTCGGCAACATCCTCCACCAGGACAAGCTCTCGCTCCCTCCGGGCGGGCCGTTCCTCGAGACGGTGCGCTTCGAGAGCGTTTCGAGGCAGACCGGCCGCGTCAGCGGAACTCTCGAGTTCGAGCCGGCGAAGGTCGAGAAGATCGCGTTCGCGGAGAGCCTCGAGAACGAGATCGCGCTCCGCAAGCGCAGCCTGCCGACCGGCCCGGCTGGCCTCGTGCCGCGCGAGGAGTTCCTGCGGTTCCTGCTCGACGCCGCGCGCGAGCGGGAGTGGGTCTGGAAGGAGGCCGACGAGCAGGCCGCGGCGATCTTCGCGGTTGCGCCCGAGGACGGCTACCGCGCGAAGCTCCGTGTCCAGCGCGCGAAGGGTGACCTCGCCGCCGAGCTCGCGATCTTCCAGGATCTCCCGGCCGAGCTCGCGGACAGCGCGGCGCGCTGGCGCGAGCAGGGCAGCTTCGAGGCGCGGCTCGGCCTTCCGAGCGACGCCGAGGAGCACCTGCGTCTCGCGGTCGAGAAGGGCCCGACCGACGCCCGTGCCAACGCCACCCTCGCGGACTTCCTGCTGGCCCGTGGGCGCAGCGAGGAGGCCGTGCCGTTCGCCGAGGCCGGCGCCCGGAATGCCGCCCAGGTCGCCGACGAGGACGACCGCTTCGGCGTCGTGGAGACGCACGTCGCGGCGCTCCTCGCGGTCGGTCGACTCGACGACGCGCAGCTGGCGGTGACCCGCGCGACCACGGGGCCCGCCGCCGAACAGGCCTACCTGCGCGGTGCCGTCCACTACGCGCGCGGCGAGCTCGAGCAGGCCGTCACCCAGTTCGAGAAGGCAGCCGACGAGTTGCCGCGCCTCGACGCGGTGCTCGGGCTCGGCGCGTGCGCGCTCCGCGAGGGACGCTTCGACGAGGCGCGCCAGCTGTTCGAGCGTGTCCGGGACGAGGCGCCCGCGCTCCGCGGTCGGGCCCTGGCCGGGCTCGGTCTGCTCTACGAGCGGACCGGCCACTCCGCGGACGCCGCCGAGGCGCTCGCCGGCGCCGAGGCGGCGGCCCCGCGCGATCCCTACGTGCTCTACCTGCTCGGCCGCCAGCAGCGGCTGGACGGCCAGTACGAGGACGCGGTGACCACGGAACGGCGTGCGCTCGCCGAACGTGACGAGCTCGTCGAAGCGCTCGCCGAGATCGCGCGCGCGCAGCTAGCTCGCGTCGACGCGGCCGACGGCGACGCGGCCGAGATCCTCGCCCGCACCGTCCGCTACGTCGATCGCCTCGTCGCCCTCGACCAGGGGCGCGGCGCCCACGTGCCGTTCCTGGAGCTGCAGGGCTACGTTCTCGCGCGGATCGGCGACGTCGCCCAGGCGCGGCGCGCGTTCGCGGCCGGCTACGAGGCGCAGAGCAGCTTCTGCGAGGTGGGGCTCGCGCTCCTCGACTACCGGCAGAAGCGCGTCGGCGACGCGCGGCAGAAGCTCGCCCAGCTCTCTGCCGACCCGAGCCGCGGCGCCGATATGCGTGAGTTCGCGCGCGCGACCGTCGACCTGATCGACGACCACGCGAGCAAGGAGCTGGTCCGCGACACGTTCGATCGGGACGTGCTCGGCGATCTGTGGACCCGGATCGGTTCGCTGGCGCCGGTGCTGCGCGACCAGCAGCTGACGTTCCGCGGGCAGAGCGGCCGTGTCGGCGAGGACTCGGCGGTGCGCCGGGTCGTCCGCGCGGGCGACTTCCTCCGCTGCGAGGTCCGCATGGACATCCTCGGCGACGTCGGCACGACCGAGTTCGCCGGCCTGCGCCTGACCCCCGAGACGCAGCGCGGCGGCAGCTTCCAGGTCGAGCTCGGCCTGAAGAGCTACGGAGCCAATCGTCAGCCGGAGCTCCGACTCGTCGACGGTCCGCCGGCGCGTGAGGACTCGGTGGTGGTGAAGCCCCTCGACGTCGAGTTCGGCACAGGCCAGCCGGTCGTCCTCGCGGTCGAGTTCGTGCAGGCGATCGACGCGACCGACAAGAGCCTGACGCTCCGCGTGCTGTGGAACGGCGAGGTCGTCGACGAGCGCCCGATCAAGACGCTGCGCTCCAACTCGGCGCAGCCGCTGGCGACGGACTTCGTGGTCCGCGGCCGACCCGTGCACGTCCGCTTCGACGACTACCGGCTCGAGCGCCGGAAGGAGACCCGATGAACCGAGCGACGCAGAGCGGAGCCGGCCGGTCCGCCGGATTCACGCTGATCGAACTCCTCGTCGTGATCGCGATCATCGGCACGCTGGTCGTCGCGTTCGCGCCCGCGCTCTCGGGCATGCTCAGCCGCGGCGACGAGGCCGAGACCGAGGCGCGGCAGATCGAACTCGCGTCGATGGTGGAGTCCTACCAGCGCTACTACGGCGAGTACCCGCCCGACGACCTGAGCATCATCGTCAAGGACAAGCAGGCGAACTGGCAGTTCGGCGCCGACAACGGCAAGAACACCGGCATCGAGTCCCTCGTCCTGCACCTGAGCTTCGACGCGAAGGCCGGCGGCAAGCTCGATGAGCGCATGGAGTGGCTCGCGAACACCGACGGTGACAAGGCCCCGGTCGACGTTCCACTGCTCGGCACGCGCGCGCGCTACGAGATCGTCGACGCCTGGGGCACGCCGTTCGCCTACTTCTCGGCGACCTGCGGCAGCGCCTACCAGGGTCGGCAGGTCATCCTGGGCGCGACGATCGAGGGCGCGGACGCGCTCGAGGTCTTCGCGCGCCCGTGGAAGCACCCGGAGACCGGGCAGTGGCTGAACCCGCGCAAGTTCCAGATCGTCTCCGCGGGGCCCGATCTCTCTTTCAACACCGACGACGACATCGTCTACCCGACGGTCCCGAGGTGACGCGTTGAGGGCTCGACCGGTCATCCAACCAGCGGCGCCCGTGGCGTCCGGCGGCGCGGCGGGCTTCACCCTCCTCGAGATGCTCGTCGTCATGGCGCTGATCGGCGTGCTGATGGGCATGGGGGTCGGCTTCCTGCGCCGGAGCGGCGATGACTTCGAAGTGGCCCTCGCTGCGATCCGCGCCGAGGTGCGATCCGCTCAGCTGACCGCGCGGACGCGTCACCTCCCCGCGGAGGTCGTGCTCGACCCGGGTCAGGACGGCCCGGCGTCGGTCCGGGCGCGCATCCTCGAGCCGGTCGGGCACTGGCACATGGAGGAGGACCCGCGTGACGACGAGAGCGCGGGCGTGCCCTCCGAGGTCCGCGGCACGGTGGAGCCCGGGCGCTTCGGCATGGCGCGCCGTTCCGAGGACTCTTCGCGCAGCGCGCTGCTGACGGTTCGCGCGGGCACGCTCCCGGTGTTCGACCTGCGCGACGGCTTCGCGATCCGGATCGACCTCAAGCTCGAGGCGGTCGAGGAGGCGGTCGTCGCCCGACTCGGCGAGGGCTTCGTCGACCTGCGGCTCGACTCCGACCTCCGGCCCGTCGCCAAGATCGTGGGGACCGAAGGGGGCGGGCGTTCCGCGGGGTCGGTGACCATCGCGGGGACCCGTTCGCTGTCGCTGCACGCGTGGCACACCCTGGAGCTGGTGCACGACCGTTCGGAGCTGCGCCTCCTGCTCGACGGCCGAGAAATCGGCCGCGAGGCCGCACGGCTGCCGGTGCTGCAGACCGCGGGTGACGTGTTCGAGGTGTCGCCGGCCGACGGCCCGGTCCGAGGGCTCGTCGACGAGGTCCTGGTGCTCGCCTACACGCTGTCGCCGCCGCAGACGATGCCGGTCGGTCTGCAGCTCGCCGCCGAGCCTTCGGTGGTCCGCTTCGACGCCGACGGGGACCTCGTGGACCCGGCCGGGTTCCGCCTGACGATCGAGGACGACGCGCGGACCTTCCGCTTCGGGCCCGGAGGAGTGATCGAATGATGCAGAGACGCGCCGCTGAATCGGGCCTCGCGCTCGTCGCCGTCCTCGTCGCCCTCGGCGTCCTCCTCGCGATGGCCGGACCGTTCCTGCTCAGCATGGGCCACGGCGACGCGGCGTCCCGCGCGCGGATCGACGAGGTCCACGCCGACTGGGCGTCGGCCTCCGCCCGTGACGCGCTGCTGCAGACGGCGGCCAGCGGCGCGTTCGCATTCGACCCGAGCCCGAACGCAGACGGCCGCGACGAGTACCCCGGCACGCTCGAGCTCCCGGCCGGCTTCGAGTCGATCACCGAGACTCCGGGCGGGCGCACGGTCCTCCAGGGATCGGTCGAAGACCTGTCGCGCCGCATCGACCTGCACTCGGCGACGCCGCTCGTCCTCGCCAACCTGCTGGGTCTCGCGGTGCGGGTCCGCGGCGAGGTCGAGATGGACGCGGCTGAGATCCCGGTCGACGGATCGCTCGACGCGTTCCCGGACTCGGGCTTCCTGATCTGCCAGCGCGAGGTGATCCGCTACGAGGGTCACGACGGCAGCCGCTTCTTCGGGCTGACGCGCGGCGCTTTCGCCGAGCTCGGTTTCCTGCCCGCACAGATCCTTCCCGACCACAAGCTGGCCGAGGACGCGCTGGTCATGGACTTCCGCTGCGTGCTCGCGGTCACGTGGCCGTTCCGCGGCTACGGCCAGCCGTCCCGATACGTGCCCTACGGCACGGTCGCCGAGCTGCAGCGCATCCAGGAGGGTGGGTTCCCGGGCTTCGAGTCCCGCGAGATCGAGACGCTGCAGCGCTTCACGACCACCGTCGCCCTGCACGACCGGAGCGCCCGCTTCGGCAAGGGCGAGCGGGTCTTCGAGATCCTGACCGACGAGCTGCAGCAGCCGCGCATCCTGCAGGTGAAGTCGAACCTGGGCCTCGGCCCCGGCCGCGTCGTCCGCATCCGCAGCCTCGACGGGCAGTGGGTCGAGTACGGGCTGGTCTGGGACACGATCGGCCGCGGCAATCGCGGCACCTACAACCTGTCTTCGCGCCAGTACGTCGCGCTGCTCCAGCCGCTGAGCATGCCGTTCGCGCAGATCGACACGGTGATCGAGCCGCTGGTGCAGGTCCCGGTCAACATCAACACCGCGGACCCCGAGGTGCTGGCTGCGCTGTTCGCCCACGCGCGGCGGCAGGTGTCCGGCGCGAACCGCGACCAGAACGACAGCGCGACCCGCACTCCGCCGGTGATCCGCCCGCGGAACGCTGCGGAGCTCGCCACGCAGCTGACCCTGCTCCGCGGCGACGACGCCGAGCTCGCCGACGCGTTCGAGCGCGAAGGCGAGCGGCCTCTCGGATTCGGCGACGTCGACATGACGCCGCGGCCGTTCGACGGCTTCCAGGACTTCGCCCAGCGGTTCGTGCCGATGCTCCTCGGTGGCGGGGACTCGATGGACCAGCGGCGTCTCGCGCTCGGGGTCTACGACGCGATGCAGATCGGCTGTCCCGGCTCGATGGAGCAGGGGACGATGCCGCTCGCGTTCCGCTCGTCGCCGCTCGTCGGCTACCGCGCGAGCGCGTCGAGGCGTCGGTTCAGCGGCCTCGAGGCCGCGCGCCGTGAGCGCCAGGGCGTCGCGTTGGCCCTGCCGAGCGACCAGCTGTTCTGGGGCGGAGCGACGCAGGAAGCGCTCGACGAGGCCTTCCGCCTCGACCGCCGGACACCGTTCTGGCAGACGTGGCCGATCAACACGTCGGCCGTGCCGTCCGGCCAGCAGGACATCGTGCCGCCGCTGCGGACCTCGGCGCACCTGCTGGCGACGCTGTTCCCGAACGCCGGCTTCGGCGAGCCCCGCTTCGCGGACCGCTCGGGGACCGAGGCCGAGCTGCGCCCGCAGCCCGGCGTCGCGCCGCTCGCTTGGGGTGGCAACCTCGTCGCGCACGATGCGTTCATGAGCGCCCGACACCCCGAAGGACGGGTGCTCGCCAACGAGGGTCCGTACCGCGCCAACAACGTCGGACCGCGGATGGTGGGCGTGTCCGAGCCGGGCGGACAGCGGGACCACTCGAGGGTGTCGTTCCCGATGACGACGATCGGCGGCGTGTCGGCCCGGCACGCGGTGTCGTTCTGGGTCCGGCTCGACGACACCGGGCCGCAGGTGCTCTACGACGAAGCGTCGGTCGGTGAGGCGCCGGAGCGGAACCGATACCTGGTCGAGATCCGCGACGGGATGCTGACCTTCGAGGTGCGGGACGACGCGGGGCTCGACCCGGACGCTGCGGCCTCGCCCTACGCGCCCGACCCGTCGTCGGCGATCTGGCAGGCGCCGGTCGAGTCGCTCGATCTGGTGCCGGGCACCTGGTACCACGTGACCGCGAGCGCGGTCGGCAACCGCCCGGGGCAGCTGTCCTTCGTCGTGGACGGCGTGCCGCGCGGCGAGCCGCGGATGCGGACCTACACGACGGCGGAGATCCCGAGCTACCAGGAGGACCGCGGCGTCGCGACGTTCCTCGCCGATTCGGAACGCTTCATCACGATCCAGGTCGAGGACGCGAGCGACTTCCCGCAGCGTGGGGTGCTCCGCATCGGCAGCGAGCTGTTCGAGTACAGCTCGCGCGACGACGGCGCGTTCTACTGTCGCTACGACGACTCGGTCGGCGGTCGCCGTGCTCGCACCACGATGCGCGAGTTCGCGATCAACGTGCCGGAGAACGGCGAGGGCGATCCGCGTCAGGACCTGCTCGCGATCGTCAACGGCGACCTCGAGGCGATCGTCCCGAACCACCCGTCCGGCTCGTCGGTCGAGCTCTACGGCTACGCGATCCCGGTCTACCCGCAGCGGATCCTGATGCCGGGGGGCGCGCGCCTGCCCGAGAGCCTCGGTGCGTTCTCGATCGCCCGCGCGGTCAACAAGGCGGGGATCAATCCGATCACCATCGACGTCGCGAACCGGAACCCGATCCTGATCGGCGAGGGCTTCGACGAGGCGTGGACCGGCGACATAGATCTCGGCAATCCCGAAGCCGTCACCGGCGGTTCACTGCCACCGCCAGCCGACGAACAGATCGCCGCTGGG
>JAQCBR010000182.1 GCA_027621295.1 Planctomycetota bacterium
GCCCGCTCGGTGTCGCCCTCGTGCTCGTAGCCGCGCGCTCGGATGTAGCGGGCCAGGGCCTCGACGTCGGGGCTGTCGGCTCCGCCGCCGAACAGCAGTCCGTTGAGCAGGGTCCGGGCCTCGCCCCAGGCTCCGGTCTCCTGGAGGAGCCAAGCCGTGCGCAGCACTGCGCCCGGCTGGTCGGGGAACGCCTTCAGGCGCGTGATCTCCGCGTCGGGGCGGTCGCCGCGCGGTGCCGTGACGACGTCGAGGGCGGGAGGCGGAGCCACGGTCGCCCGTGCTCCACCCGAGCCGTTGCGTTCGCTCGGGACGCCGACGGCTACACAGGAGGAGAGGGCCCACAGGGTGAGGCAGGCGGCCAAGTGGGGCAGGCGCGTGCGATCACGAGGGGGCGCGGTGCGGGGTGCCGGGATCCGGCGCCCTGCCTGTCGCTCCAAGTCCGCCCGGTCTGCCGCCATCCGGTTCGCCCTCCCGGGGTGGTGACGCCTGCGAGCCAGGGGTCCCACCGCCGGGTCGGAACGGTAACGGTCTGGCGCCACCGGGTCCAGCGACCCGCAGCCATGGGGTGTTCGGGTGTTCCGCGTCGGGGGTGACCCCCGGGCCACGAGCGTGACGCGGGAGCAAGCCGAGCGCAGCCGGCGAAAGCCCCCAAATGAGCCCGGCGCGGTCAGGACGGGGCCGGATTCTGCCGATACCGGACCGGAGGCTTGCGGCCGATGTCTGGACGGGTCGAACTGCGATTGGTGGGGTCTGTGGATCACCTGAACCTGTGCTGGCAGGTGGGTGAGGTTCTGCTGGCGTCCATTCCGTTCGGTCCGGACGGCGACGAGGTCCGTCATCACGTCCTCCTCGCGGTCCAGGAGGCGCTGACCAACGTCCTCCGCCACGCACACCGCCTCGACGACCGGCTTCCGATCGACGTGACGATGGTCGGCGGACGGTCCGGCTTCGAGATCGAGATCCGCGATCGGGGAGCTCCCTTCGATCCGCGGCCGCTGGCGGTCGAGCGGGCGTTCGAGGAAGCGCTGCCGGCCCAGGAGGGCGGTCTCGGTCTGTCGATCGTCCGCTGGGTGATGGACGAGATCGACTACGAGCGTGATGGCGGCTGCAACGTGCTTCGTCTCACGCGTCATGCCGCGGGTGCGGCCGTCGCCGAGGCGCGCGGCTGAATCACGATGGCGGCCCCTGGCACCAGCTCTCCGGGAGCCCACCTGGTCCCGGTCGACGAGGTCGTCGACGGCGGAGGGGTGCGTCTCCAGCTCCTCGACGCGACCGGGAAGACCCTGCGCGGGGAGGAGCTCGACCCGACGGCGCCGGGCGTGATCTCCAGGCCGGTGCGGGGCGGCGGTGAGCTCCGCGTCGAGGTCGGCGACGCGGGCTCGACCGCCGCTCTGGACGTCGCTGCGTGCCTCGCCGAGTCGGCGCTCGCGCTCGTGCGGAGCGAGCAGGACCTCGAGGCGATGAGCGCGAGCTCGCTGACGCTCCTGGAGCAGGTCGCGATGATCGACGAGGTGGTCGGACACCTGCCCGCCTGCGCGACGAGCGAGGACGTGATCCGTCTCGGGTTGCGGCACGTCGCGGTCGCGCTGTCGGCGCGCTTCGCCGCCTACGTTCGCTGGGACCCCGCCGCCGACGGTCGGTGTCGGACGGAGTTCGAGGTGCGCGCCGATGGGTGCGGCGGAGTCGAGGAGCGCCGTGGGCCGGGCGAGTGGTTCCCCGCCTCGGATTCGCTCGTGGCGCCGCTCTGCCGCGACGAGCGGAGCGAGGTGCTCGTCCGCGTGCCCGCGGGAGCGAGACTCGGCCGCCCTGGACTGCCCGAGTTCGTCGCCGAGCGACAGCTGCTCGCCGTCCCGGTCCGATTCGGCGACGGCGTGCGCGAGCGGACGCTCGGCTGCCTCGTCGTCGCCGACAAGCAGGCGAACCGCTACAGCGACCAGGATCGGCTCGGCACGCACGAGACGCGTCAGCTCGCGACGGTGGCGCGGCTGGTCGGTTCGGCGATCGGCAGTCGCTCTGCGGCCGCGCTCGGCAAGGAGCTGAAGCTCGCCCGCGACATCCAGCAGCAGATCCTCCCCGCAGCGCCGCCGCGGGTCGCAGGCTTCGATCTGGCAGGCCGTTGCGCGACGAGTCGCGCGGTCGGCGGGGACTACTACGACTTCGTGCCGATGGCCGACGGTCGCACACTGGCGGTCGTCGCCGACGTCTCGGGGCACAACCTCGCCAGCGGGATGCTGATGGTCGCGGCGCGCACCGCGCTCCGCGTGCACGCGGCGGGTGCCGTCGCGCCGGACGAGGTTTTCACGGCGGTGGGTGCGAGCCTGCACGGCGACCTGTCGCGGACCGAGCAGTTCATCACCGCGGCAGGGATCGCGGTGACGCCGGGTGCCGCGCGCGTCGAAGTGGTGAACGCCGGCCACTGCGACTCGCTCGTCTACCGCGCCCGGACGGGCGCGGTGGAGCGCGTGGCGAGTGAGGACACGGTGTTCGGGTTCATGCCGGGCGTCGAGTACGGCGTCGCAGACATCGATCTCGAGCCGGGCGACGTCGTGCTGCTGATCACCGATGGCGTCGTCGAGGCGCAGGGCGCCGACGGCGAGATGTTCGGTGAGGCGCGCCTCGATGCGCTGCTCACGGACCACGGGCACCTGTCCGCGCGTGAGATCCTGGAGTCGGTGTTCGAGGCCGTCGACGCCTACGCGATGGGGCGGGACGTCGGCGACGACGTGACCGTCGCCGTCGTGCGCCGTCGTCCGGTGGAGGAGGAGACCCAGTGACCGAGACCACGATCCTCGTCGTCGACGACGAGCCGTTCATCTGCCGCTCGCTGTCGTTCGTGCTCCGCAAGGACGGTCACCGCGTGCTCGAAGCACGGGACGGCGAAGAGGCGCTCCGGCGCATCCGCGAGGATCGCCCGGACCTGGTCTTCCTCGACGTGATGATGCCGAAGATCGACGGCTTCGAGGTCGCGGAGACGGTCCGCGACGATCCGGAGCTCTCCTCGGTCCGTCTGGTCCTCCTCACCGCCCGGGGGCAGGACGCCGACCGCGCGCGCGGTGCGGCAGCGGGTGTCGACGCCTACGTGACCAAGCCGTTCTCGCCGTCCGGGATCCTGGGGCTCTGCCGCGATCTGCTCGCGCGGCCGGCCGCCGTCCGTCCCTGACGGGCTGCGGGCGCGTCCGGCCCTGGGTGGGTCGCTGTCAACCTGACAGCTGGCGTCGCGCCAGACCGGGTGCCTGACTGACACTTTGCCAGTCGGGCTGGAGGGCGGCCCGGGCGATTCAGGCGTAAGTCGCTTCTGGATAGTGGGTTCAGGATGTGTTCCGAGTCTGGCACGGATCTTGACTCGCTGAGAGATCGCGTGTCCCCGGTCCGCGGTGCCTCTCGCGCCGTCCGACCGCTCCAGGACCCCCCGAACCCGCCCACACGAGCATGTCCAAGATCATCGGAATCGACCTCGGCACCACGAACTCCGTCGTGTCGGTCATGGAAGGCGGCGAACCGACCGTCATCCCGAACCTCGAAGGTGCCCGGACGACCCCGTCGGTGGTCGCCTTCACGCCGAGCGGAGAGCGGCTCGTCGGCGCCCCGGCCAAGCGCCAGGCGGTGACGAACCCGCACAACACCGTCTACTCGATCAAGCGCTTCATGGGGCGCCGCCACGCCGAGGTCGGGTCCGAGGAGAAGCTCGTGCCCTACAAGGTCGTCGGCGGCACCGACGAGCTCGTTAAGGTCGAGATCTCGGGCAAGGATTACACGCCCCCCGAGATCTCCGCGATGATCCTGCGCAACCTGAAGGAGGCCGCCGAGGCCTACCTCGGAGAGTCGGTCGATCGTGCGGTCATCACCGTCCCGGCCTACTTCAACGACTCGCAGCGCCAGGCGACCAAGGATGCCGGCACGATCGCCGGCCTGAAGGTCGAGCGGATCATCAACGAACCGACCGCGGCGGCTCTCGCCTACGGCCTCGACAAGAAGGCCTCTTCGAAGAACCAGAAGATCGCGGTCTTCGACCTCGGCGGCGGCACCTTCGACGTGTCGATCCTCGACGTCGGCGACGGCGTGTTCGAAGTCAAGTCGACGAACGGCGACACGCACCTCGGTGGCGACGACTTCGACCAGGTGATCATCGAGTGGCTGAACGAGTCGTTCCGGAGCCAGGCGGGGATCGACCTGAAGAACGATGCGATGGCCCTCCAGCGCCTCAAGGAGGCTGCGGAGAAGGCCAAGATCGAGCTGTCGAGCGCGCAGCAGACGCAGATCAGCCTGCCGTTCATCACGATGGACCAGAGCGGTCCGAAGCACCTGCAGGAGAACCTGACCCGCGCCAAGTTCGAGCAGCTGATCGAGTCGTTCCTCGAGCGCTGCCGCATCCCCTGCGTGCAGGCCCTGAAGGACGCGAAGCTCGACGCGAGCGCGATCGACGAGGTCATCCTCGTCGGCGGCTCGTCGCGCGTGCCGGCGGTCCAGGCCCTCGTGAAGAAGATCTTCGGCAAGGACCCGAACCGCTCGGTCAACCCGGACGAGGTCGTCAGCGTCGGCGCGGCCATCCAGGGCGGCGTGCTGGCCGGTGAGGTCTCCGACGTGCTGCTCCTCGACGTGACCCCGCTGTCGCTCGGTATCGAGACGCTGGGCGAGGTCATGACCAAGCTGATCGAGCGCAACACGACGATCCCGACGAGCAAGTCGCAGGTCTTCTCGACCGCGGGCGACAACCAGCCGGCCGTCGACATCCACGTCCTCCAGGGCGAGCGCGAGTTCGCGAAGGACAACCGGACGCTCGGCCGCTTCAAGCTCGAGGGCATCGAGCCGGCGCCGCGCGGCATGCCGCAGATCGAGGTGACGTTCGACATCGATGCGAACGGCATCCTCAACGTGTCCGCGAAGGACAAGAAGACCGGCAAGACCCAGAAGATCACCATCCAGACCTCTTCCGGCCTGACCGAGGAAGAGGTCAAGCAGATGCAGGCCGACGCGGAGGCCCACGCGGCCGACGACAAGAAGCGTCGCGAGCTGGTCGACCTGAAGAACCAGGCGGACTCGGCGGCCTACTCGGTCGAGAAGACGCTGAAGGAGCAGGAAGGCAAGGTCGACGCCGCGCTCAAGTCCGAGGCGGAGTCGAAGATCGCGGCGCTCCGTGCGGCGATCGAGGGCGACGACGCGGACGCGATCCGCGCGGCCATGGCTGCGCTGGACCCGGTGGTCCAGGGTCTCGGCGCCGCGATGCAGGGGCAGCAGGCTGGTCCGCAGGGTGCCCCGGGCGCCGGCGAAGAGCCGAGCGACGCCGAGGAGGACATCAAGGACGCGGACTTCGAAGTGAAGTCCTGATCGGCCGCGGCCGATCCGCGGGGCGGCCTGGCCGCCCCGCGCGCCGAACCCGTCGAGGTCCCGGTTCAACGGCGTGGGCGTCCGGCTTAGAGTCCTCCGCCCCGAGCGCGGTTCTGCGTGACCCCAACTGGCCTGCCGGCTAGCGGGCGCGCCGGCAGGCCAGCGCCGGTTCCGCCCCGATGATCCAGGTCGAACACCTCACCAAGCGCTTCGGCGAGACCCGCGCCGTCGACGACGTGTCGTTCTCGGTCGGACGCGGCGAGGTGGTCGGCTTCCTCGGTCCGAACGGTGCCGGGAAGACCACGACGATCCGCGTCCTGACCTGCTTCCACCCGGCGACCGAGGGGTCGGTCCGCGTCGCCGGCTACGACGTGGCGACGCACCCCCTCGAGGTACGCCGCGCGATCGGCTACCTGCCGGAGAACGTCCCTCTCTACCTCGACATGCGCGTCGAGGAGTACCTGACCTACCGGGCGGACCTGAAGGGTGTCGCGAAGCCCCACCGCCGCGCGGCCGTCGCCGAGGCGATGGAGCGCTGCGGGGTCACCGAGGTGCGCCGGAAGATGGTCGGGCACGTCAGCCGCGGCTACCGGCAGCGCGTCGGCCTCGCCGATGCGCTGGTCGCGCGCCCGCCGATCCTGATCCTCGACGAGCCGACGTCGGGGCTGGACCCCAACCAGCGGCGCCGGATGAAGGACCTGATCCTCGAGCTCGCGCACGAGCACACGGTCCTGTTCAGCTCGCACATCCTCGCGGAGGTCGCGGACGTCGCCTCGCGGATCCTGATCCTCCACCAGGGCCGGCTCTGCGCCGACGGTTCGCTCGACGAGCTGCTCGCGACCGCGGAGGGGCGCACGCTCTGCGTGACCGCTGCGCTCGAACCGACGGCGCTCGAAGAGCTCCTCGACGGGCTCGAAGGCTGCGGCGCGGCGCGCGTCGACGCGGTCGACGGCGGCTACGCACGGCTCTGCGCGCCGGTCGAGCACGGCGTCGACCCGCGCGACGAGGCGTTCGCACGGCTCCGGTCCCGCGACGTCGCGCTGCGCGAGCTGGCGCTGCAGCGCCCGACGCTCGAGTCGTTCTTCACGCAGGTCACCGGTGCGGTGGCCCCGGCCGCGCCGGCCGAGGAGGCGTCGCGATGAACGCTGCGAGAACCACGTT
>JAQCBR010000183.1 GCA_027621295.1 Planctomycetota bacterium
GCGGCCGCGGTGAACCAGCCGGCGGCCGCGGCCGGGTCGGCCGGGCGCGTCCGACCCTCCAGCAGCAGGATGCCGAGGTTGTTCTGCGCGGCGGGGTGACCCTGGTCGGCAGCGAGTCGGTACCAGTGCTCGGACTCCCGCGGGTCCGCCGGGCCGCACCGGCCCTCGTCGTGGTAGAGGCCCAGCAGGTAGCACGCTGCGGCGTCACCCTCGACGGCCGCGTCGGTCCAGGCCGCGCGCGCGGTGTCGCAGTCACCGAGGCCGTAAGCGGTCAGTCCGTTCTGGACCTGCGTGGTGCAGCCAGCGGTCAGGAGCACGAGGGTTCCGGCGAGGGTCGGGAACAGGGTGCGGTGGGGCAGCGCCATGAAGTCTGGATCGGCCTGCACCGCAGGTTGGCTTGGGGCGCCGCGCAGGCGCGGGGAGCGCGATTCGGGTCGCTTCGCAGGACCTGCGGTCCCAGGGATCGGTCCGCTCCAGGGCCGCGTCTCGATCAGGGGCGGAGCGCGGCCCAACCGTCGTAGAGGTGACGCAGCGCCGCGCGCACGTCACCCCCGCACTCGGCGAGCAGTCGAGCACTCGCCTCCGGCGCCAGTGGCTCTCCGAGGCGTGCGCAGAGCTCGGCCAGGAGCGGTGCCGAGGTCTCCGTCCGGAGAACTGCCGGGAACGCGCAGCGGCGATGCGCGGTGACGAGAACGCGCGCGGCGCCGCGCGACCCTCTCCAGAGCCTCCACCAGCCGAGCGGACCCAGGCGTCCCGCGCCATCGACGATCACCGCCGTGTCCGGGCCTGCGTCCTGGAGCCACGCGGACAGCGACCGCGGACCGCACAGTTCCGGGCTGTCTCCCAGGCGGACCGCGCGGACACGAAGTCCGTCGCGTCGGAAGCGCGCGGCGAGTTCCAGGCAGAGCGTCGTCTTGCCCGATCCGTGGGGGCCGACGATCGCGCCGCGGCCTCCCGCGGCGGCGAGTCGCCGAAGCAGGGCGTTCTCGGAGTCTCCGTCCGGATACCGGAAGCGCAGCGCGTGCAGGCGAGCGGTCCGGAACGGATTCGAGTGCGCCGGTCGGTCCAAGACTCACGCGTCGCCCGTGGGCGGCAACACCTCGAGGTCGATGCGGAACACGTCCTCGTCCGGCAGCGCGACGACCTCGATCGACCAGTCGAGCGACACGAGCTTGCCGTGCCAGGTCCACGGCCGGGTCGGGAGCTCGAGCGCGAACGACTCGTCGCCCGCCGCGTCGGGCAGGTCGACGCGGTGGACGGCGACGACGCCGAGCTCGTCGTCGCCCTTGCCGGAGGTCCGCCAGAACAGGCGGACCTCGACGGCCTCGGGCGCGGTCGGGAACACCCAGAGCGCCCTGCCCTCGACGCGTTCGCCGGCCCGGTAGGTCGTCCGGTCATCGGTGAGGCTCGCTGCGATCTCGCTCATTCCGCGACCTCCGGCAGGTCCTTGGCGACGCCGATCGGCAGCTCGACGTCGTCCTTCAGGTCGGGCCAGAAGCGGATCGTTCCGACGAAGCGGAGGTGCCAACTGAGCTTGTTCGAGCTGCCGTGGAAAGTCGGTGCCGCGTCGGCAGGCAGCGTGAATCGGACGCGGTCGGTCGGGGCGTCGACCTGCAGATCCCATGCGCCGAGGCGTTCACTGTGGAACTCGTTCCGGTCGGTGTGCCGGTTGGTGCCGCGCGTGTATGTGGCCTCCTCGATCCCGACCAGCTCGATGTGGAGCTGCGACAGTCGCCGCGTGTCGCCGACGAGGCGCCACGCGAAGTCGTAGGTGACCCCCGGGACGAGGCCTGGGACCGTCACGCCGACCTCGGGGATCGGGTTGCGGAGCGACAGGAACTGGTGCAGCGCGCCGAGCCCCGCGCCCGCGCCGAACAGCGCGAAGACGACTCCGAACGCGATCGGCGGTCCTCCCGGCGCTCCCGAGTTCTGGACCATGAAGACCCCGGCGCCGACGAAGACCAGCGCGAAGACCGAGAGGATCACGGTCGCGAGCCGCCGTCGGTGGGTCGGCCCGAACGTGCCCGGCCCGCGCGGTTCGGTCGGGCGCGGTCTCGCGTCGCGGATGCCCGCGCGCCGGAACCGGATCCCGAACAGCATCCCGAGACCGATCAGGAACGCGATCGCCCCGGGGATCACGAAGACGAGCGCGAACCAGGGGCGCTCGCCGTCCCGCCAGGCCATCACGCCGCCACCGCCGAAGCCTGCGCCCCAGAGCGTCAGGAACGCGCCGACGAACCAGCGGGCGCATCCGTTCGTCCTGGTGCCGCGGCTGGACAGCGCGGTCTTCGCTCGTCGACGGATCGCCATGCGTCCGGCAGGTTCTAGTCGCAGTGCGTCCGGCGTGCACGCGCGCGGCCCGGGACGGGCGGTGCAGGCTGGCGCGGATCGGGCGCACCGCCCAAGCTGCGGGCACATCCATGGCGGAACGCATCCTCGCCCTCGACCTCGGCACCACCAGCGCGAAGGCTCTGGTCGTCGACGCGGACCAGCGCGTGCTGGCGCGCGCGGAGCGTGCGATCGAAACGCGGAGCGCCCGGCCCGGGTGGTCGGAGCAGGACGTGGTCGCGATCCAACGGGCCGCCGCCGACGCGGTGTCCGAGGCGCGGGCGCTGTCCCCGTCCCCGCCGGACGCCGTCGCGCTGTCGTGCGCGATGCACGGGGTCGTGCCCCTCGACGCGTCCGGAGCACCGCTCGCCCCGCTCCGCACCTGGGGCGACAGCCGCGGCGCCGTCGTCGCCGAAGCGCTGCGGGCCACCGGCGCGCACCGCGCGCTCCAGCACCGATGCGGCACGCCGGTCCACGCATCGTCCCCGCTCTGCAAGCTCGCGGCGATGCGTGCCGACGAGCCCGAGCTGTTCGGCGCTGCGGCGCTGTTCGTCTCGGCGAAGGAGTTCCTGCTCCGCGCGTGGTGCCAGAGCGCCGTCGTCGACCTCTCGCTCGCGAGCGCGACGGGTCTGCTGGAGCTCGCGACCGGCACGTGGGACACCGAGGCGCTGGCGCTCGCCGGGGTCGATCCGGAGCGTCTCTCCCGGCTCGTCCCGACCCGCCACGTGGTCGAGGCCACGGCTGGCCCGCTCCGTGGCCTGCCGGTCGTGGTCGGCGCGTCCGACGGCTGCCTCGCGAACCTCGGGGTCGGCGCGATGGGGGATGGCGTCGCCGCGGTCACGCTCGGGACGAGCGGGGCGGCGCGCATCGTCGACGCCGTGCCGTCGGGGGACGAGGGCGCCGGTCTCTTCTGCTACGCGCTCGACGACGGCGAATGGGTGGTCGGTGGTGCCGTCAACGACATGGGCAACGCGGTCCGGCTCGTCGCCGAAAGTCTGTTCCCAGACGAATCCGAGCCTGTCGCGGCGCTCCTGGCCGCGGCGGCTTCGTCGGTGCCGGGCGCGCACGGCGCCCGCTTCGTGCCCGGCCTCTTCGGCCGTCGCTTCCCCGACTACCGGTCGGAGCCGTCCGGCGGCTTCGTCGACGAGGTCTCGTTCGATGCGGCGGACCTCGGGCGCGCGGTGCTCGAGGGTGTGATCGACGGCCTCGGGGCGGTCGTCGACGCGCTGCGCGCGCGGGGGAGCGGTGTCCGGAGCGTGCGGGCCGGCGGGGGGCTGGTCCGCGCGCCGCTCGTGCAGCAGATCCTCGCGGACCGGGTCGGCGTCCCGCTCGAGGTCGGCGAGGACTGGGACGCGTCCGCGCTCGGCGCCGCGCGGCTGGCGCGCCGGGCGCTCGGCTGATTCGGCTCGCGCTGGCGCGGTCCAGCGCAGCCCCGCTAGCTTGGCGCGCATGCACGGAGCCCACGGCCAAGGCGGTCCCGACCAGATCCTCGACGCGGACGCGATCCGCCGCGTCGTCGCCGAAGCACTCGCCGCGTTCGACGTCGACGGCGAGGAGGTCGTCTTGCTGGTGCCCGACCGGACGCGGACGTGTCCACTGGTCGAGGTGTTCGCCGCGGTGCACGAAGCGCTCGCGCCGCGGGTCGCCGGCATCGACGTCGTCGTCGCGCTCGGCACGCACACGCCGATGCCGGACGACGCGATCCGCGCGCACCTGGGGCTCGGGGACGCGGCGCGCCACGCGGCGGCGTTCCCCAAGGTCCGGTTCCACAACCATGCGTGGGACCGGGCGAGCGAGCTCGTCGAAGTGGGGCGGCTGACCGAGAGCGACGTCGAGGAGATCAGCGGCGGTCGCCTGTCCCTCGAGGTGCCGGTGACGATCCTCCGGAAGGTCGCGACCGCGCGGAAGGTGCTGGTCCTCGGTCCGGTCTTCCCGCACGAGGTCGCCGGCTATTCCGGCGGCAACAAGTACCTGTTCCCCGGCGTGTCGGGCCGGCAGATCATCGACTTCTTCCACTGGCTCGGCGCGCTGATCACGAACCGGGGAATCATCGGGGTGCGGGACACCGCGGTGCGCGCGGTGATCGACCGGTGTGCCGCCATGGTCCCGGCCCAGCAGCACGCGCTCTGCATGGTCGTGCGGCCGGAGGACGGTCGCCTCGCCGGGCTGTACGGCGGCCCGACTCCCGCCGCGTGGTCGGCCGCGGCTTCGCTGTCCTCGCAGGTCCACATCCGTTGGTGCGAGCGGAGCTACCGCACGGTCCTGTCTCGGTGCCCGCCGATGTATCCCGACATCTGGACCGCCGGGAAGTGCATGTACAAGCTCGAGCCGGTCGTCGCCGACGGCGGGGAGCTGATCATCTGGGCGCCGCACGTGACCGAGGTGTCGCGCGTGCACGGCCACGTCCTCGAGCGGATCGGCTACCACGTCCGCGACTACTTCGTCGCGCAGTGGGAGAAGTTCCGCGACGAGCCCTGGGGCGTGCTCGCGCACAGCACCCACGTGCGGGGCGACGGGACGTTCGAGGACGGCGTCGAGCGCGCGCGGGTCCAGGTCACGCTGGCGACCGGGATCCCGGAAGCGATGTGTCGCCAGATCGGGCTCGGCTACCGGGACCCGGCGAGCATCGACGTCGCGGAGTACCAGGATCGGGAAGCGGAGGGCGTGCTCTACGTGCCGAAGGCGGGCGAGCTGCTGTTCCGGATCGCTGACGACTCCTCGTCCGAGCATCGCTGATCCTGCTGTGTCAGAATATCCCGCGGCTTCGTTCGTAGATGCCGCCTGCCCATGACGCTCCCACCGGCCCTCGAGACGACCCTGCGCCGCTTCCGCCGCCGCGTCGTGATCGTGAAGGCGCTCGAGGTCGTGCGGTCGGGAGTGCTGCTGCTCGCGGGCCTCGCCGTCTTCGCGGTGATCGCGCTGCGGCTCTTCGACGTCCAGGTCGCGCCGACGGCGAGCTGGCTCTCCGCGCTCCTGGTGCCGATCGGAGCGGGGCTGCTCCACGCGCTCCGCGCGACGCCGGGCCCGATGGCGTTCGCGTCCCATGTCGACCGGAGGGGTCACGGGACGGGCCTCCTCCTCGCGTCGATCGAGCGGGATCTCGGGACGTGGAGCGAGGATGCCGCGCGCCGGCTCGCCGCCGCCGAGAAGGCGCTGCCGCAGGTGCGCCCCTTCGGGGCGCTGACCGCGACCGTGGCCTCGGTGGTCGGCGTCGGGCTCCTCGCCCTGCTGCCGCAGCTCGATCCGCCGGGCGGGTCGGGAACGGGCGCAGCTGCGATCGCGGGCGCACTGGAGTCTGCGCGCGAGGAGTTGGACCTGGTCCGAGAGCTTGAGTTGGTCGACGAGGAGGCGGCTTCGCAGCTCGAGCAGCGCCTCGACGCCCTGGAGCAGAGGATCGAAGACCAGGAGGCCGTCGGATGGTGGGAGGTGGATGCGTTCGTCGATGCGGTCCGTGAGGCCGGAGAGGAGTCCGCGCGCGGCCACGAGGCCGTGCGGGCACGCTCCGCCGAACTCGCCAGCGCGCTCGCGTCCCGGGACGCCGAGGCCCAGGACCGTCGTGAGCTCGCGGCACTCGCGGCACGCGCCCAGGAGCTCGGCATGTTCGAGGGTCTGCCGCCCGACGTTCGGTCCGCGCTCGAGTCCTTGGCCCGCCGCGGTGGGGCGGGAGATGGTGCGGCGGCAGGCGAGTCGGGCGGCGCGCTCGACCCCGAAAGCCTCGACGCGGAGCGGATCCGCGACCTCGCGCGCGCCCTCGCCGAACGCGGCAAGGTGCGGCTCGACCACGCGAAGGACAAGCTCGCCGGCCGCGTCGACGCAGAAGCCCTGCAGCGCCTCCTCGATCAGGAGGGCGCGGCGTCCGGCGAGACCGACGGCCCGATGCAGGCGCAGGGAGAAGGGTGGGACCCGACTCCCGGCGAGGACGGCGACGGCCGACCGGGTCGCGGCGGACTGGGCCGCGGCCGCGGGGACGCGACGCTCGACCATCTCGGCTCGACCGAAGTGGACCTGAGCGGACTCCGCGCCGAGCAGCTCCCGGACGGCGTCGTGCCCCCGGACAAGTGGGAAACGGCGGGGATCGGACGCGCCGAGCCCGAGGGGTCGCCGGAGGGTGCGAGGCCGGGTGCGGCCC
>JAQCBR010000184.1 GCA_027621295.1 Planctomycetota bacterium
CCTACACCTTCGACGACCTCGTCGCCGTCTGGAGCCAAGCCGTGGGCGAGGACCTGTTCCCGTGGTTCCGCAGCCTCGCGTTCGACGTCGACGCGGAGAGAACCGACATCTCGAAGCGATAGTCGTCCCGCGCGGGACGCCGCGGTGGCGTGTGACCCGCGCACCGAGTCGGAGGCCGGCGATCTGGTCGCGAGAGCTTGGCTGCCAGCCGCTCCGCGGCCGCGGGAGAGCGCTCGCGGGCGTGCTCCACGACCCCGCCAGCGGGCTGCCATCGGCAGCGCTCGTGCGCTCCACCGCATGGGAAGCGCGCGGAACCTCTCGGACACGAATTTCCTGTCCGCCCCCGTCCCAACGATCGTTTGGCGCCTGCCGCCTTGATCTGAGCCCCCTGCGAGCTCTTGCACGCACGATCGAGGCACTGACCGACGGCAAGGCATTGTTCGCCTGACTGCCTCCCCGGACCCACACCCATGTTGCGCAACCGAGCTCTCTCCGCCTCCGCGACCGCACTCGCCTTGACGTGCGCCGCGGCCTCCCAAGAACCCTGGTATCTCAGGCCCGCATCGCCGGCACCCGGAGCCGCCGCCCCGTCGGCCGCTCTCGACGCGGCCCGCGGCGTCGCCGTCGTCGTCGGCGCCCTGACCACAGATACGCTGGAATGGAACGGCGCCAGCTGGAACCGCGTTCCCGGCGCGGTCTCCCCCCTCACGGGCATGCCGATCGTCCACGACGGTCAGGACGTGATCGGCGTCGCGCTCGGCTCGACCTGGCGCTTCGACGGCTCGAGCTGGACGACGCGCGCCGCGACGGCGCCCGCACCTTCTGGGGTGCGCCTTGCCCACGATCCGGTTCGCAACGTGGTCGTCGCGTTCGGAGGAATCGCGTCGATCTTCAGCGTGTCCGCCGAGACCTGGGAGTGGAACGGCACGAGCTGGAGCCGTCGCAGCCCGGCATCCTCCCCCCCGGCGCGCCAGCGGCACGGCATGGCGTTCGATCCGGCACGCAACCGCGTCGTGGTCTTCGGCGGGCAGTCGAGCCTCACCGATCCCTCCGCCGTCCTGGGTGACACCTGGGAGTGGAACGGCACGAGCTGGACGCAGGCTTCTCCAGCCGCTTCTCCCAGCTCCCGCGCGCGTCACGCGATGATCGCATCGCCCGAGGGCGACGGGGTCCTGCTGGTCGGAGGTGGCGACGGGACCACGAACTTCTCTGACGTGTGGATCTGGCAGGGCGGCACTTGGACCACGGTCGCAACCGAGGGGCAGGTTCCGGCGTGGTCCGACCACGCGGCGTTCGCCTCGCCGAGCGGCGACGGGTTCGCGGTCTACGCCTCGGAGCTCGGCGCGACGGGCGTGGCCGCATCGCTCGTGACGGCCTCACGACGCGAGCCCGGCCCCAACGCACCGGTCAACTACACGTCCGTCAACACGACCGGCACTCCCGCGGGTCTGACGGATCACTCGCTGACGGCAAAGGCCGGCGGAGGCTTCCTGATCTTCGGCGGGCGCGATACCAACGGCCCCCAGCGCAGCACCTACACGCTGGACGGGACGGCTTTCGTCCGCCAGTTCTCGACGCTCAACCCTGTCGAGCGCGACGGACACCAGGTCGTCCTCGACGGACAGGGGCGCAACCTGCTCTTCGGCGGTCGCAACCCGGTCGGCGCCCTGCTCGCGGACACGTGGCTGTATGCGAACGGCCAGTGGAACTTCGTCAATCCGGCGCAGTCTCCGCCGGCGCGCCATCGGCACGCCATGGCCTACGACCGCGATGCGAACTGCGCCTACGTGTTCGGCGGTCTCGACACGAGCGGCCAGCCGCTCGCCGACTTCTGGTGCTGGGACGGCTCCAACTGGTCCCAGCTACAGTCCGCCGTCGTCCCCCCGGCCCGCAGCGGGCACGGCATGGCCTACGACTCCGATCGCCGCACGCTCGTCGTCTACGGCGGCCGCGATGCGCAGGGTCTGCGCGAGGACGTATGGGAGTGGAGCGGCATGCGGTGGGTCGACGTCTCGGCCAGCGGTCGTCCCGTGGTGCGCCACGGCGAACAGCTGACGTTCGATTCGAACCAGGGATCGATCCTCGTCTTCGGCGGCCGCAACGCGAGCGGCTTCCTGACCGACACGTGGGAAGCGCGGACGTCGACGGCCTCGGACAGCGAATCGTGGCTGCGTGCCTATTCGGTCAGGAACCCCGCCGGCCGCAACAGCGGCGCGATCGCCTTCGACCCCAACCGCGGCGCATGGCTGTTCGGTGGGCTCGTCGCGACGTCGCCGGCGGACGCCCTCAGCGACACCTGGCTGTTCGCGGAGGGCCAGTGGACTCGCCAGAGCCCTGCCAATTCTCCCAGCGACCGCTGGGGGCACCGCATGGTCTACGACGCGCGGCGGGACCGGCTGGTCCTGTTCGGTGGTCTGACCGAGAACCCAGTCCAATACAGCTCCGAAACCTGGGAGTGGGACGGGGCCAACTGGTCGCAGGTCAATCCGGCAAACACCCCGACGGGGCGTGCGTATCCCATGCTGGCCTACGACAGCGCTCGCGGGCGGACAGTGCTCTTCGGAGGAGGCTCACAGGGACCGGCCGGGCCCACATACGTCAACGACACCTGGGAATACGACGGCTCGAACTGGTCCCGGGTAGCGACCAGCCGCGCCCCATCCCCGCGCCGCAATGGCGCGATGGCCTTCCTGCCGGGCCTCGGGGCGATGGTGCTGTTCGGGGGCGGCAATGACACTGTGGCCTTCGGAGACACCTGGCTCTTCGATGGCCAGGACTGGACCCAGTCGAGCCCGGCGAGCGCGCCCTCAGCTCGCTGGGACATGAGCGCGACCTACGACACGGTTCGTCAGACGGTCGTGATGCACGCGGGCGCCACGCGCGACTACCAGCAGAACTTCGACGATCTGTGGGAGTTCGACGGCGCAGATTGGCGCCTCGTTCCACGGTCCGCGCAGCCCGGCGGCTCCTTCGGCCCGGGAGCGCGCGAGGGCTTCGGGATGGCGTTCGACGCGGAGAGCGGCCGGACCCTGGTCTTCCAGGGAGACGGCGGCGCGGGCTGCACGTCGGACCTGTGGTCGTGGGACGGCCAAGGCTGGATGGCGCTCGAGCCGTCGGGCGCCTCGCCCGCTCCTCGCTCCACCGCGCGCATCGCCCACGACGCCTCCGCCGGAAGGACGCTAGCGTTCGGCGGCGCCTGCGGCACGACGCTCTTGCAGGACGTCTGGTCGATCGAAGCTCCGCTGTTCGGCCGCCACATCCCGACCGGCCCCGGCTGCTCGGGCGGAGGGGTCTCTCCGCGCCTCGGTCCGCTGGCCAGCAGCGACCCGGTGATCGGCGGGACCGCACGACTCAGACTCGACGACCTCCCGTCCAGCCCGTCGGCGTCGGCGTTCGTCTTCGTCGGCTTCAGCCGCCTGCCGTTCCCGCTGGACCTGAGCTTCTTCGGCATGACCGGCTGCCGGCTCTACGCGGCCACCGACATCACCTACCCCACGGTTCGAGTGGGCAGCTCGGCCAACCTCGCGATCGGGATGCCGAACGACGTCAACTACCTCGGCGTTCAGCTCCAGACGCAGGGCGTCGTCCTCGCGCCGGGCGCGAACACTGCCGGACTCCTGACCACCAACGGACTGACCGTCCGCATCGGGGAGCTGTGAGGCTCCTCCCTCCCCACTTGGCACACCGAGACTCTCCGATGAACACCTCGATCCACACCCTGATCGGTCGCCCCACCGCGGCTGCCGTGCTCTCCCTGGCGCTCTCCGCGCTCGCGCCCGCCCAATCACCATGGGCCTGGCAAGCTCCTGCGACCGCGCCCTCACCCCTCCTGCTGCCCTCGATGGCCTTCGATCCGAACCGGAACGTCGCCATCGCCATCGGCGGCTTCTCGTTCGAGACGTGGGTCTACGACGGCACCACCTGGACGTCTTCCCCCGGCAATCCGGCACCGCTCGTCGGCGGAGCCATGGCGTTCGACGGCACAGGCATCATCGCCGTCAGCGCAGGCTCCACTTCGCGGTGGAACGGCTCGTCCTGGCAGAACCTCAACGGCGCCGCACCCAACTACGGCGGGATCCGACTCGCCTTCGATGAGAACCGCAGCCGCGTGGTCGCTTTCGGCGGCTCCCTGACTCCGTTCGCCCTGTCGAACGAGACCTGGGAGTGGGACGGCACGACGTGGACCCGCCGCAACCCGACGACCACGCCGCCAGCACGCAACGCGCACGCGATGGCCTACCACCGACTCACGCAGCGCATCGTGATGTTCGGCGGCGAGTCCACCCAGATCCCGTCGCGCGTCGTGCTCGCGGACACCTGGACGTGGGACGGAACCAACTGGTCGCAGGAGACCGGCGCGGCTCCGTCGGCACGGAGCACGCACACGCTCACGGGCCCGGATCCCGTCGTCCTCCACGGGGGCGCCGACGCCAACAACCAGCCGCTCAGCGACACCTGGGAATGGACGGGCACCACGTGGCAGGTCCCCTCGATCACCGGCACCGCCCGTCCCCGCGCCACCCACGCAGCCGCGCTCTTCGAGACCCCGGCAGGAAACGACCTCATCGTCTACGAAGGCTTCACGAGCTCGACCGCCAATGAGTTGCAGGTCCTCGAGGTCGGACCGCGTGGCCCCAGAGCCAGCGTGACCATCATCGGAGCAGCTTGCCCCGGCTCCACGAGCCCGCAGCTCTCCGCCGCCCAGCCCCCGCGGATCAACACGACGTTCACGCTGAGCTGCACCAACACGCTCCCGAACCAAGCTGCCGTCTTCCTCCTCGGCCTCGACGGCACCTTCCTCGGACTTCCACTCCCCCTCGACCTCACGCCGTTCGGCCTCACCGGCTGCCAAGCGCAAGCCGGCCCCGACCTCCTCGCCCCCATCACGACCTCCGGAAGTGGCCAAGCAGCACTCAGCCTCACCATCCCCAACGACTTCGCCCTCGCTGGCCAGGGTTTCCGAGCCCAGCTGATGGCGACGGACGCGAGCGGGAACGCCTGGGGGATGAGCCTGACGAACGGGCTAGAGTGCGTGATGGGGTTCTGAGGATGTTGCGACAATCCTGGTTTTCATTGGGACTGATATGCTCCCAACATGAGTATCAAAATTTTCATTGTCGATATCTGCTACTCGCTCATCCGTGATTGCCACTGATTGCATTGAAAAATATGCGCATATCTGCCTACATATTCCTGCTCGCATTATCTGCGTTCTCGCCCTACCTCATTGCTCAGGGAACAGCCCTTCGTCTGGGGCCTTCCACCTACGTGGAGTTCCCGCACCACGCGACAATGAACACAGGGGATTCGGCAACGATCGAATACTGGGCACGAGCCGACTCCCAGCGCGGTGATACGACGTGGTCCAGATACCGAGGCTCTGCAGAGCACAAGGCGCTTTCGATCCTCGGAAACGGCTCCCTGGATTACGTCTACGCAGGTTCTCCTTGGCATCAGGGCTCCAGCTATCGAGGAGTCACTTTGCCCGGCCCGGGGGCCGTGCCCGCAGATGGAGCTTGGCACCACCTCGCGCTGGTGCGCCGTAGCTCAGGGCGTTGGTCTGTCTACGTGGACGGGCAAAGAATTGTCGACGAGGGGCCAGGCACAGGCTTGGGCAACGGGTGCTGGTTAACGTGCAACGTCATCAACGCCCAAACCACTACCACCGTCGGACACAACTCCAACACTCTGGAGTCCTGGGACCTCGACGACCTCCGCATATCTACGATCGAGCGCTATTCGAGCAATTTCACACCCTCTCGTGACTGGGCGCCGGACGCCTCCACGGTGATGTTGCTCCTACTTGACGAGGGGCAGGGGAACTCGGTCCAGGATGCCTCCGCATCAGCCCAAGTGGGCTCCTTCCGATCTTCAGCCGGTTCACCGAACTGGACCTGGGTCCCAGAGGCAGGGAATGGCAACCGCGCCAGAGTCTTGTCCACCGGCTCGACTTGCCCAGCAGGCTCATCGGCCAGCTTGGTCGCATCTGGCCTTCCTGTCCTAGGGACGACTATGGGCATTACGGTGGTCGGAGGAGCAGCCAGCGTTCCTGCTCGGGCCATGGTCGGGGCAGACGCGACGTTCTTCGGGATACCATTCCCTGCAGATTTGACAGGATTCGGGCTCCCTGGGTGTGCAGCGTACGCATCACCGGATGTCCTGATTAGCCTTGCTCCAGGACCCCAAGGGGCGACCGCACCCATCGCGATTCCAACAGATCCTGCGTTTGTCGGATTCGTCGTCCGTGTGCAGGCGCTGCTGATCGAGCCTGGGCAAGCGACGCCGACACTGACGAACGGCCTGGTCCTCACGCTCGGCCTCTGAAGTCGGGCGCCCCGCGGCCTGGCTTCAGTCCAGGACTTGCTGGAGCACATGCCCATGCACATCCGTCAGCCGGTAGTCGCGCCCCCCGAACCGGAACGTCAGCCGCTCGTGGTCCAGCCCCAGCTGGTGG
>JAQCBR010000035.1 GCA_027621295.1 Planctomycetota bacterium
AGTGCGGCCCGGATCGCGCCGATGCGCACGAAGTTGAGCGGCATCTTGTCGACGACGTGGCGCGCGTCGGGGTGGGCCCGCCGCAGCCGCGCGACGTACGCGTCGCCCGCGGCGCGGAGCTCGGCATCGCTGGCCTGGAACAGCCGTTCGGGGTAGCCCGGCTCGGGCAGGGCCTTCGCGAGCGCCTCGCCCAGGAAGGTCGTCTCGCCGGCGCCCGCGACCTCGGGGTGGCTCGCGAGGATCTGCTCGACCAGTGTCGTGCCGGACCGGGGCATGCCGACGACGAAGATCGGCGTCGGGTCCGCGGAGCCCTGGCCACCGGCGAAGCCTCCTCCGCCGAACGCGCGGATCACCCGGTCGAGGAGCGCGTCCTCGCCGGTGTCGTCCGGGAGTCCAGCGAGCCGGGCCTCGTTCGCGCGGCACAGCGCGTCGAAGAACGCTTCCTCCTCGCCCAGGTCCTCGAGCACCTTCGCCCAGGTGAACGCGGCGTCGACGTGGAGACGGCCGGCGCGCTCGGGCGACGCCGCCATCTGCTCGATCCACGCGGTGTGCACGTCGCGCATCCTGCTGCGGCGGAGCCGCAGCAGCAGGATGCGCGCCTCGTCGCGGTCCGGGTCGAGGGCGAGCGTCTCCTCGAGCACGGCGATGGCGGCCTCCTTGTCCCCGGCCTCGCGCAGCGTCTGCGCGAGGTTGACGCGGAGGGCGTGCGCCTGCGGAGCCATCGCCAGCGCCGCGCGGTATGCGTCGACCGCGCGCGGCCCGTCTCCCGTCGCACGGTGTGCGGCCGCGAGGTTGGCCGCACAGGCGACCGAGGACGGTGCGAGCGCGAGCGCGCGCTCCAGCAGTGGGATCGCGCGGTCCGCGTGCCCGTGGCGCAGGAGCATCTCCGCATGGGCAGCCGGGACGGACGGGTCCTGCGGCGCCACCGCAGCGGCGTCCTCGTAGATCTGCCCGGCCGTGCCGATGGCCTCGGTCGGGTCACCAGCCGCGGCCTCGGCGGCGCTCGCCCAGTGCAGCCGGAGCAGGACGCTCGCCGGGTCGAGGGCTGTGGCCCGCTCGAAAGCCTGTCGCGCGCGGCCCGGGTGCCCGGCCATCGTCTGCACCCGGCCGTGGGCGAAGTGGACGCCCGGATTCCGGTCCTCGAGCTTCAGCGCGCGGCGCACCGCGCGGAGCGCGTCTTCGTGGCGCCCGGCTTCGGCGAGGGCCAGCGCCAGCAGCTGGTGGGGCTGCGCGACGCGCGGAGCCCGCCTCGCGACCTGCTCGAACAGCTGGATCGCTTCGTCGAGACGTCCCTCGCGCTGGGCTGCCAAACCCTGTTCCAGCAGGTTCTTCGGTCCGAAGGACGAAGCCGGGCCTTGGGGAGGGAACGCCATCAGCAGGGGGGCGCGGAGGATACCGGAGATCCGGCGGGGACTCGATCCTGGTCCCAGGCCCCTTGCGCTGTCCGGGGCAGGCCGCCGATAACTCTCCGACCCCCGGGATCGCCGGGGGAGCCAGACCCGCCCCTCCGTGGACGGCTCTGGTCGTCTCCAGACAGCATCGATGGAATCCGACCGTCCTCCGAGTCCCTCGGTCCTTCGGTTCGAAGTCGCCGCCCCGGCGCGCGACTCCCGAAGGACCTGTTTCGAGCCCCCGTTCTCCCGCGCACCGTCGCCGGAGCCGAGCCTCTCCGCCGAGGAGGTCGACCGGTGACGGCGATCGTCCTCGTCGCGGGTCTCACCCTGGCGGCCTCGTTCCTGTGCTCACTCCTCGAGGCGGCGCTCTACTCGCTGACGCCGGCCCAGCTCGAGGTGGCCAAGAAGAACGGCGTGTTCGGCGCGCGACGCTTCGCGGCCTACCGCCAGCACGTCGAGGAGCCGATCGCCGCGATCCTCGCGGTGAACACCGTCGCCAACACCTTCGGCGCTTCGGTGGCCGGCGCGCTGGTCGGTGAGCACTTCGGCAACGCCGCGATCGGCTGGTTCGCCGGCGTGTTCACGTTCCTCGTGCTGATCTTCTCCGAGATCATCCCGAAGAGCCTCGGCGTCCGGTACGCGGCGCGACTGATCCCGCTGCTGGTGATGCCGCTCCAGGTGATCCTCTGGGTCTCCTGGCCGGTCGCACGCCCTGCGCGCTTCCTGATGTCGAAGCTCACCGGCAGCGGCGGGGCGGCGGGTCCGACCGAGGACGAGATCATCGCGCTCTCGCGGATGGCCGCGCAGGGCGGCGTGCTCACGTCCAGCGAGATGCTCTGGGTCGAGAACGCACTCGGTCTCGACAAAGTCTCTGCGCGCGACCTGATGACCCCCCGCACGGTCGTCCACTCGGTGGCGATCGACCAGACCGTCGGCGCGCTCGCCGACACGCTGCGGACGATGCGCCACAGCCGCCTGCCCGTCTACGAGAGCGAGGACCACGACAAGATCATCGGCGTCGTCTACCGGCGCGAGCTCTACGACGCGGTCGCGGACGGATCCATGGACCGACCGCTCGCCGACCTGGTCCGCCCGCTCGAGTTCGTGCCCGACTCGATGAAGGGGCCACAGCTGCTGGAGAAGTTCATCCGCGGCAAGCGTCACATGGTCGCGGTGATCGACGAGTACGGCGGCTTCGAGGGCATCGTCACGCTCGAGGACGTTCTCGAATGCCTGCTCGGCCAGGAGATCGTCGACGAGCACGACGAGCACGTCGACATGCAGGAGTTGGCGCGCCGGCGGGCCCGGGTCCTGCGCGGACGTCGTGCCGACCGGGCGGCGGTGTCGTCGCCCGACCGTGGCCGGTGACCGTCGCTCTGGCCGTCTCCCTGGCGGCCGCCCGGTGGCTCGGGCAGACTGCGCGCCCCGACGATGGACTACGACGACCAGAACGTCTTCGCCCGGATCCTCCGCGGCGATCTCCCCGCGGACGTCGTCTACGAGGACGACCTCTGCCTCGCGTTCCGGGACCTCGACCCGAAGGCCCCCGTCCACATCCTGCTGATCCCGAAGCGGCCCATCCCGCGCGCGGCGGACTGCACGATCCAGGACCGGATCGCGCTCGGCCATCTGTTCTGCATCGCGGGAGAGGTCGCCCGGCAGGAGGGCTGCGGCGATGCGTTCCGGCTGGTGGTGAACAGCGGCGAGGGGGCGGGGCAGACGGTGTTCCACCTCCACGTCCACCTGCTGGGCGGCCGGGACCTCTCCTGGCCGCCGGGCTGATCGGCCGATCCGGTCGCCGACATCCGGTGCAGTAGGCGTCCGCGCAGGCGACCCTGGAATGCGGTGGTCCGCATCCGTGGGGCGGTTTTTCGGGGCCGCGGCTGTCACCCGACGGGCGGATCTGGAACGATCCGCTTGCGGCCTCGGGCCGCGCGGCCGACCTGGGAGCTCGACGGGCCCCACGCCGACCGACGCGTATCGACCTCAGGGAATCTGGGCAACGACGGGGGCGGTAGCGATGAGTGACCACGACGAGGGCCAGGGTGCTGGCGCAGAGCTGCCCGGGGGCGCGACCCCCGGAGTGTTCCTGCTTCCGTTCGCACTCCCCGAGCCGATCGACGGGCTCAAGGTCGACGCGGAGATCCTCGCGCGCCGCCTTCCCGACGTGCTGCACCAGCTGCTGAACGCCGGTCGTTCCGGGCCGGCCGGGATGCTCGAGGTCCACTCGGCGCCCGGCGAGGGGCCGCCCCGCTGGGTCACGCTCTCGTCGGTGCCGTCGCCCGACGAGGTGCACGCGATGCTCGGCGGGCACGCGATCCGGGCGCTGGTCGCCGGCTCGATGCGGCGCGTCCGCGACGGGCTGGCGGTCGACCTCGCGGTCCACGTCGCGGGCACTGCGGAAGCGAGCGAGGACGGTGAGGGCGTCGAGTTCGAGGGTGAGGGTTTCCACCACGGGATCCGCGCGGTGCTCGCGCTGGACGATCCCATCCCGGGCGTGATCCGGCTGGGCGAGCACCTCGCCTCCGTCCTGAGGCTGCCGTTCGGGGACCGCGCGCGCGGGCTGCTGACCCGGAACCCGGTCGCCTTCTACAGCTTTCTCGAGGGCCTCGACGGCGCGGCGCTCCTGACCAGCGACCCCGACCTCGAGTCCGACCGCTACGGCGACGACCTGCTGGGGCCTTTCGCGGAGGCGCTCCAGGAGGACCCGGGTTTCGGCCTCGCGCTGCGCGCGCTCGGCGATGCGCTGTTCCCCGCGCTGCTCAGCGAGCGCATCTCGCGCCGGTCGTGCCTGCGTCTCCTCGACCGCGTGCTGATCGCCGAACCGACGGACGGTGAGGGCTGCGCGTCGGTCGCGGAGCACCTCTCGGCGTTCGACGAGGAAGACCGCGCGCGCGAGTGGCTCGAGCACGCGGCCGGGCTCGCCGAGCCGCCGGCCCGTGCGCTCGAAGCGCTCGGCGTGCTGTTCGCGAACGACGGCGAGAACGAGGTGGCGCGCGAGCTGTGGCTCCGCGGCCTCGAGGTCGACGGTCACCCGGACTTCTTCGCGCACCTCGGCCGTCTCGCGTTCGCCGAGTCCCGTCCGGTCGACGGCTGGGAAGCGATGCGGCGCGGCCTCTGGCGGAAGCTGGAGCGCGAGCGCCGCGCGGCCGAGTGGGACGACGATCGCTCGGGCGGCGTGCTGTTCCGCTATCTCGAGGACGTGCTCACCGATGGCGCCAAGGCGCCGGGAGACGTCGTCGAGACCGTCACGGACTTCGTCGGCCTGCTGGCAGACCCCGTGGAGCGCATCGATCTCGGCCTCTGCCTCGTCGCCCTCGGCCGGCCGGTCGGCGGGCGGCGTGAGCTCGAGGCGGCGCTCGCCGAGTCGGAGCTGCCGACCAGCGCCGAGGACCGCGCGGTCCGAGGGCTCCTGCTGATCGCCAAGCCGGACTTCGAGCGTCGCTTCGCCGCGGCGGCGGCGCGGGCGGAGCGCGGCAGGAACCCCCGCCCGGCACTGCTCGAGATGCAGGCCTACCTCGAACTCCAGCCGCGATTCTGGCCGGCACTGCTCCACGCGGGCATCGCGCTCCGTCGGCTGGGGCAGGCGGACGAGGCGCTCGACGCCGTGCACGAGGTCGTCCGCCGACGTCCCGAGCAGGCGGAGGCGCACGTCGAGCTGGGGCGCCTGTTCTTCGAGCGCGGCAACGCCAAGCGCGGACTCGAGTGCGCAGAGGATGCGATCGAGCGCGGCGCGGGCGGCGTCGCCGAGGACCTGAAGGCCCGCTGCCTGATCGCGCTCGGTCGCTCCGCCGAGATCCCGGGCGATCGACTGCGACGGCTCCGCGTGCTGCGCTGATCTGCGCAGGGCGTCGGCCGGTTCTC
Organism: Planctomycetota bacterium; assembly: GCA_027621295.1. Taxonomy (GTDB): domain Bacteria; phylum Planctomycetota; class UBA1135; order UBA1135; family UBA2386; genus JAQCBR01. Next base: position 5,259 of record JAQCBR010000035.1, read on the forward strand.
GAATCGGTCCGGTGGTCCTGCCCGAGCGTCCGCCCATCCCTAGGATGGGCGTCCCCCGGATCCCGGGACCCGATGCCATGCTGCCGAACCTGACCCGTCTGGGCCTCGCGCTCTCGTTCGCCGTCTCCGCGCTCCAAGCCCAGCTCCCGACGGGTCTGGATGCCGGGATGTGCGCAGCCCTCGGCGTCCGGGACTTCGAGATCCAGGGCCTCCGGCTTCCGGCCGACCTGCCCGATGCGTTCCGGGTGGACGTGCGTTTCGAAGGAGTCGACTACCCGCTCGTGCTGCGACGCAGCGCGAGGGTCCGCACCGGCGACTTCCAGGTGATCGAGATCGGCGCCGACGGGGTCGAGCGCCCGCTGCCGGTGCCGCCGCCGTCGCGGACCTACCGCGGCGTGGCTGAGGGACACGTGGGCATCGAGGTCGCGGCCTCTCTCGAGTGGGGTGGTCTGTATCTGACGATGGTCGACGCCGACGGCGTGTTCTGCCACGTCCAGCCCGCGGTCGACCTCGTGCCTGGCCTCGCGCCGACGCTCCACGTCGCCCACCGTCCGGCACCCCTGCCGGCCGGGAGCTGCGGCGTGCTCGACGCGGGCGTGCACACGGAGCACCACGGATCGGTCGGCGCGGCGCAGAACGGCGAGGTCCTGCTCGCCGAGATCGCGTTCGACTGCGACCACGACTTCTACCAGTTCAAGGGTGGGTCGATCCCGGCGGTCATCGCCGACGTCGAGCGGACCCTCGATGCGACCAACGTGGTCTTCGAGCGAGACGCCCAGCTGTTCCACGGCATCACCACGATCATCGTGCGGACCGCCGAGCCGGACCCCTATTCGGGCAACGACGCGGGAACGATCCTCGGCACCCAGTTCCGCGGCGAGTGGAACAGCAATCAGGCCGGCGTGCGCCGCGACGTCGCGCATTTCGTCACGTCGCGTGCGATGGGCAACATCCTCGGTCTCGCGTACGTCGGCGTGGTCTGCAACACCGGCACCGCCTACGGCCTGTCCCGCTTCGGCAGCTCGTTCGGCCAGAACGCCGACGTGCTGACCCATGAACTCGGCCACAACTGGAACTGCCCGCACTGCCTCGATACCTGCGACGTGATGTGCGGCTGCGGGACGGCGGGCGGATTCGGCCCGAACGACCAGGCGCAGATCGCCGCGTTCGTCGCGACGCGCACCTGCCTCGAGCGCCGCGACCGCGGTCTCGTCGGCCACTGGAAGCTGGATGAGTCGGGCGGGACGACCGTCGCCGACAGTGGCCCCAACGCGCTCGACGGCGTGGCCTCGGGCGCGCTCCTCGGGCGGCCCGGCGCGCTGCTGGCCACGGGCGCAGCGGCCACGTTCGACGGCGTCGACGACACGATCCGCGTGCCGAGCGGTCGGGGGCTCGACGGCCTCGTCGGCGGCTATTCGGTCGCGTGCTGGGTCCGCCCGTCGCGCAACGGTCCGGGTGGGGCACGCTTCTTCTCGAACGGCCAGAGCTGGTGGTTCGGCACCTGGTTCAGCCAGCTGACGCTGACCGGTTCCGGGTCCGGCAGCTATCGCTCGTCGGCGGTGGTGCCGGTCGGCACCTGGAGCCACGTCGCGGTGACCAACGACTCGTCGACCGGGACCACGACCTTCTATCTGGACGGCCAGCGCGTCGATGCGTTCGGCGGCTGGCGTTCGCCGGCGATGCCGGGTCCGGAATGGCACATCGGCTCGCGCGGCGGCAGCAGCGAGTGGTTCCCCGGCGACATCGACGACGTGCAGGTCTACGACTCCGTGCTGGGCGACCAGGCGATCGCGTGGCTCTACGCGAATCCCGGCGAGCCGCGGTGCACCGCAGGGGCCGAGGTCTACGGCACCGGGGTGGCCGGCACTGCGACCGTGCCGACGATCGGGCTGGACGGCACGCCGAGGGTCGGGCGGACGGTCGAGATCCTCTACCGCGGCGGTGGCGCATGGTTCCACCAGGGCGTCGGCATCGTCGGATTCGCACAGGGCTCGCTGCCCGCGTTCGGCGGGACGGTCCTCGTCGACCTGCAGTCTGCCTACACGTTCGCGCAGACCGCGTTCCCGTCGGCGACGGCCCGCATCCCGCTGCCGATCCCGAACGACCCGGCGATCGCCTGCACGAAGGTCCACGTGCAGTTCGTCCACGTCGATCCGGGTGCGGTCCAGGGCGTCGCGATGACGCCCGGCCTGCGGATCACGATCGGCGAGTAGCGCCGGTCGTCAGCGCCCCGGCGACGAGAGGTCAGCCGCGTCGGCGGCGAGCGGGACCTGCGGGATCACGTCGCCGTAGCCCTCCGCGTCGAGCCACGCGTAGATCGCGGACATCGGCGTGCACAGCCCCATGTGGGGGACGACGACGGGATTGCCGCGGCCGTGGGTGTAGATCTTCGAGAACACGCCCAGCAGGCGGCGACCGTCGGCGAGGAAGATCCCGCCGCCCGAGTTCCCGTAGTAGGTCGGCGCCGAGATCATCCAGTAGTTGGTGCCCTGGATCAGGTTCTCGGTGCTGCTGACGGTGCCCTGCGTCGGGATCGGATCGTTGCCGAGCGGACAGCCGATCGCGTAGACGTCGTCCCAGACGCGGACCGCGTCGCTCGCCTCGCGGGGCAGGACCTTCGCGACCTGGTCGAACGTCCGGTCGGTGTCCAGCTCGAGGAGTGCGACGTCGAGCGCGCGTTCGCTCGACACGAGTTCGGCGCGGACCTCGACGCGGCCCTCCGGTGTGTAGACGGTCACCGGAATGCCCTCGGCGCGGGCGTTCGGCGTGTCGTTGAGGATGTTCCGGACCACGTGGTAGGCGGTCAGCACGTAGTTGCGCGCAGCTCCGGTTCGCGGGTCGCGGTCGGAGCGGACCAGGGTCCCGGATCCGACGGTCTCCTGGCCGTTCAGCTGGACGGTGGGTGACAGCAGGTCGCGGGTCAGTTCGGCGGCGTCCGGCCGTACCCGGCCTGTGAGCCGCGCGAGTTCGGCCTGGGTGTTCTCGGTCGCGCGACGGACGCGCACGCCGTGCCGGTGCAGGTCGTCGCGGTAGAGGTCGACGAGCTTCTGCGTCCGGCCGACGTCGCGACTCACCTGGTCGCGGAGCGCGGCGGCGTCCTGGCGCGCGAGCTCGAGTTCCTCGCGGAGGAACGAGGCTTCCTGCACGCCCTGCGATGTCGCATCGAGCCGCGCCTCGAGCGCGGTGAGCCGCTCTTCGAGGAGGCCGATCATCTCGGCCTGCAGATCCTGGAGCCGGGACTCGGACACCGGAGCGGGCATCGCTGGCCGCTGCTGCGGCGTCTCGGTGCGCGCTGCGAGTTCGAGAACGGTCAGTCGGTCCGCATCGGCCCGGGCGAGACCCTCGAGCGTCGCGAGGCGTTCGCCGACCCCGCGGAGCCTGCCGTCCGCGTTCCCGATGGCTGTGGCGCTGGCCAGGAGACCCATCCCCACGAGGGCTCCGATCGTGCTGCGCTTCATCTTCCGGTGCTCGTCTTCGGTGCTGTCCGACGCTGTCCCTGCTGCCTTCGGGGGATCGGCGGTCCGGAGAGGTCGAATTGAGGCGCGGGAAGCGGTTGCCGACGGGCGATCGGGAACGCCCGTTGCCACCGTCCGGATCGTGGGAACGCGGCGTCCAACCGCGTCGCCACCGCGAACGGCCATGGCGCTCGCACCCGGGCGAAATACAATCCCCGCCCCCCAGATTCGGCCGGTTCCACCGGCTCTGGCCCTGACGACCCCATGGCATTCGCGTCCGTCCCCGAAGTCCTCGAAGAGCTGAAGCGCGGTCGCCCGATCGTGCTCGTCGACGATCCCGACCGGGAGAACGAGGGCGACCTCTGCTTCGCGGCCGAGTTCGCGTCGCCGGAGCTCGTCAACCTGATGGCGCGCGACGCGCGCGGCCTGATCTGCCTCGCGCTCGAAGGGGCGATCTGCGATCAGCTGAACCTGACCCCGCAGGCCCCCGACAACGGTTCGCGATACGGCACGGCGTTCACCGTCAGCATCGAGGCTCGCGAGGGCGTGACCACCGGGATCTCGGCGGCGGACCGCGCGCGGACGATCCTGGCGGCGGTCAACCCGAGCGCCCAGCCGCACGACGTCGTGCGGCCGGGACACGTGTTCCCGCTCCGTGCGCGCGACGGCGGCGTGCTGGTCCGGACCGGGCAGACCGAGGGCATCGTCGACCTGTGCCGCCTCGCCGGCCTCCGTCCAGCCGGCGTGATCTGCGAGATCATGAACGACGACGGGACGATGGCCCGCGTCCCGCAGCTCGAGCAGTTCGCCGAGAAGCACGGGCTCTTGATCTGCGCGATCGCAGACCTCGTCGAATACCGCCGCCGCCGCGAGCGGATCATCGAGCGCGTCGCGCACGCGCGGATGCCGACCAAGTTCGGCTACTTCGACAGCTTCACCTACAACTCGAAGGTCGACGGTCGCACCCACGTCGCGCTGACCGTGGGCATCCAGCGGCCGGAGGGCACGGGCAACCCGTTCCCGGCGATCGACGAGCCGATCCTGGTCCGCGTCCACTCGCAGTGCCTGACCGGGGACGTGTTCGGATCGCTGCGCTGCGACTGTGGGGACCAGCTCCAGCACGCGATGGAGGCCGTCCAGGCCGCCGGCCGCGGCATCGTCCTCTACATCAGCCAGGAGGGCCGCGGCATCGGCCTCGACCACAAGATGCGCGCCTACGCGCTGCAGGACGAGGGCATGGACACGGTGGAGGCGAACGTCCACCTCGGCTTCAAGCCCGACCAGCGCGAGTTCGGCACCGGGGCGCAGATCCTGCACGACCTCGGCGCGCGCCATCTCCGGCTCCTGACCAACAACCCGAAGAAGCTGACCTCGCTCCAGGGCTACGGGCTCGAGGTCGTCGAGCAGGTGTCGCTGCAGATCCCGCCGAATCCGAACAACGAGCGCTACCTCCGGACCAAGCGGGAGAAACTCGGGCACATGCTCAACGACGCGGATCGGACGGGCGCCGGCGAGTCGCCGTAAGCGCCTGCCTCGAAGTGATTTGAGGTCTTCCGGGTGCCTGGTTCGGCACGCGGGGTCCGCTCGGGAATCCCAGAACTCGACAGGGGACTGCCCCGACTGTCCGATCCTCGGGAAGGAACCGCCGCGTCCGGCCGTCCCAGGCGGCCGTGCCCGCACCCCGGATCATGCCCGAGACCTCCGAAGCCGCGCTGATCGCCGCGATCCTCGCCGGGAGCGAGTCGGCGTTCGGGGAGCTGATGGACCGCTACGAAGGGCGGATCGTCCGGCTGCTCCGTCGATTCACGCGGGATGCGAGCGAGGTGGAGGACCTCGCGCAGGAGGTCTTCGTCAAGGTCTTCCGCAAGCTCCACACCTTCCAGCAGGACTCCGGTCTCTACACGTGGATCTACCGGATCGCGGTCAACACCGCGAACGACGAGCTGTCGCGGAGCGGCCGACGTCGCCTCCGGCTCGTCGAGGACGAGGCGACGCTCGACGCGAGTCTGCGGGAGCGGCGTCAGGGTGACGGCGCCGCCGAGCCACTCCTCGACGAGGAGGTCCGGGAGGCGACCAGGGAGGTCCTCGGCGACCTGCCCGAGAAGTACCGGACGATCCTGGTGCTGCGCGAATACGAGGATCTCGCCTACCACGAGATCGCCGACGTGCTCGGGATCAGCATGGGGACCGTCGAGTCCCGGCTGTTCCGGGCGAGGCAGCGGTTCAAGGATGCGCTCGCGCGCCGCTACCCGGAGCTGGTCCCGGGGAGCCGCGACGAGGGGCGGGCCGGCCGTCGCGGTGCTGCGGAGGGAGAACGATGAACGACACGGATCGACAGGTCTCTCGCTACGTCGACGGAGAGATGGGCCGTGACGAGGCGGCCGCGTTCGAGGCACGGCTGCGGGACCGGGCCGATCTGCGGGAGCGGATCGACGAGGTGCGGGGCATGCGCGGGCTGTTCGAGCCCGAACGACGCGCGGCTCGCGCGGAGTCGCTCCGGCCGTACGAGCCCTCGGCCGGCCTCCGCGCGAAGGTGTTCGCCCAGACGGTCCGGGGTCCGGCTCCCGTGCGTGAGGACGAGGGCCTGGTCGTCGCGCGTCAGGTGGGACAGCGCGTCCTCTACGCGGCTGCGGCGGTGGTCCTCGCGGTGCTCGCGGGTGCTGCGTGGACGCTCGGCAACGCGACCACCGGTGAGCTGGACGCGTCCCCGGCCGAGCTCCGGCAGACGATCGACGAACTGGACGCCCGGATCAGGGCCAGTGCGGAGGCCGCCGAGGGGCGTTGAAGCCGTCGTCGGCAATCCCGCGCTGGATCCTCGCGGCGGCTGCGGCTGGCTTCGTCGCCGGACTCGCGGTCGGCGTCCTGGGCCCTCGCCTCGTCGAGGCGGCGTCCGGCCCGGCCGAGGACGATCCACACGCCCGCTACGCGGCGGAGCTCGCGCTGCGCTACGACCTCGACGCCGAGCAGGTCCGCCAGGTCCGCCTCGTCCTCGAAGAGCGCGACCGCACGCATCGCCGCGTGCTGATGGGCGATCCCCTCCGGCTCCCTCCCGCGCTTCGCGATGAAGTCGCTGCCGCGACCCGCAGGGCGGAGGAACGCATCAAATACGTGTTGACCGACGCGCAGCGCGCGAGATTCTTGCGCGACTCGAAGCCCGCCGCAGGCGCGGGATCGGCCGGGCCCGTCGGGTCGGCGACCACAGAGGACAGGTGACCCCATGGCCAGAGGCGTAGGTCTCGACGCAGGCGCGTTCGAGGTGAAGGTGGTCGAGCTCGACGGCTCGTTCCGCAAGCCGAGGCTCACGAAGGTGAGCATCGATCGAGTGGCTGCGGCCACAGCGGCGATGAGCGATGACCAGCGGGCCGCGTTCGAGGCCGAGGCTGCGCTCCAGGCGCTGAAGGACCAGAAGGTGTCCCGTCAGGGGCTGAACCTCGGGTTCCCGGGGCGCGAGGTCGTCCTCCGCAACCTGCGCATCCCGTTCACCGGTGACGACGCGATCCGCAAGGTCATCAAGTTCGAGGCCGAGAACGCGATCCACAGCCACAACGTCGACGACATGGTCGTCGACTTCATGACCTACGAGCAGACCGATGGTGAATCGTCGGTGCTCGTCGCCGCCGTGCCGAAGAAGGCGCTGGCGCCTCTGCTGAACGCTCTCGAGGGCCATGGCATCGAGCCCGAGCGTGTCGACCTGGACGCGATGGCGCTGTTCCGGGCCGCCGAGTGGGCGGGCTGCTTCGGCGAGGATGCCGCCGAGGCCGCGGCGATCGCCTCCGAGAGCGGCGAACAGGCCGACGCCGTCGCGCCGGTCGGGACCGCGGTCGAGGGAACGAAGGCCAGGATCGTCCTGGACGTCGGAGCTCGTGCGACCCGCGTCCTCGCCGTGATCGCGGGGCGCCTCGTCGACGTGCGCGCGCTGCGCCTCGGCGTCGACTCGATCGCCGAAGACGTCGCGGCGCGGGCCGGGGTCGGGCTGGACGTCGCGCGGGACGCGGTCGAAGAGGGGCTGCGGACCGGCGAGGCGTTCGCCGTGCTCGGCGCGGGCAGTGCCCTCGCGGCTCCTGCTGCCGACGCCGAGAGCAGCGAGGGCGAAGACGTGGCCGAGGACCAGGTCGTCGTGGTCAGCGACCAGACGATCGGTGCGGACGTGATCGCGGCGGCCCGCGACGCGTTCCTCGCGCGGCTGCGCCGCGAGCTGATGCGGTTCCTCGCCGGCCTGCCGCGCGTGGCCGCGGTCGAACGACTCTACGTGACCGGCGGCGGCGCCGCGGTTCCGGGCGTCGTCGACTGTCTCGCCGACGTGTTCGGCTGCTCGACCCAGCCGCTCGACATCCTGTCGCGCGTGAGCCACGGGCTCGACGCCGACGAGGCGACCCGGATCGGGCCGCGCATCGCGATCGCGTTCGGCCTCGCGCTGACGATGCTCGGCGGCCGCGGCGGGTTCAACTTCCGGCAGGAGGACCTCGCGTACAAGCGCGGGTTCGACCGCATCAAGTTCCCGCTGGCGGTCGCTTGCGTGCTCGCCGCGTTCCTGCCGTTCCTCTACGGGCTCCGGCAGCTCAACGAGCTCCGCGACCTCGGCAAGCGCTACGGGGAGCTCTACCAGGTTGCCGAGGGTGGCCAGGCGCGCCGCGGCGCTTCCGCCGTCCGCGCGACGTTCTGGGGCTACGTCGGCCTGCTGATGAACGACGGCCAGCCCAACAGCGTGCTGCGTCCGCTCGGCCCGAAGAACTTCGAGGACCTGACCCGCCAGCTGGTCGACATGGAGACCTTCAGGCGCCTGCCAGCGATCCGGTCGGCGCTCGAGAAGCACCTCCAGGACCAGCAGGAGCAGACCGGCGTCTTCGAGGACCTGCGTCTGCCCTCCGGCGTCTACGTGCTGTCGTACTTCGCGGACGTGGTCCAGCGGATCGAGAAGCAGCTCGGGTCGTTCCTGATCGCCGAGCTCGACCTGAACATGCAGCCGCGCCAGCCGAGCCTGCAGGTGAAGATCGCGCTGCGCGGCGCCGACTTCCGCAACCGCGTCGCGATGCTGCAGGACGCGATCCGCGCGACGTTCGAGGACCCGAACAGTCCGTTCCAGGCGTTCGGCCTCGCGGGTGGCGAAGACGTGTTCCGCGAGGGTGACGGCGCGACCGTCACGATGAAGATCGACCTGAAGGAAGAGTTCGAGACGGAGGTGCAGCGATGAGCCTGTTCCGCGACATGGACCTCTACAAGGGGATCATCCTCCTCTCGCTGCTGCTGATCCCGGGCGCGCTCGGCTTCGTGTTCTGGGTCCAGGGCGAGCTGCAGGCTGCGCAGGCGGCGGTGGCCGTCGCGGAGCGGCCGCGCACCGGCGAGATCGAGAAGATCGGTGCGCTGCAGCGGCAGTTCGAGACCGTCGACCAGAACGCCGCGTCGGTGCGGACGTCGGGCGGGAGCCCCGCGGTCTACTTCCAGAACCAGATCACGACGTCCTCGAAGGGCACGATCGGCGCCAACGACTACGAGGTCTCGCCCGAGAAGACGTCGGCGGTGCCGGGGCGTCGCGATGCCCAGGACCAGCTCGTGTCGATCAACTTCCGCAAGGGCCTCGTGCTGCCGCGGGCGCTGATCCACGCGCTGGTGTTCAACTGCGAGTCGGCCGGCGTCCAGGTGTGGAAGCTGCGGCGCCTCCGCGTCAGCAACGTCGAGATCGCCAAGCTGCGCAACCAGGCTCCGCCACAGACCGTCGCGGACGACTGGGAGATCGGGACCCTGGAATTCGCGCGCCGCAAGCCGGCCGCGCAGCGCTGACGGCGCTTGGCCTGCTCTGCGCACAGGCTGGGATCGAGGTTCGTCCTCGCGGGGGCCCTGCTGATGTTCGTGTCGGCGGGTTCGTGCGCGGGCCTCGTCCAGTACACCGACGAACTCCGTGACGAGCGGACGGGGCGCAGCGTCGTCGTCCGTTCGGCAGCGGCCGCCGGCGGAGCGATCGGGCTCGTCGCCGGCATCCCGGTGTCGGTGGCGGTCGCGCCGGTGACCTACGCCGTCTACCTGACCGAGAAGGTCCGGTCGCCTCTGCGCGCCGACCCGCTGTCGATCATGCTGTTCCCGTCGTTCGTGCTGTGGCGGGCTTGCTCGCTGATCGCAGCGCCGTTCGACGCGGTCGAGTGGGCGCTGTTCCGTGCGGGGGCCGACGACGTCACGCGGACCGCCGAGGAGCAGGAGCGGATCGAGCTCGAGCACGACGAGCGGGTGCTGCAGAGCTACCCGGTGGACCCGATCTACCCGACCGAACGGGATCGCCGCCGCGCGGCGCGGACCCAGGGCGGGGCATCGGACGGCTGACGCGTTGCGGTTCCCCGGCGGTCGACGCCTGGTCGCCCATCGCGTCCTCGCGGACGCGGACTAGACTCTCGGGCCCGATGTCCTCGTCCGCGCAGCGTGCTTCGTCCCAGGCGATCTCCCGCGATCCCAGCGGTCTCGTCCGGAGGTGCGCATGACTTCGCCGTCGCCTGCGGTCCAGGGGCTCCTCCGCGTGGTGCTCGAGCAGGAGGGCAAGGTTCCGCTCGAGCGCGTGGTCCAGGAGCTCCTCCCGGTCGGCACGCTCCGCGATCTCGCCCGGAAGCACGGGCTGAGCCCGAAGGGCTACCGCATCGAGAAGGCGCCCGCCCCGCGGCTCGCCAAGCTGCTGATCGACGTCCGGAATCCGACCCTCGTGACCGAGGTCCTGGAGCTCCTGCTCGAGCTGCGGGGCACGGGTGATGCCCAGGACGCCGGCGAACTTGCCGGGCGCGTCAGCGAACTCGAGGCACTGCTGCGCCTCCGTGAGGGCGAACTCCGCGGTGCGCGTCAGGAGGTGGACAAGCAGCGCGCCCAGGCCAGTCAGCACCGTGACCGGGAGTTCGAGCTGACCGCGAGCCTCGGCCGGGCCGAGGAGCGCGCGATCGCCGCACGAGCCGAGGCAGACCAGCTCCGGCGCCAGCAGGGAGCGTCGCCTGCGCCGGTCCCCGGGCCCGGTCGCGACGACGCGCGCCGACTCCACGAGCTGGAGCGTGAGGTCGAGGAGCTCGGGCTCGCCGAGGAAGGCCACCGGCGCCACGCGGCGGAGCGGCAGGCCCGCATCCGTGAGCTCGAAGGCCTGGTCGCGGACCTCGAGGCGCGGGTCCCGAAGGGCCGCAAGCCGCCGAAGGAGAAGGTGGAGGCGCCCCTGCTCGCCGACACTTTCCGCCTGCCCCGCTTCACCCCGGCGTTCTACAAGTCGCTCGAGGGCAAGGAGCGTCGCCACGTCGAGCAGGCGTTCCAGGCCGCGCTGCTGTTCTGCACCGAGGGTCCGTCCTATCCCGGGCTCGAGGTCAAGCAGATCGAAGGCCAGGAAATCTGGAGCCTGCGCGCTTCCCTGAAGCTCCGCGTCTACTTCGAGCTCCTCGAGGAGCGATGCGTGGAGTTCGTCGCGGTCGCCGACCGAGAAGACCAGCACACGACGCTGCGTCGCCTGAAGGAGCGATGATCAGGCGCTGTGTCGCGGCCATCTCCGTGGTCGCCCTGGTGTCCGGCGCAGGCTGTGCCTACGGAGCCGACCGGATGCAGGACTTGGCCGACTGCTTCCGCCTCTCGGCGGGCTACGGACTCGGGTTGACCGCGTCGGCGCAGGTCACCGACTGGTTCTCGCCGGGGGTCGGCGCCGCGTCCCGCACGCAGACGTTCGGGTTCCTCGATCGGGACGTCCACGGTGCGTGGGAGGAGTCGGACGTGATCCAGACCCCGCGCCTCGCCTACGAGGGCCTCGCGCTGCAGCTGTCCGAGCAGAGTCGCGAGCAGATGGATGAAGGTGGTGTGATCGCGCGGCTCGCGCTCGACAGCCTCAACCTCCCCAACGAGCGCTGGGTGCGGACCGGTGGACGCATCCGGGTCGAGCAGTTCGCGCTGTTCAACGTCATGCGATCGGCCGTCCCGGAGGGAAGCAGCTGGCTCGCCGGGTTGGTGGTGGAGCCGGGCGATGTCGTCCTCACGCCCGTGAAGGACGTCTGGCAGTCCTCGTTCGTCGAGCTCAGCGGCACGGTCGTCGCCGTGCACGCGCGGCTCGGCTTCAACCCGATGCAGTGCGTCGACTTCCTGGCCGGGCTGTTCGGCTTCGATCCGGCGGGCGATGACCGGCGCGCGGGGTTCTACGAGTTCGAGCGCGTGCATCCGTTCGGAGAGAACCTGCGACTCGACGGACCGTGACGCTGATCCAAGGCTTTCTCGAGCGCGTTGCGGACTGCAACCGCCATGACCTCTCGGCCTACGTGCCGTGGGGCGTGCGTGGTCACCGCGTCGGCCACGTGCGGGAGGACCGCGTCGACGCGCTGCTGGCCAGCGGTGGAGGGCGCGCGTTCGTCCGCGGTCCGCTCGGCCTCGAGCTGACGCCGCCCTCGGTCGAAGCGAGGACGGCGGCGGTCGCTCGCTGTCTCGCCGACCTGGTCCGATCGGAACAGGTGCGGCCACCGCGGGGCGAGCTGTACCCCGCGGCGTTCCCGGTCCGCAGCGATGCGGTCTGTCTGGTCGACCGTTCGTTCGTCGCGTGGCTCGGGATCGGCGCGGTCGGCGTTCACGTCAACGGCTACGTGCGGACCCCGCGAGGCCCGGAGATGTGGGTCGCGTTCCGGGCGCGTGACAAACCGACCTTCCCAGGGCAGCTCGACAACATCGTGGCGGGCGGGCAGCCGCACGGGCTCGGCCTCCTCGACAACGTGCTCAAGGAGTGCGGCGAGGAGGCAGGCATCCCGCCAGAGGTGGCCCGAGCGGCGCGTCCGGTCGGGGCGATCTCCTACGTGTTCGAGAACGACACCGGGCTCAAGCCGGACACGATGTTCTGCTTCGACCTGGAGCTGCCGATCGACTTCGTGCCTCGTCCGGTGGATGGCGAGGTCGAGCGCTTCGAGCGGTGGCCGCTGGACCGGGTCGCGGAACGCGTTGCCCGCACGTCAGACTTCAAGTTCAACTGCAGCCTCGTGGTGATCGACTTCCTGGTCCGGCACGGCGGCGTCGACGTCGAGCAGCCCGGATACGCGGCGCTCGTCTCGGGGCTGCGCCGGGGGCTCGCGCGTTGAGCGGTGTCCTCGACCCGGTCCCGCTGCCTCCGGGTGGGCCGCCGGTGTTTCCCGACCCGCGCCGGTTCGACGAAGAAGGATTGGTCGCGTTCGGTGGCGGGCTCGAGCCGCTGCGGGTCCTCACCGCGTATCGGCACGGGATCTTCCCGTGGTACGAGGAGGGGTTGCCGCCGCTGTGGTGGAGCCCCGACCCGCGCTGCGTGCTGCGCCGCGAGTCGCTGCACATGTCGAGGAGCCTCCTCCGGACGGTGCGCCGGGGAGGTTTCGAGCTGAGCTGGAACCGTGCGTTCCGTCAGGTCGTCGCGGCCTGCGGGGAGGAGCGCGGAGACGGGACGTGGATCCTCCCCGAGATGGTCGCTGCCTACGGGGCGCTGCACGATCTCGGTGCGGCGCACAGTCTCGAGGTCTGGTGCGACGGCGAACTCGTCGGCGGGATCTACGGAGTCCAGGTCGGAGGGCTGTTCGCTGCGGAGAGCAAGTTCCACCGACGGACCGACATGTCCAAGGTCGCGCTGGCCGCTGCCGTGCACTCGCTGGATCGCGCCGGGATCCGGCTCTTCGACGTCCAGTTCCGGACCGATCATCTCGGCCGGATGGGTGCGGAGGAGATCGGTCGGGACGACTACCTCCGCGAGCTCGAGCGCGCGGTCTCCGTCGACGTCGACCTGACCGGGCTCGTGCCGGAGCTGCCCTTGCGCAGCTGAGGGGGGCTGCCGCTGCCGGGCCGCATCACGGCCCGGCGCTGCAGGCCGTCAGGACCTCTCGCGCGCCTGGGCCTTCGCGACGGCGGAGGCCGCCATCTCGCCGTGGTAGTCCTGGAGCGGAACCACGTCGAGGCTGGACGAGCGCATGCACTCGAGGCCCTGGATCGTCGCCGCGGCGGCGGCGAGCGTCGTGATGCACGGAACCTTGAACGTCACCGCCGACGAGCGGATCAGCCGGTCGTCGGAGCGCTCGAGGCGTCCCGACGGCGTGTTGATGATCAGTCGGACTTCGCGGTTCTTGATCAGGTCGAGGACGTGCGGACGGCCCTCGTGGATCTTGAAGACCTGCTCGACCGGGATGCCGCTGTTGCGCAGCGCGCGGGCGGTGCCGTGCGTCGCGACCAGCTTGAGGCCGAGGTTGTGCAGGCGCGCCGCGTGCTGGATCACGAAGCGCTTGTCCTCGTCGCGGACCGACAGGAACACCGCACCATCCTTCGGGAGGTCGATGCCGGCGCCGAGCTGGGCCTTGGCGAACGCCGCGCCGAAGTTCCGGTCGATGCCCATGACCTCGCCGGTCGAGCGCATCTCCGGGCCGAGCACGGTGTCGACGCCGCGGAACTTGTTGAACGGGAAGACCGGGGCCTTCACCGAGAAGTGGTCGGGCACGATCTGCTCGGTCATCCCGAGCTCCTCGAGCGTCGCGCCGAGCATCGCCCGCGCCGCCATCTTCGCGAGCGGGCGGCCGATGACCTTGCTGACGAAGGGCACCGTGCGGGACGCGCGCGGGTTCGCCTCGAGGATGTAGAGGCGCGAGCCCTGGATCGCGTACTGGACGTTCATCAGCCCGACGACGCCCAGGCGGGCGGCGAGGCGCTGCGTGACGTCGCAGATCTCCGCCACCATCCCGTCCGAGAGGGTGTAGGGGGGCATCGAGCAGGAGGAGTCACCCGAGTGGATCCCGGCCTCCTCGATGTGCTCCATGACGCCGCCGATCACGTAGTTCCGGCCGTCGCCGAGCGCGTCGACGTCGACTTCGATCGCGCCCTCGACGAACTTGTCGACGAGGATCGGACGGTCGTCGGACGCGTTCTGCGCGTGGCGCTTCCAGTAGCTCTCGAGGCTCTGGTGGTCGTAGACGATCTCCATCGCCCGGCCGCCGAGCACGAAGCTCGGGCGGACCACCACCGGGAAGCCGACGCGGTCGGTGATCGCGCGTGCCTGCTCGAACGTGGTGGCCATCCCGTTCGGCGGCTGTGCGATGCCGAGCTCATCACAGACCTTGGAGAACAGGTCACGGTCCTCGGCGGTCTCGATCGACTCGACCGACGTGCCGACGAGCGGAGCGCCGGCGTCCTTGAGGCCGCGGGCGAGGTTCAGCGGGGTCTGCCCGCCGAACTGGACGATGATCCCGTGCGGATCGATCCGGTCGACGATGTTGAGGACGTCCTCGTGCGTCAGCGGCTCGAAGAACAGCATGTCCGAGGTGTCGAAGTCGGTCGACACGGTCTCGGGGTTGCTGTTGACCATCACCGTCGCGTAGCCGAGCTCGGACAGCGTGAAGGCCGCGTGCACGCAGCAGTAGTCGAACTCGATGCCCTGGCCGATGCGGTTGGGGCCGCCGCCGAGGACCATGACGTGCTGCTTCTTCACGCCGGAGTCGGCTTCGACGCAGAGCTGGACCTCGTCCTCGCCGTCCTCGTACGTCGAGTAGTAGTAGGGCGTGTAGGACTCGAACTCGGCCGCGCAGGTGTCGACCAGCTTGTAGTTCGGCAGGATGCCGAGCGACTTGCGGTGCTCGCGGACGTCCCACTCGGTCACCTCGGTGTCCGACTCGTTGCAGAGGCTCGCCGCGATCTGGCGGTCGCTGAAGCCGAGCGACTTGGTCTCGCGGAGGAACGTCGCGTCGAAGGCACCGAGCCCGCTGCGCGCGCGCTCGGCAATGAGGCTCTCGTGCTCGATCAGCTCCATCAGCTGGTCGAGGAACCAGGGGTCGATCCCGGTGTATTCGTAGATCTCCGCAACGCTCATCCCCTGGAGCATCGCGGTCCTGAGCCAGTCGATGCGGTCCGGGCGCGGCGTCGCGAGGTGGGAGCGGATCTCCTCGACCTCGAGGCCGTCGAGCGGCGTGTGCGGGACGGTTGGGATCGTTCCGTAGCCGATGCGGCCGGTCTCCAGCGAGCGGAGTGCCTTCTGCATCGACTCCTTGAAGGTCCGGCCGATGGCCATGACCTCGCCGACCGACTTCATCTGCGTGGTCAGCGTCTGGTCGGCGGTGGGGAACTTCTCGAACGCCCAGCGCGGGAACTTGACGACGCAGTAGTCGATCGTCGGCTCGAAGCTGGCCGGCGTGACCTTCGTGATGTCGTTCTGGATCTCGTCGAGCGTGTAGCCGACGGCCAGCTTGGCGGCCATCTTCGCGATCGGGAACCCGGTCGCCTTGCTCGCCAGCGCCGAGCTTCGCGACACGCGCGGGTTCATCTCGATCACGATCATCCGGCCCGACTTCGGGTCGATCGCGAACTGGACGTTCGAGCCGCCGGTGTCGACGCCGATCTCGCGGATCACCCTGATCGCGGCGTCGCGCATCAGCTGGTATTCGCGGTCGGTCAGCGTCTGCGCGGGCGCGACGGTGATCGAGTCACCGGTGTGGACGCCCATCGCGTCGAAGTTCTCGATCGAGCAGATGATGACGACGTTGTCCTTCGCGTCGCGCATCACCTCGAGCTCGAACTCCTTCCAGCCGACGATCGACTCCTCGATGAGGAGCTCGTGGTTCATCGACTGGTCGAGGCCGTCGCGGCAGATCGCCTCGAACTCTTCGGTGTTGTAGGCGATGCCGCCGCCCGTCCCGCCGAGCGTGAAGCCGGGGCGGATCACGCAGGGGAGCCCGATGTCCGCGAGCGCCTCGCGGGCGTCGTCCATGCTGTAGGCGAGCCTGGACCTGCAGACCTCGAGCTCGCAGTTCGCCATCGCCTCGCGGAACTCCTGGCGACCCTCGGCTTTTTGGATGGCATCGCGCGTAGCCCCGATCATTTCGACGCCGAACTTCGCGAGCACGCCCATGTCGGCGAGCTTCATCGCGCAGTTCAGCGCCGTCTGGCCACCGAGCGTCGGCAGCACCGCGTCGGGCCGCTCCTTCTCGATGATCTTCGCGACCACCTCGGGGGTGATCGGCTCGACGTAGGTCCGATCCGCGGTCTCCGGATCGGTCATGATCGTGGCCGGGTTCGAGTTGACCAGGATGATCCGGAACCCGTCCTCGCGGAGCGCCTTGCAGGCCTGGGTTCCGGAGTAGTCGAACTCACAGGCCTGGCCGATCACGATCGGCCCGGACCCGATGACCAGAATCGACTTGAGGTCTTGGCGGCGCGGCATTTCGGGCGAAAAACTACAGCAGACCGACCGCTGGCCCGCGACTCCTTTTTCAGCGGGGGGACAGGAACGCCGCGGGGGTCATCCGGAAGGTCGCGGAGGAGCCGATTCCCGTCGGCAACACCGCGTGGAGTTGGCCTCCGACGACCTTCTTGTCGCGTTCGACGAGCTGGAGGAGCGCCTGCCGACCGGTGAGCGGAGCCGGCTCGAAGCCAAAAGATGCCAGTAGCTTACGTATGCGCTGTGCGTCCGCGGCCGCGAGCTTGCCCGCGGTGGTGGCGACATCGATCGCATGGTGGAGTCCCCGCGCGACGGCGATGCCGTGCGGTATCGAGAAGTCCGAGGCGATCTCAAGGGCGTGGCCCAGCGTGTGGCCGAGGTTCAGCAGGCGGCGGGGCCCGGTCTCCAGGGGGTCCGACTCGACGACGGAGATCTTCGCGGCGATCGAGCGGGTGATCGCTGTGGTGGTGGCGTCCACGTCGCGCGCGAGGAGGCTCTCGGCATGCCGTTCGCAGTGCTCGAAGAGCTCGGCGTCCAGCCCGATCGCGACCTTCAGCACCTCTCCGAGACCGCTCCGCCACTCGTTCTCGGGGAGCGTGGCCAGGAAGCCCGGGTCGATCCACACCTCGCTGGCAGGCCAGTAGGCTCCGACGAGGTTCTTGCCCTCCGGGAGGTTGATCGCCGTCTTGCCCCCGACGCTGCTGTCGACCATCGCGAGCAGCGTCGTCGGCGCGAGGACCAGCTCGACCCCGCGGAGCAGCAGCGCCGCAGCGAGGCCGACCGCGTCGCCGACGCTGCCGCCGCCCACCGCGACCAGAACCGAAGAACGGTCCGCGCCGGCCCGGACGAGCCGTCGCAGCAGGTCCTCGACGCCGCCGAACGACTTCAGGGGCTCGCCGCCGTCGACGAGGATGGTCGCGCCGGCGTGACCCGCGGCGGCTCCGACGCAGCCGGTCGCGGCCGACACGCTGCGGTCCGCGACCACGAACGTCCGGCGCCCGGGGAAGCGTTGGCCCGCCGCGGCAAGGACCCCGTCGCCGAGGATCCCCGAGCCGATCCGCACGAGGGTCGGCCGGCCGTCGGCGGGTGCGCAGCGGAGTTCGATCACTTTGGGGCCGTGTTCAGGAGGCGGTCGGCTCGGCCGTCGTCCGGGCCTTCGCCCGGCGGCGGCGACGGCGCTCGATCATCTCCAGCTCGTGCGCGTCGCTGGCCTTCCGGTCACGGCGCGCGATGTAGAAGAAGAGCGCGATCAGCGCGGCGACGGCGGAGGCGAAGCCGATCTTCGTCCAGCGCGCCATCGGATGCTCGGGGCCCGCCGAGAAACGGTCGAGGTCGGCAGCGACGAAGAGGGGCGTGAACGCCTTCCCGTCCTGGTTCTGGAGGTCGTAGACGAAGCGGCGCAGGTAGTAGGCACGCACCTCGAGGCTCTGGTTGAACTGGTAGCCCTCGACCTTCCGGGGGATCCACACCGGGACGATCTTGCCGCCGAGATCGCGGACCTGGATCCACGCCTGGGACCAGTAGCGGATGCCCGCGGGGTTGGGGCGCGCCGCGAACCAGCGAGCCATCACGAACGTCCCGAGCAGGCGGAACGGGGTGCCGGGAGTGACTTCGTCGGCCTTGACCGCGTCGAGCTGGTCCTTGGTCACGAACGCCGGGATCGCGCGCCATCGGCCGAGCGTGTCGTCTTCTCCGCCCCTCTTCGCGTTCGCGTAGCTGGCGAGCGTCCACAGCGGCACGTCCTCGGACTCGTCGAGCGTCAGGGCTGCATCCTGTTCGTCGACCCACACCCCGTCGACGACGACACCGTCGCGGATCGACTCGAAGACCGCGGGGTCGAGTTCGGTCACCGGTGCCCACGGCGGGTAGTCGGGGAACAGCTCGGGCCCGACGAGCAGCGGCGCCATGTCGGCGCGGGGGCTCGCTGCGCTGTCGCGGAGCTTCAGGAAGAAGCCCTCCACGCGGACGAAGTCATCGACCTGGACCCGCGGTGGGATGCTGACCCGGAAGAGCACGGTCTCACCGTCCGGCGTCTCGATCGCGCCCTCGTGGATGCGGTAGCCGGTCACCGGGTGCCCGCTCTTGCCGGGCGCGAGATAGGTGAGGCGGCCGGTGTACCAGAGGTAGGCGCCGCGGTAGGTCTGCGGCGAGGTCCGCAGGTGTGCGATCGGCACCGGCTGCTCGGGCTTGCCGAGCGCCTCCGCGACCGAGGGGACGATGTCGATCGACTTCTCGAGCAGGTGCGCGAGCGGGTCAGGCTCGAGCACCAGCCGGTCGCCGTGCTCCTCGTCGCGCGCGGTGCGCAGCAGCTCCTGGTCGATCTTCGGCACCGCGACCTGGACCGGCGCGATCGGAGGTCCGGAGCCGAGGTTCGTGCCCGAGGAGCTCTGGAAGAACGTCACCCAGATCAGCGCCGCGAGCAGGACGCCCATGGCGAGGATCCGCCACCAGTCGGCGAGGGGCGATCGGGGCAGCGGCTTCCGCGTCGGGATCGTCATCGTCGCGTATCCAACGGGTGGTGGACGTCCCGGTTCGGTCGGGACTCCCGCGGGGAGGGCGCGGCCCGCGGACCCGCCGTCCTCACTCGGGCTTGTCGAAGAGCCCGCCGAGGTGGAAGTTCGCGATGTCCGAGCGGTCGACGATCGTCGCAGCGTTCACGCCGAGCGTGATCGCGATGACCTCGGAGATCTCCTCGGCGGTCGCACCTTCTTTCTTGGCCTTCTTGAGATGGCCCTCGAGGCAGCCCTTGCAGCCGGAGACCAGGGCGGCCGCGATCGCGACGAACTCCTTGGTCTTCATGTCGAGCAGCGACTTGCCGTAGGTCGCCTTGTAGAAGCTCATGTAGATCTGCTTCAGATCCGGCGTGAGCATCGCGTAGCTGCGCATCACCGAGCTCGGCAGGCGGCCGTCGCCGAGCATGTCGGGGCGAGGAGCGTCTTCCGACGGGTTCGATGCGGCGGGGGAGGCGGAATCGCCGGACTTGTCCGGGGTCTGGTCCATGCTCGGATTCGGGTGGAGAGGCGCTCGGCCTCGAGGTGGGGCCGGCGTCGTGCCGGGCTCTGGCGGGGCTGGCGTTCGGCGGTCTCGTGGTGACGAACCCGACGGACGCGGTCGGACAATGTCGTTCCCGCACGCCGACAGCGCAAGGGCGGCGCGCCCGCCAGCCCCGATCAGCCGGCGAGCTTGAGCTGCAGACGGACCAGAGCGTCTCGGTCGCGCCGTCCCTCGACGCTCCGGAACGCCTCGTCGAAACCCATCCACGCGAACTCACCGACCGTCGGCCCCGGCAGGATCTCGGCCGGCTGTCCCGGGGATGCGGCCTCGTAGGCGAACGGCCACTCGATCAGCCCCACGTCGCCGAACAGGTCCTTCGTCGGGTCCGCGAGCTCGAGCAGCTGGGTCGGACGGACCAACCCCGTCTCCTCGGTGACCTCGCGGAGCACCGTGTCCACGAGGTGCTCGGCGTGGCCCACCGAGCCGATCACCGGTCCGAGCGGCCACTCGGCCAACGGACGGTGCCGGAGGAGCAGGTAGCGCGGCTCGCGCTCCTGGAACTGGAACACGAACACCCGCACACGGTGCTGAAGGGCGAGCATGGCGACCTCCTCGACGCTTGGGCCCGGGTCGGACTCCTCGTCCGGCCAGTCCATCTATCGAGCCCGGCCTGCCGGGTTTCCCGACCAAATCCAGGTGGGCGCATCCCGATCCGGGACCGGGGCGCGAGCTCTCCCCGTCGGCGAACGGCGCGCGCGCCGCGCTGCCGCGGTCACTTCCGGCCGGACTCGGTCGGCTCTTCGCCGCGAGCGCTGGCTGCGCCGTCTTCCTTCGTCTTGCCGCCGTCCTGGAATGCAGCCGCCAGGAAACGCAGCGAGTGCGTCAGCGCCTCCTGGGTGAAGCCTGCGCCCCAGGAGTGACCGCCGCCGGGGACGAGGCGCCACTGGTGCGGGATCTTCCGTTCGTCCAGCACCTCGTGCAGGTTCTCGTTGGTCAGGTGGAAGCCGTAGCGATCCTGGTCGCCGCAGTCGAAGTAGATGCGGAGCCCGTCGAGCTTCTCGGTCTCGATGCCTGCAGCGAGCGCGAGCACGTTCTCGGCGCGGTAGCGATCTTCGTCGAGGGGCTCGCCGAACACGGAGGAAAGCAGCTGGGAGCCGCGGCTGCGCAGCCACGGGAACTCCTCCATCAGACGGTCCGGGTCCGACGGCAGGACCGCCGCGGAGTGGACGGCGACGACGCCGAATCTGGAGGGCTCCTTGAGCGCGATCTTCAGCGCGCCGTAGCCGCCCATGCTGACGCCGGTGATCGCGCGGCCGGCGCGGTCGGTGCGGACCGGGTAGGTCGCGTTCACGTGCGCGAGCAGGTCCTTCGTGACGAGGTCCTCGTAGGCCGCGTCCTCGACCGCCGCGTTGGTCCAGAACGAACTCCGGTCGCCGTTCGCGCAGACCAGGACGAGAGGCGGGATCGTGCCGTCGCCGATCATCTGGTCGAGGACCGCGGCGCCGCCGCGCGCCAGGAAGCGGTTGTGGTCCTCGAACATCCCGTGCAGCCAGATGACGAGCGGGTAGCGCGTGGGCTCGGCGACCTCGCTCTCCTGTGCGGCCTCGATCGCCTTCGGGAGGAAGACTCCGTAGGCCGCCCTGCGACCACCGAGCGCCTCGCTCTCGAACGAGGCCTCCCGGTAGGTCAGGTGCTCGAGCTTCGGCGGCGGGCCCGAATCCCGGCCGCGGCGCTGGGCCGCGGAGTCCTGGGCGAGTGCCGCGAACGACAGCAGGGCGAGTCCGAACAGTGGTGCGGGGGAGGAGGCTCGCATGGTTGATCCGATCCACGTGCGCGCCGGGCCGCCGTGGCCCCGCGTGCCGTCGTGTCCTCGAGGGCCGGGAGTCTAGCGCCGTCCGGCCCGCGCGGGTCGCAGAACCTGCCCGCCGCCCACCCGGGCGGGAGCGCAGGGTTCGCGGCCTCCGCCCGGACTCACGAATCGTCCGAGCGGACGGCGTTCGTCAGCAGCAGCTCGCTGCCGCCGATCAGCGTCTGGAAGTAGAGCTGGCCGTAGAAGCTGTAGGTGCCGTACGGGGCGAGCGGCGACGCGATCGTCGCGCGGCCCGACGCGTTGAGCACGCCGGCCGCCGGGATCGTCGGCAGGAACGGGAAGTTCAGGAACAGCTCTCCCTCGAAGCGCGGGATCGCGAGCGGGGCGGCGAATCCGAACGGCGCGCCGCCGAGCACCCAGAACATGCGGTTGGCCTTGCTGCGCCCGGCGTTGATCGTGAAGCCGAGACCCGTTCCCGCCTGGCGGTCGGGATACAGGCCGGAGCGACCTTGGAGCGCCTTCCCGCTCGCGTCGACGATGCCGGCCGCCATCATCGTGGGGCCCTGCGTCGTCAGGTGCATCGCGAGCGTGACGTCGACCGGGATCAGGCCGACGAACGGCTCGATGGAGAAGCACACATGGGGTGCGCTCGGCTTGGCCGGCGCCGTCGAGTGCGGCGCGGCCATCACGCGGATCTGGTCGTTCGGCGCCGCGCTGAACGGCACCTCGAGTCCGAAGTGGAAGTTCTGCGCCTTCGGGATGCCGTCGAACGGCGTGCCGAGAGCAGCGGTGATGCTGTAGCGGACGGTCTCGGCGGCGTCCGGCGGCAGCCGGAACGAAACCGAGAAGATGTTCGCGGTCGTCGCGGCCTGGCGCACGACGAAGGTCAGCAGCTGGGACGTCGCGCCGTTGCCGTCCTCGATCTCGATGTTGAAGCCGGTCATCCGACCGACGGCGCCGCTGCCGCTCTCGGACTGGCAGGCGCCGCGGATCGCGTCGGCGTCGACGCGCGTGAGCAGCGTGTTCGGCACGTTGGTCGAACTGCGGAAGGGGATCTTCCCCTCGGTCTGCGGGACCAGGGAGAAGGGATTGTTCTGCGCGCACAGCGGGATGCAGGTGAGCGCGACGGTGAGGAGCGTGCGGGTGATCATCAGGGGGAGCCTCTACTCGTGCAGTCCGGCGCGAGCCCGAAGACAGGCGTCGTGACTCCTTCTCGTCCGGACCACGATCACACCATACTAACGAGTCCTCGGCGATTGGTGCACGTGCCGACCTCCGGGAAGTTCGGTACGATCGGATTTCTTGGGTGCGGTCGAGCGGATGGAGTTGGCCGGTGGACCGCAGTGGATGGGGCCGATCGCGCGTCCTAGGCTTCCGCGGGCTTGGACGACGCGACCCTCCGACTGCAGGCGCTGCTCGCGCCCCTGACCAACTACGAGCGCACGCGCCCCGACCAGCCGCGCTTCACGCTCGACACGATGCGCGCGCTCCTCACGCGGCTCGGCGACGAAGCGCGCGGGCCTTGGCGTGCGGTGCAGATCGGCGGCTCGAAGGGCAAGGGCACCACAGCGGCCTACCTCGAGCAGCTCGCCCTCGCGTCGGGCCTTCGCACCGGCGTGTTCGCATCGCCCCACGTGTCGACGATCCTCGAACGCGTCCGACTCGATGGCGCGTTGATCGGAGAGGAGCTGTTCACGGAGTGCTGCCAACGCGTGCTCAGCCGCAGCGACGGCCTCGACCCGAGCCCGAGCTTCTTCGAGGTGACGACCGCTGCCGCCCTGCTCGCGTTCCGTCGCCACGGCGTCGATCTCGCGATCCTGGAAGTTGGCCTCGGCGGTCGGCTCGACGCGACGACGGCCGTGCCCGTCGACGTGGGCGTGCTGACTGGCGTCGAGCTGGAGCACACCGAACTGCTGGGGGACACGGTCGAAGCGATCGCCGCCGAGAAGGCGTTCGTGTTCCGTGCCGGGGGAGTCGGCTTGCACGCGTGCGCCGGGCCGGCGGCCCGCGTCGCCGAGGTGCACGCGCGTGACGTCGGCTGCCGCGTGCTGTGCGACGAGCGCGACTTCGGCGCCCTGCGTCTCCTGCGAGAGGATCTGGACGGGGTGCCGTTCGAGGTGACGACGCCGGGCGGCGCGGTGTCGGCGGTCACCGTGGCTGGTGATCCGCCGGCACACGAGGACCGTGCGCTCTCCCTCGCGGCCGCCGCCTGGACCTGCGTCGCGCCCGGTCGCCCGCTGCCCGCGCGGATCGATAGGCCGACGCTCCCTGGTCGGTTCGAGATCGCGGCGCTCGGCGACGTCCCGCTCGTGCTCGACGGGGCGCACACCGAGGATTCGGCCCGGTGCCTCGCAGCGGCGCTGCGCGCGCGTTTCCCGGGTCGGGTGCCTGTCTTTCTCGTCGGCTTCGCGAAGGGCAAGCGCTGGAGGGAGGCGCTGACCGCGTTCATGGACGGCGCCGGGGAGTTCCTGTGCGCGACGGTTCCCGGAACGGCGAGCGAGGACCCGCAGGAGGTCGCGGAATGGCTCCGTGCCCGTGGGGCCGCGGCCAACGCGCTCGGACCGGCCGACGACCCGCGCTCTGCGCTCCACGCCGCGGGCTCCGCAGCCGGGGCGGTCCTGGTCGTGACCGGGTCGTTCTACCTGGTCGGCTCCCTGCGTCCCTGAACGGGGCATCGGAGGCCTCGGCGGGGCTCACGTTCGAGTGCCGATCTGCCGATGGAACCCGCTGTGGCGTTGGACCGCGTTCCCCGCGAGACGTCGGCCACCGCGCGGCCGGCGTCGGTCTGTCCCCGATCCGGGCGGTGTCGGTCGGCGACCGACGCCGGTCGCGCGAGCCCATCCTGATCAGCCGGAGAACCGGCAGAGCGACGCAACGATGCAGAACCAACCCCAGGGTGAGGGATCGGGAGCCGGGATTTCCTCGGCGATGGTCGAGGACGTGTTCCTGACCGATGCCTTCCTGATCAAGGGACGACTGCAGGGCAAGTACCAGCGGCTCGCGCGCATGCTCGAGGACGTCGAGCGGCAGTTCCTGACCATCGAGGACGCGGTGATGGTCTCGCTCCGGTCGAACGACGTGGTGCGGACCCCGCGTGTCCAGGTCAACGTCCGCGAGATCATCCTCGCGCACGAACTCGTCGACATGGCGGGAGACGCCGCCTACCGGAACATGGCGTCGGACGACAAGAACACCCGCATCCGTGCGTTCTACTCCGGCCACATCCAGCTCGAGGTCGCGGGGCGGATCTCGCCGCGTGCCTACGAGCCGACGCGCGGTCAGGGCCGCCGCTTCTTCGTGATGCAGGAGCCGGTGATCCGGGGCCTCGACCTCGAGTCCTCCGACGAGCTCAAGCTGCTCCGCTCGTTGCCCTACGCCATCGTCCAGAAGGAACGGCTCAGCTACCTGTACGACTTCAGCTGATCGGCCCCGACGGGCTGTGTGACAGGTGGGAGCCGGCGAGTAGATTCGCCGGCTTCGTTCGTTACCGCCCGATCCCGAAATGCCGCGCCGACAGCCTGCCGAGTGGGAACAGCACTCCGCCGTGGTCACCGCATGGCCGTCCGCGGCCGACCTCTGGGAGGAGAACCTCGAGCCTGCGCGCGCCGAGGTCGCGGGCCTGGTCCGCGCGATCGCGGACGGTGGCCGTGGCGAGCGGGTGATCCTCCTCGTCGCCACCGACGAGGCGCGGCGTTCGGCGGAGGCCGCAGGCCTGGGGCCCGGCGTCGAACTCGTGTCGATGCCGTTCGGCGACATCTGGCTCCGGGACACCGGGCCACTGGTGGTCGTCGACGAGGCTGGAGCTGCCGGCGCGGTCGGCTTCCGGTTCAACGGCTGGGGTGGCAAGTACGTGCTGGAGCACGACGCCGAGGTCGCGGGGCGGGTCGCAGCCCTGGTCGGCCTGGAGATCGTTCGCGCGGACTGGGTGCTGGAGGGAGGAGCCATCGACGTCGACGGCACCGGCATCGCGCTGACGACCGAGGAGTGCCTGCTCCACGAGAACCGCAACCCGGGCCTGTCGCGCGCAGAGGTCGAGGCGCGGCTCGCGGAGGACCTCGGCCTCGATCGCATCGTCTGGCTCGGGGACGGTCTGCAGAACGACCACACGGACGGGCACGTCGACAATCTCGCGCGCTTCGTCGGTCCGGGCCGCGTCGTGGTGCCGGTCGCCGAGGAGGCCGACGACCCGAACGCGGAGGCGTTCGACGACGCGGCATCGCGGGCGGAGGCTGCCGGCCTCGAGGTCGTGCGGATTCCGTCGCCGGGCCGCGTCGAGCGTGACGGCGTGGTCGTGCCGGCGAGCTACATGAACTTCTACATCGCGAACACCGCGGTGGTCGTGCCCCAGTACGCGTCGCGCCAGGACGCCGAGGCCGTCGCGGCGATCGGCGCGCTGTTCCCCGGCAGGCGTGCGGTCGGCGTGTCGTCCGCCAGCCTGCTCTCCGGCGGCGGCTCGTTCCACTGCATCACCCAGCAGATCCCCGCGGCCACTGCGGGCTCCTCCGACACGAGGCAAGTCGAACCATGACCAAGGTCACCGTCGCCGCGCTGCAGCTGGCGTTCTCCGACGAGGTCGAGCAGAACATCGCGGCGGTCACCGAGCTCGTCCGCGAAGCTGCGTCGCGCGGCGCGGAGATCGTGCTGCCGCCCGAGCTCTTCGAGGGCCACTACTTCTGTCAGGTCGAGGACGAAGGGCGATTCTCGCGCGCGAAGTCCGCCGGCGAGCACCCGGCGGTCCTCGCGATGCAGCGGCTGGCCGCGGAGCTCCGCGTCACCATCCCGACGAGCTTCTTCGAGCTCGACGGACCGCACCACTACAACAGCCTCGCGATGATCGGCCCGGACGGCGCGGTCCAGGGCGTCTACCGCAAGAGCCACATCCCGGACGGCCCGGGCTACGAGGAGAAGTTCTACTTCCGGCCGGGGAACACCGGTTTCCGCGTCTGGGACACGCCCGCCGCGCGCGTCGGCGTCGGCATCTGCTGGGACCAGTGGTATCCGGAGACCGCGCGCATCCTGATGCTGATGGGCGCGGACCTGCTGTTCTTCCCGACCGCGATCGGCAACGAACCACACGATCCTACGCTCGACACGAGCCGCATGTGGCGGCGCGCGATGATCGGCCACTCGGTGTCGAACGTGGTCCCCGTGATCGCCGCGAACCGGATCGGCACCGAGAACGGGCAGACGTTCTACGGCCACAGCTTCCTCGCCGACGAGCGGGGCGACCTGGTCGCGGAGTTCGGCGCGGACGAGACCGGCGTGTTGGTCGGCACCTTCGACCTCGACGTCGTGCGCCGGCACCGCGCGGCGTTCGGGTTCTTCCGCGACCGACGGCCGGATCTCTACGGTCGGATCGCCGTGGACCAGTGACCTCCGGCTCCGTGACCCCGGATCAGGGGCGCGGCCACGTCATCCAGACGTAGCCCCAGGACACGAACCCGAGCACGAGCGCCACGCGGAGCAGGAGTCCGTACGGCGCCGTCGCGACGCGTGCGACGAAGCTCTCGCCGCGCACCAGGCACAGCAGCGCGGCACCCGCCGCGTAGAGACCGAGCCCGGCGAGGAAGGTCCCGAACGGCTGCGTCGCGATCGCCTGGAGGGGTTCCAGGTGAACGAGGTGCGTCGCCGCCGTGGTCACGCCGCAGGTCGGACAGGGCATTTCGTAGAGGGTCGGCCACGAGCAGGGCGACATGCCGAGCTGCTCGTGCGTGCCGTGCCCTCGACCGTCGGGAGCGACGCGGCCGAGGATCACGACGAAGAACGCGGCGAGTCCGACGAGCAGGACCGAGGCCAGCCGATCGACGATCGCTCCCGCCGGCGATTCCCCGACCGGCAGTCTCAACGGTTCGCTCCGAGGTCTCTGAGGAACTCCAGGAACGCGGAGCGGGCTCCGGTCCAGAGGCTGTCGCCGTCGCCCAGCAGGACCGCGTGCTGGTTGATGTCCCTCAGCGCGAGCACGTCGCGGACCGCCTGCGCTCGGTCGGTCAGCTTCGCGTCGGGCAGCAGCATCAGTCTGCCGGACACGTGGCTCCGCACGATGTCCCCGAAGACCAGGGCGCGCAGCGGCTCCAGATAGAGAACGGCTTCGGCCGGCGTCTTGCCGCCGCGGACCCAGCGCACGTCGACCTCGACATCCAGGCCGTCCGGAAGGTCCGAGCGCCCCTCGTAGAACGCGTCGACCTCTCGGGCGCGGTCGCCGAGCGCGTCGCGATCTCCGGCCGGGGCCAGGACGCGCGCGCCGAGCGCCGAACGGATGTCTGACGCGGCACGCCAGTGGTCGGCGTTGGTCAGGAGGATCGAGGTGACGCCGCCGCGGGCTGCGATGAACTCCTGCTGCGCGTCGCTGAGCGGCAGGGGGTCGATCAGGACCCCGCCCGCAGGCCTCGCCCAGAAGAACGAGGAGAAGTCGATGCGGCGGTCGGGCTGCCACGCGCTGTAGGCGAAGAGCCCGTCGAGGAGGGTGTCCTTCATGGAGGGGGCAGGGTAGCTGGTCCTGGGTGCCGGTCCATCGGCAGTCGGATCGGTCGGGTCTCCCGACTAGGATCGAACTGCCGTGGATTCGACCCCGCCACCGATGCAGCCTTCCTGGGCCGTCCCGATCGCCTTCGGCGCGGTGTTCACGTTCGTCCTGCAGGCGCTGTGGACGATCGGGCAGGCGCTGCCGGTGATGCCGGTGCAGTTCGCCGCGTGCTGCTGCTGCGCGATCGGGTTCCTGCCGTCCGGAGTCGTGCCGGCGTTCCTCGCGGCCCGACGCGACCCGCAGCTGACGGCCGGCCAGGGCTTCGCGGTGGCGTTCATCGCCGTCGGCATAGGCGCGATCGTCTGGGCGATGCTCGGCGCGCTGTCCGCGTCCGCGCTCGATCCGCAGCTGATCCGCGAGTCGGTCGAGGCGACGCAGACCGGCGTGCCCGCCGAGCAGCGGCTGAGCAGCGAGGAGCTCGACGGGCTGGTGGCGTTCCTGAGCGGCGTCCTGCCGTTCGTCCCCGCGATCCAGGCTGCTGTCACGACCGTGTTGGCCGGCTTCGTCGGGATGCTGACCGTCGGCTTCGCGAAGCGTCGTTGACCGCGGCTACCAGTCGCGGACGTCCGCCAGCTCGTCGAAGACCGCGCAGAACGACGCGTAGCGGCTCTCGTGGATCGTGCCTGCGGCGACGGCTTCGAGCACGGCGCAGCCGGGTTCGTGGCGGTGCGTGCAGTCGTTGAACGCGCACGACCTCGCCGGCTCGATGAACTCGCGGAACCAGAACGTCAGCTCGTGCGGGCTGACGCCGAAGAGCGTGAAGTTCCGGATCCCCGGCGTGTCGAGCACGTGCCCGCCGCCCGGCAGCGGGATCAGCTCGGTGTGCGTCGTCGTGTGCTTGCCCTGTCGGATCCGGTTCATGCTGCCGATGCGGAGCTCGGTGCCGGGGATCAGATGATTGATCAGCGACGACTTGCCGACGCCCGAGAGCCCGGTGAGCACCGTGACGTTCTCGTGCAGCAGTCGGGCGAGCGCAGCCAGCGTGTCCGGAGTCTCGCTCCCCGGTTGGATCGAAGTCGGGAAGACCTCGTAGCCGAGCCCGCGGTAGAGCCCGACCCAGGCGTCGGCCGTGCTGCGCTTGTCGCGGTCCAGCTTCGTCAGCGCGATGGCCACGCGCAGGTCCTGGCGGGCGCAGGACGCGAGGATGCGGTCGATCAAGAGCGGCTGGAGCGGCGGCTCGGCGAGCGCGGCGACGATCAGCACGACCGAGACGTTCGCGGCGAGCACCTGCTCACGGTCCTCGTCGCCCTTCGCACGGCGCGCCAGCTTGCTCGTCCGCGGCAGGACCTCGTCGATCGCGGTCGCGCCCTCGCCGTCGGTGCCGAGCAGGACCCGGTCGCCGACCGCGACCGGGTTCTTGGCCGAGCCGCGCTCCTCGAAGAGTCTGCCCCGGAGCGGTAGCGTCACGCGCTGCCCGTCGACGTCGACGTGGCAGACTTTCGCGTCGACGCGCAGCACGAGGCCCTTGGTTCCGGAATCGGACATGGATGCGGGGAGAGGTCGAGGGCCGGTGGGCCGGCTCGCGCCGAGTCCCACCGGGGTGCTGCACCTTGGCAACGCGCGGACCTTCCTGTGGACGTGGTTGGACGTCCGGACCCGCGCGGGAACTCTACTGCTCCGCATCGAGGACATCGACGGGCCGCGGGTCCGGGCCGAGGCAGTCGATGCGACGCTCGAGGATCTCGAGTGGCTCGGCCTCGACTGGGACGGGGAAGTGCTGCGCCAGTCGGATCGGCTCGCGCTCTACGCGGACTTCGCCGACGCGCTGGTCGAGAAGGGGCTCGCCTACCCGTGCGTCTGCACGCGGA
>JAQCBR010000185.1 GCA_027621295.1 Planctomycetota bacterium
ATCTGCTGCGTCGTCAGACATCATCTTGCGCCACTGAAAGGTGTCGCCAGACGTCGCAATCTAGCCCGCCCCGACAGCCCGCCCGTCGCCCATTCCTTCCGCGACCGCACGTTCGAGCAGGGCGCGCGCCGCCGCATAGTCGACCCGCCGCCGCCGCACGCCGGCGTGGTTGTTGCCCTTGAACGGCGAGAGCACGAGGTCGTGCGACCGTTCCCGCAGTGCCTCGAGCGCCGCGTTGGCGCGCGCCACGACGCCAGCGACCCGGCGCGCAGCGAGCCCTTCGACGCGGATCAGCGTGACGAGCCGTGAGCTGACCTTGATGCGTTCCCGGTCGTAGCGGAGTTCGCGAGCCTGCACGAACCGCGCCCGGTCCGCGACTCCGACCCCATCGACGGCGCGGAGCCCGATCTGCCCCGCCGGATCGTTGAAGCGAATCCCGGGTCTCCCGGCCGGCTCGGGAAGCAGGCGGTCGAGCGCGGCCTGGGTCAGCAGCTTCCTCCTGCTCCGGTAGTAGATCCGCCTGGACGGCGGTCGAGATTCGGGTCCGAAGCAGACCACGCAGACCGGCTGGTCCGTGTCGTCGAACAGCCGGTCCTCGATCACCGTCACCGAGGCCACGCGGTGCTTCGGGAAGGCGCTGTGCACAAACGTCTCCGGCACGATCGCGACGACGTGCGACGCGGCTGCCAGGCAGCGGTCCAGAGCGACCTGGTAGAGATCGGCGTGCGGCAGCCCGTCGAACCAGTGCTCGACGCCATCCAGCACGCGCTTCCGTGCGGCGCTGTGCCGCGCGAGGAACGGCGGGTTGGTGACGATCACCGCGCCGCGCGGCGCGTCGATGCGCGCCAGACTGTCGCGGACCGGAAACCCGCGCGCCGGATCGAGATCGAAACCACGTACGGGCCCCAAGCCGCGTGCCGCGACGGCCCGCAGGAGATCGCCGTCGCCCGCGAAAGGGTCGACGATGCTCTTCGGCTGCGCGGCCCGCAGGAAGCGCAGCACCTGCGGCGCGAGCCACGCGTGGGTGCGCGTCAGGTAGGCGCCGCGCGCGACCTTCTCCGCGTCGATGGCGGCCCAGCGGTCGGCCGCGGCCGAGACCAGCATCCGGCCGGGCGTGGGCCGCGCGCGCTCCCGGGGTTTCGTCACCCCGGGAGCCTAACCGACGACCCGGTCGGTTCAGTCGTCGCAGCCGCCGCGGCGGCCGCGACCACCGCGCAGGCGGCCGGTGTTGACGAGGCGAGGCTCGACTTCGCCGCCGTCGTTGTCGAGGCCGACCCACAGGTCACCGCGACGATCGACCGCGAGGCCTTCGATCTTCTCGTAGGGGAAGAAGTCGGCCAGCACGTCGCGGACTTCGGTCTTGTTGACCGTGTCCGAGGCGTCCGGCACACCGTCCGCATCCGGCGTCAGACCGTCGATCGAGATCCGGTAGACCTTCTTCAGCTGCGAGCCGAGCCCGATGCCCTTGTCCCGCTCGATGATCAGCATGTCGCCGTCCTCGAGCATCGTCAGCTCCGACAGGCCTGCCCAGTTGTCGCCGTCGTTCGAGTCCAGGCGGACGTAGAAGAACTCCCAGTCACCGCCGCAGCGGATGCCGCTCACCGGCGGGTTCGGACCGCGCAGCTGCCGCAGGTCGTAGCGCGCGATGCGGGCGTAGCGGTCCCCGGTCGGGAACTCGTTGCTGAAGTCGCGCTGGATCGCCGCGTAGGCGTAGCGGCCGTCGTTCGAGATGCAGACTCCCTCGAAGCCGTTGCTGCGGATCCGCATGCCGCCGGCCGGACCCTGGGCGGTGCCCGGGAGGCTCGGATCGGCGCCGGCATCGATCGAGTTCGGCAGCTGGATCTCGCGGATCACTCGACCACGCCAGTCCGTCTGGACGAGCAGGTTGGGTCTGCTGCGGCCGTTGCCTTCGCTGCAGATGAAGAATCCGCGGAGGAAGCGGCCACGCCCCAGGATCGACGTGTCGAGCGCAATGCCTTCGCCGTCGTAGCGCGCCTGTTCACCGTCGACCGTGACGTCGAGGAGGACGCGTACCGGCGCGTACTCGTCGCCCGTGCGGATCGCGTAGATCTGCGTCGGCATCGCGTTGTCCGGGACACCGAAGAGCATCCCGCCCCACGGCGCGGCCGTCAGACCGGAGATCGCCGCGAACGAGTCGCGCAGCGAGAACAGCACCGGCTGGTCCTCGTCCGGCTCGTACGCCTCGTCGATCGCCTCGATGATCGTCAGAGTGCCGGACTCCTCGTCCGCCGTGACCACGAGGTTGCGCTCCGGAATCGCCACCACGCCTTCCGGGCTGATGCCCGTCGGGAGGATCTGGACGAACCGCGGCCGGTCGGCGCGCGTCACGTCGTAGATCGCGCAGAACGAGCCTCGCTCACACAGGAAGAACCCGAAGACCTGGCGACCGAACGCGGCGACCGTGCCGCCTTCCATCTCGATGCCCTTGTTCTCCGAACGCCCTTCCGGGTAGTGGCTGAAGGCCACCGCGATCCGCTCGAGCTGGCCACCGTCGTCCCAGACGAACGATCCATCGACGCCGAACGCGCTGACGCCGCGGCCGCCGGTGTAGTTCATCTCGCCCTCGTCCATCGTGTAGATGGTCGAGCCGTCCGGGTGGAACGCGATCGAGTCCGCACAGCGCATCCCGGGCGTCACCAGGTTGCCCGCGCCGTCTGTCGAGATCTCGTGCAGCACGCCGTCCACGTCCGCCGGGTAGGTCTCGACCAGTGCGATGGCATCGTCTTCGGTGAGGTCCGCGGCGCGGTTCGCGACGACGCCGGTGGAGAACACTCGGGTCAGCGTCGGGTTCGACGGGTCGCAGAACTCGACGATCGCGATGCCGTTGTTCTCCTGGAGGGAGACAGCTGCCGTCGACCCGTTGACGCTGACGAACTCCGGCTGGGGGTCGGCCGGGTACTCGAGGCCGGCGGCCGTCATGTCGGCGACCGGCAGTAGGACGTCGGCCACGTTCGAGCTCGACGGGTTGGCGAGGTCGAGCGTGACGACCTGGATCAGGCCTGCCGGGCTCACGTCGTTCGGGTTGCCCGGATCCTCGTCGTCGGTCACGACGCCGTTCTCGACGACGACCGGCTGGTTCTCGATCGCAACGATCGCGATCAGCTCACCGCCCCGCTCGACGAGCTGCACCCCGTCCGGGTGGAAGCCGATGTCGATCGAGCCGAGCACGTTCGGGTTCCGCGGATCCTGGACGTCGATGACGACGAGCGCGCCGGGCGCGAACGCCGGCGGCGGCGCTCCTTCGGACGGCAGGTCGACCCACACCGCGGCCACGGCGATGTTGCCGCACGCGGAGACCGAGGTCGGCTCGCCGTTCACCGCGATGTCCGCCACGAGCTGCGGTCGGCGCGCGCGGGAGATGTCGACCACGCCGATCTTCTGACCCGACGCGTTGGAGTAGAGGACCGTCCGGCCGTCACCGGTCGCCGTGACGATCTCGGCGATGCCGTCGGGCACGCCGAAGGTCGACAGCGGCTGGAAGCCGCGGATGCGGTCGGAACCCCGACCACCGCGTTGGGCGTCCAGGTCTGCGCCGAGCGCAGCGAGGACCGCAAGAGTGAGTGCTACCTTCTTCATGATGTTCGATTGCCTGCGGGTGAAGCCGTCCAGTGACCAGTCACCGGGAGCGGTCGACGCGGAAGCTAGGAAGCACCTGTCCATCAACAAGGCAGCGCGATTCGATTGATGTCCCCTTGAGCCCGCCTTGTCATGGGCGGAACGACACGCCGCACAGAGCCTTCATCCGATGCACCAACCGTTCTTCATCGTTGGCACCGCACGCTGCGGATCGTCGCGGCTGTGGCAGATCCTCGACGCGCATCCGCGCGTCTGCATCACCAACGAGGCGCGGGTCGTCGACGCGCTGTACTTCTTCGCGCGCTACGCCGGCACGACCAAGAGCGAGCGGCTCCGCTGCATCCTCGATGAGGAGACCGATCTCCGCGGCATCGTCCCCGCCGAGCACAGCGCCTCGTTCGCGGACCTGCTGCGCCGCCACGCGCCGCGCATGCTCGAGGACTTCTACGCACGGCTCGCCGACGACCCGACGATCACGCACTGGGGCGACAAGCTTCCCGACCCGGAAGCTGCGCACGCGGTGCAGACCGCACTCCCGCACACGCGATTCGTCGTGCTGGTCCGCGACCCGCGCGACGCGTGGGCTTCCTGGCGTCGCTACCGGGATCGACCCGGCGTGGCCGCGGACTTCCCCGCAGCCGCAGCGATCGACGTCGGGTCCTTCGCCCACAACTGGGCCAACCTGTACGCGTCAGCGACGAGCTACCTGCAGCACGCACTTGCCGTCCGCTACGAGGATCTCGTCTCCAGCGCGGCGGACACCGTCGCCGCGGTGCTGCGCCATCTGGAGCTACCCGGTGATCCGGCCGTCGACCGGGCGGTCCAAGACCGGGGCCGGCTGAGTGGGCACGCCACCATCACGCGCGCCGACCAGACGATCGGATCCTTCGAGTCGACGCTGCCGGAGGACGAGATCCGGACGATCGAGGAGATCTGCGCGCACGGCATGCAGACCTGGGGCTACGGCACGCAGAGCGGCTGAAGAGGCCGTTCCCCGACCTCGGGGTGGAACACCCGCCGGTCGTCCGTAGCCTCGGGCAGCATGTTGGCCGTCCAGTTCGAGGTCACCGCATGGTGGGATGACGTGCGGGCCTACCTCGCCGAGCACCCGACCGCAGCGGTCGTGCTCGCCCCGCTGCTGCTCGCCGCCCTCTGGCTCCTGACGCTGCTGGTCGGGCGCCGCCTCCTGCTGGCGATGGCGCGCCGTATCGTCCAGCGGACGTCCACGCAGTGGGACGACCTCGTGCTGGAGTCCGGGTTCCTGCCCCGCCTCAGCCACGCGGTGCCGATCCTGGTCGTGCTCAGCCTGTCCGAGGGACTACCCGGGCTCGAGCCGTGGATGACCACCTGGATGCAGCGCATCGGCAGCGCGGCGCTCACCGTGGTCGTCATCCTGTCGCTCCACGCCGTGCTGGACGGCCTCCACGCCGCCTATCGACGCCGGCCAGACACGTCGAAGCGCCCCATCAAGGGCTACGTCCAGCTCGTCAAGCTGCTCGCCTCGCTCGCCGGTGGCGCAGTCGCGATCGCGACGCTGGTCGGCTCCGACGTCAGCTCTCTCGTCGCCGGCATCGGCGTGTCGACCGCAGTCGTGCTGTTCGTGTTCAAGGACACGATCCTG
Source organism: Planctomycetota bacterium (assembly GCA_027621295.1). Taxonomy (GTDB): domain Bacteria; phylum Planctomycetota; class UBA1135; order UBA1135; family UBA2386; genus JAQCBR01. The sequence continues at coordinate 5,219 of JAQCBR010000185.1, forward strand.
TCGCTGATCGCGTCCATCCAGCTCACCGCGAACGACATGGTGCGCATCGGCGACTGGATCGAGATGCCGAAGCAGGGTGCGGACGGCGACGTGATCGACATCGCTCTGCACACGATCAAGGTGCAGAACTGGGACAAGACGATCACGACGATCCCGACGTTCGAGCTCTACGCGCAGAGCTTCAAGAACTGGCGCGGCATGCAGGAGAGCGGGGGGCGCCGCATCAAGCGCTCGCTCCACATCGACCTGGAGTCGATCCGCTTCCTCGACGACGCGGACGTCGACCGGCTGTCCAGGATCACGCTGCTGCGCTCCTACCTCGAGGAGAAGCGCAGCGCGGTCGCGGCCTCCAACGCCGAGCTCGCAGCCGAGTCGCCGGTCACCGACCGCCGCCGGCTCACCAACGTCGGCACGTTCCGCGCCTACTGCTTCGCCTATCTCAAGGCGCACCCAGAGATCCACACAGGCATGACGCTCCTCGTGCGCCAGCTCCAGGCCGACGAGAAGGGCCTACCGATCGAGCTCTACCTGTTCACCAGAACGACGGCATGGGCCGAGTACGAGCGCATCCAGGCCGACATCTTCGACCACCTTCTGGCCGTGATGCCGGAGTTCGAGCTCCGGCCTTTCCAGCTGCCGTCGGGAGCCGATCTGCACGCGATCACGCGCGCCTGACCGACGAACGGGGCCGCGCCGCGAGCGGCCTGAGCCCTTCAGTCGCGCGCGAACACGCGGTGCTTCTTGTCCCCACCCGACACCAGGTAGGCGACGAGATCGCGGACCTCTTCTGCGTTCATGCCCGCGATCATCGCCGGGGGCATCAGCGAGACCGGAGACAGCTCGACGTTCTGGACGTCGGCGGCCGGGATGCGCGTCAGCTGGCTGAAGTCGAACGGGTTGGTCGCGACGGCGACCTCCTCTCCGTCGTCGATGATGATGCGCCCCACGATCTGGGAGCCGTCCTTGCGGGTGATGATGCTCGCCTGGAACTGCTCGGCGATCGTCTGGCTGGGCTCGCAGATCGCGGTCAGGATGTCGCGGACCGAGAACCGCTGGCCGACCGAGCCGAGGTCCGGGCCGCTGTGCCCGCCGCGCCCCGCGAAGCGGTGGCAGAGCACGCAGCGGCCGGCGGCGAACATCTTCTCGCCGTTCTCCCGGTCCCGACCCCGTAGCTCACCGTCGAAGAGCGCGAGCGC
>JAQCBR010000036.1 GCA_027621295.1 Planctomycetota bacterium
CCGTTATGTGACGGTCCGCATCCTCAAGCGGGACGGCGCCGGTCGTGAACACGAGGTCGCGAGCCTGTCCTCGGTCGTGAACTCGGTCGGCTCGGCGTTCCCTGCGACGCAGGTCTTCGACGTCTACCTGTTGGCGATCGAGAGCATCCCCGGCTGGTGGGTGTTCATGGAGTCGATCGTGCCGTTCGTCGAGTCGGCGATCACCGACCTCGAGAGCCGCAACCCTGGTCTGGCCGTGCGGACGCACTGGATCACCAAGTCGAGCTTCGGCCGTGATCGCGCGTACCGCCCGTTCATCAACGACGAGAACGACAGCAACGAGGACGTCCCGAGCATCTACTTCTACCCCGGCGCGATGCCGGCCGGGAACGCGTCGAACTACTACTACGTGCCGGATCTGATGAAGGCCCGGATCGCGGTCGACGGGGTCGAGCAGAACGGCTTCGACGAGGACCTCAACCCGTACCCGTACGCACTCGCCGACTGGTACAACCACGCGATGCGCTACCCGCGCGCCAAGGAGCTCCACGAGCAGCGCCGGGACGCGGTGCTCGAGCGCGCCGAAGAGATCCGCCAGGCGTCGCTGCTCGGCATCCAGGCGCCGGAACCGCTCGACGACATGTCGGTCGAGCCGCCGCTCCAGGTCCTGCTCGAGGACATGGCGTCGAATCCCGACGCCTATCGACACGCGCTGCTCGTCAATCTGCACGGCGAGCTGCTGCCGGTGCCGCCGCTGCGCAACTACTCGGATCCGGCCAAGCTGCCCGAAGTGCTGCCGGGAGTCCGTGCGGTCACGCACCCCGAGGAGCTGCGCACGCAGAGCCCGGTCGCCGCCCCGAGCGGTTCCGACACCGATGTCCGCCTCCGCGTCTATGCCTACATGACGGAAGAGGACTGGGAGCCGTCCTACGGCGTGATGCCGGACGATCACCCGATCCTCGTCGAGGTGATGGACATGGACCTGACGGACGGAAGCAACTCCGGTCTCGTCGCCCCCGGCGTGTCGGTCAAGAACCTGCCGGGTGGCGTCTACGTCGACGGGGACAACAACTACTACCCCTTCCGCAACGCGAAGAACCGGATGGTGCACTCTCTCGAGGACCGGGAGATGTCGTACACGTGCTGGTACGTCGATCGCGGCAACGGCCAGCGCAAGTCGACGCTGTTCGTGCTCTACAACACGCCGGTCATCGCACCGGCCGCGGACCAGCGCGGGCTCTACCAGACCACGCGGGCCCGTCCCTACGGCCTCGCCTACGTGCCCGGTCCGGTCGAGGGCGCACGCGACTTCTCGCGCGATCTCGCGTCGACCGGGGACGGCCCGAAGAACTCGGCGCGCTGGGTCATCGAGATCCCGAGTGCGACCTGGGACGAGTCGAGGTTCCGGACGCCCGAGGGCGGTAGCTACGACCCGCGCAGCCTGTCCGATCCGGACGTGACGCTGACGGTGCGGACACGCATCCACGACGCGAACGGCGGTCAGAACTGGTGGGACTACGGCACGTGGCCGAACGGCGCCGACAGCCGTGTCATCGAGCCGCAGAACCTGTCCGAGACCTACACGTGGTGGGCCTCGACCCGCGATGCGGTCCCGTTCACCGAGCGATCCCAGTTCCTCGGTGACCCGCGTCACAATCCCTACAAGGACCTGCTCAGCGGGGACCCCGACTTCGGCGACGGCTACAACTGGTTCTTCGACTCGCTGGCCAACAACAGCGAGAACGCGAAGTCCGACCATCCCGGCATCGCCCGGACATGGAACCGCTGGAACACCGGTCCGCGCTTCGACGTGCCGCGGTTCATGGAGCTGTACCGGACGGCGATCGTCGGTAGCCGTGCGATCTACACGACGCTGTCCGGCTACTCGAACTACTACGTCGGGCTCGGCAACGAGATCGGCTACGACTCGTCGAACGGCTATCCGAACTCGATCCCGGTGTCGCTCCGCCCGTGGGGTGGTTCACCGGGCTCGACCAGCTACATCAACAACATCACGTCCTCGAGGGCGCTGGTCCGCGACTACCAGGCGGATGGCGAGCACTGGTGGGGGATGCCCTGGCTGGGCGAGCTCTACCCGGACAACGTGTTCGACACCCAGTGGATGGCGCTCGATGCCCAGGGGCGCGTGCAGGGGAACCTGTCGGCAGGATGGCCGCACTTCCGCCGCGCCGACGAGTCCGTGGTCTACACGGCCTCGCACTCCCGGGCCTACGGAACGGCGATGCACAACAGCCATCACCGGACCAACACTCGCGGCTGCGTGAGCTTCTTCAACAACGGCTCGAGTTCGGCCCACTTCAACCACCACTTCCAGAGTGGCAACGGCAACCTGGTCGGACCGGGGCTCGAGATCGCGGAGAACTACGGCTTCCCGATCCCGGCGCAGACCTCGATCACCCGGCCGTTCAGCATTGCGACGGGCGGCAACACGCCGCCCGAGTACGGCTACGTGCCCTACAGCACGGACCGGTTCCACATCGAGTTGACCCGGCAGTTCTACGACCACCCGGGCGGCAACATCGGGTCGGGTCTCGTGCAGTTCGAACCGCCCAACCGCTCGCAGGCGGCCTGGATGGTCATCAACGGCATCGCGGAGACCACGCAGAGCGGTTCGTCGTTCCTCGCGAAGTACTGCCTGCTGTCGATGTTCCAGTCGTACTTCGAGCTCGGCGATCCGGCGCTGCAGTTCCGGATCGAACAGCCGCCGCGCGTCGAGATCATGGCGCCCACCGAGATCTCCGAGATCATCGACCCGGCGCAGATCGAGGTGCAGTTCGAGACGGAGTGGCTGCGCTGGGACCGGCTCTCCTACACCGAGAGCACCCCGGCCGGCTTCGCCGAGGACGAGTCGCAGCTCGAGTACGCGATCTACTACTCGCCGGACAACGGCATCACCTGGCGCTACGTGCAGGATGAGTCGCCGGCGGTGACCGGCCAGCTGCCGAGCGATCCCCAGTACGTGGTGGCCGACCAGGGCACCGGCGCCGAGGTCTACTCGTGGTCGACGCCCTCCGGGCAGTTCCCCGAGGGCTCCTACCTGGTGCGCGTCGAGGCCTACCGCCGCGGCCGTTCGATGCACTACTCGGTCCACCAGACGCGGTTCTACGTCGAGCGATGAGGTCTCCCATGTCCTGCACCGAGCGATCCCGCCCCCGTTCGTCGACCGCGCAGCGCGGCGACGGAGGCTTCACGTTCGTCGAGGTCACGATCGCGGCGGCTCTGATCCTGATCCTCGCGTGGCTGGTCGCGTCGCTGATCATCGACGGCACGCGCGCGCAGAAGTTCGCCGAGCGTCAGTCCCGCGTGACCGAGATCACGCAGGACATCGTCGACGAAATGCGGAGCTCGCTCGGCGCGTCGATCCGGATCTTCGGCGCCGACCCGGTCGGCGAGGACTACCGGAACCGGCTCGTGCTCCAGCAGGGAATGCGCCCGCCGCTGGTCGGCGGCCGGCTGCCTGGGATCGTGGCTGCCGGCTCGTTCGATCTCGAGCTCCCCGCGGAGCTGCGGACCGGCAACGAGCTGCTGATGGCCCGCTTCGCGTGGACCGACGAGTTCCGCACCGAGACCGACGCGGTGTTCCGCGTCGACGTCTACCGCCTCGAGTTCTGGTACCTGGCGGTCGACGGTCTCGGCCCCCGCGAGGGTGCGCCCGACGGACTCAACCTGGCCCGCTGGGTCAGCGAGCCCCTCGCGGACAGCGTGCAGATCGATCGGATCACGGACCCGGCCGAGAAGGAGGCGGTCCTGCGCCACCTGCGCGAGGCTTCACCCGGCACTGACGGCCGCATCCGCGACGCGGTGTCGGTGGTCTGGCACGTCGGCGAGGACCCGAGCACCGTGGGGACGTTCCAGTCGATCCGTGAGGACGGGACGCTCGAGACCTCGCCGCCCGCCGGACGTCCCGCGACCTGGGAGATCGAAGGCGACACACGCCTCAGCGACCCGGACATCCTGGTCTACCGGCACCACTCGGTCGCGACGAACTTCGCCCGTTCGGTCATGGGGGTCGGGCGATTCGGGCTGGTCAGCTCGGACGGCGACGGCTTCCCGCACGGATTCGAGGTCCAGGTCATCGGCCCGTCCGCGGCGCGCCAGATCCTGCTGCACCTGTCCCTGGTCAGCTCGAACAACAACGGCCGCCGCGGGTTCTACGACATGCAGGTCGTGGTCGACGTTCGGGATCTGTGAGGGTGGGCGCAGCCTTGCGCCGCCTCGGGACGCGCGGGTAGACTCCCCGCCCCTCGAATCCGGGGTTTGAGCCATGGAAGACACCCTCCCGCAGAAGCTCGTGCGCCAGGTCGGCGGCTCGTTCCAGCTGACCGCCCTCCTCCAGCGCCGCGTCCGTGAGCTCGTGCGCGGCCAGAAGCCGCTGTTCGAGACCCGCGAGCGCAACTACATCAAGATCGCCTCGGAAGAGCTCGCCCGCGGTCTGATCGAGCTCGTCCCCGAAGACGAGCCGCGCGGCTTCGAGATCTGATCCGGAGCCCCGAGGAGGGAACCCCCCGGAGGCGCCGATCCCGGCTCGGGACGCGCCCCTGACCGGCTGGAGGCCAAGGTCACATCCGGCCGATGAGAAGGCGTGGAACCGTTTCGTTCCGGAGCCGCGCCATGAGACCAAGCCTCGCCGTCGTCACCGTTCTCTTCCTCGCCGGGACCGTCGTCTCACAGGAAGGCACCGAGCAGTCCGGGAGCTCCACCGGCTCCACTCGCGAGTGGATACGGAAGGAGATCGAGGCCAAGGAGAAGGCGATGCGCGAGGGCAAGGTGGTCCGCAGCAACGTGCGAATCGCCGTCCGGCTCCAGAACGGCAGCCGCCTCCGCGGCGTCGTCAAGAACGGCCGCTTCATCGAGAAGCACGACGGTCTGATCTTCGTGCCGAGCGAGCGCGTCAGCGAAGGGGCCGGTCTGCGCCTCTGGTACTACGACCAGACCAACAGCTACATCTTCCTGCCGTGGGGGACGATCGCCGAGCACACGATCGGCGAGGTCCTGAGCGACGACGACGTCACCAAGATGGGCCTCGAGATGGATCGCCAGGCCCGCGCGGCGCGTGCCCGGGTCGTGAAGCCGGGTGCGGACAAGACCGCAGAGGGTGACGGCCGGCCCAAGGACGTCGACGCGCCGCCGACGCCGCCCGGTGGAGTCGTGACCAAGGCGCCGGCGAAGCCGGCCTCGCAGCTGACCGCCGAGCAGAAGGCGCTGCTCGCCGAGTTCCCGCCGAGCGCGGGTTGGAGCCTCGAGAAGCTGAAGGCGCTCGAGCTCCGGAAGATCCAGGTGAACGTCTGGCCGAACGAGAAGGAGAAGCGCTTCATCGACTCGTTCGGCGAGTGGAACGAGGCGTCCCGCATCCAGCAGGAAGAGGCCGAGGCCAACGGCGAGCCGATCCCCGCGCCTGTCGTGGTCACGCCCCCGAAGAGTGGCCCTGCCGATCCCAGCACCGAGCGGTCGACGCGCCGCGAACGGCGTCGCTGACCGGTCCAGGAGACCGCGAGCCCGCCGCCGCGCCAGTCTTTGGTCTTGATCCGCGGGGCGGGCAGCGGATCCTTCGCGGCATGAAGACCGCGTTCGTGTTCACGGGCCAAGGCTCCCAGTTCCCGGGAATGGGCAAGGATCTCGCCGAGGCCTTCCCGATCGCCCGCGAGACGTTCGACGAGGCCGACTCGGCCCTCGGGGAGTCGATCTCGGGGCTCTGCTTCGAGGGGCCCGAGGACCAGCTCGCGCTGACGGTCAACACGCAGCCTGCGACCCTGGCCGTGTCGATCGCCGCGTTCCGCGCCTACGGCCAGACCCCGGACCTCGCTGCTGGCCACTCGCTGGGAGAATACTCGGCGCTGACCGCGGCCGGCTCGTTCGCGTTCGGGGACGCGCTCTGCCTCGTGCGCGAGCGCGCGCGGCTGATGCAGGAAGCGGTGCCGGCCGGCACCGGCGGAATGGTCGTGCTCCGCCGGATGAACGCGGACGAAGCGCGCGGTGTTGCGGCGAAGGTCACGCGAGGGGTCTGCGACGTCGCGAACTACAACGCGCCCGGCCAGGTCGTGCTGTCGGGTGCGTCCGAGGCGATGGACGAGGTGATGGAGATCGTCGGGCCCCGCGGCGGCCTCCGGCTCAACGTGTCGGTGCCGTTCCACAGCTCGCTGCTCCGCGATGCGGCCAAGGCGTTCGGCGAGGTGCTGCGCAGCGTCGAGGTCCGGGACCCGGCGTTCCCGATCTACTGCAACGTCGACGCCGCACCGGTGACCACCGCCGATGCGATCCGCGACGCGCTCGAGCGTCAGTTCGCGGGCTCGGTCCTCTGGCAGGACAGCGTCGAGCGCATGCTGCAGGACGCGAGCGTGCGACGCTTCGTCGAGTTCGGCCCCAAGCCGACCCTCGCGCGGATGGTCACCCAGATCGCCGGGCACGTGGGCGTCGAGGACGTCGTCGCCGAGGCGGTCTGCACTCCGGACGACGTCACGCGCCTCGCCGCGTCATGAGCGTCGGCACCGGCGTCCTCCGCGCCGGACTGTGGCCGCTGTCCCTGCTCTACGGCCTGGTCACCGAGCGCCGCAACGCGGCCTACGACCGTGGGGCCGCCGCCACGCATCGTCTCGACGTGCCGGTGGTCTCGGTCGGCAACCTGACGGTCGGCGGGACCGGCAAGACCCCGCTGGTCGTCTGGCTCGTCGAGCGTGCGCTGGCCGCAGGCCGCAGACCCGGCGTCCTCGCCCGCGGCTACGGGCGCGCGAAGGGCGCCGCGCTCAACGACGAGGGCATGCTGCTCGCGGGGCGCTTCCCCGGGCTGCCCCAGGTCCAGGACCCGGATCGGGTTGCCGGGGGTCGCCGTCTAATCGACCGCGGAGATGTGGATGTCGTGATCCTCGACGACGGCTTCCAGCATCGGCGCCTCGCGCGGGACACCGACCTGGTCTGCGTCGATGCCGGGGCGCCGTTCGCCAACGGGCTCCTGCTCCCGGCCGGAGACATGCGCGAGCGCACGCGCGGCCTCGCCCGGGCGTCGGCCGTCGTGCTGACGCGAGCCGGAGCGGTGGGGGACGCGGAGCGACGCTCGTCGATCGCACGTGTGCGTGCGGCTGCGGGTCGCGACCTGCCGGTCTTCGTCACCGATCACCGTCCGTTCGACCTCGGGGTGATCGGCTCGCCGGAGATCCGACCGCTCTCGGAACTCTCGGGTCAGCGCGTCCACCTGCTGTCGGCGATCGCGAAGCCGGCTGCGTTCGAGTCGATGGCGCGAGTTCTCGGCGCGGAGATCGTCGCGCACCATGTGCGCCGCGATCACCACGTGCACGCTCCCGCCGAGGTCGCGCGCGTGCGGGCTCGGGCGGACGCGGATCGGGCCCTGCTCGTCGTCACCGAGAAGGACGCGGTCAAGCTCGGGAGCGAGGCCGAAGGCGCACTCGTGCTGCGCATCGGACTGGCGTTCCTGGGCCCGGAGCCGCAGCCAGCCGAGGTGGGGCTGTGAGCACTCGGCATATCACGGTCGCGCACCGGATCGAGTTCGCGTTGACGATCACCGGGATCCGCGTGCTCGGTTGGCTGCCCGAGCGGCTCGGCTACGCGGCGATGTCCGCGATCGCGTGGCTCTGGCTCCTCTGCGTGCCGGCGCGCCGTCGCCTCGGGCGCCAGCATCTCGAGCTCGCGTTCCCGGGGCGGTTCACGCGGCGGCAGGCGGGTCGGGTGCTCGCGAGGAGCACCGCCAACGCGTTCCAGAACGTGCTCGACATGCTGCACGCCGCGCGCCACCTCGAGCGCGGCACGATCCGCGAGCGGATCGACCTGAGCGAAGCGACGAAGAACCTGATCGAGCCCCCGTACTTGGGGATCTCGCCCCACCTGGGTTCCTGGGAAGTGGGCGGGCTCGCGATGGCGATGCTGAGCGGGGAGGCGCACGCGATCGGCCGGGTCCCCAAGAACCCCCTGATCGCGCGCTACCTGCGCCGGTGCCGGGAGCGGATCGGGCTCGTCCTCCACGATCGGAGAGGCGGGATCCGACCGACGGCGCGCGCGCTCGCCGACGGCAAGGTGGGGCTCCAGGTCATCGACCAGAACCAGCGCAAGCGCGGTGTGTTCGCGCCGATGTTCGGTCGGATCGCCAGCTGCGAGCGCGCGGCGGCGACGCTGGCGGTGCGGCGTGGGTATCCGATCGTGCCGGCGGTCGCGTTCCGCGTCGGGTCGGGCTTCCGCTTCCGGATGATCCTGCTGGAGTCCTTCGTGCCCGGGCGCGGCCAGGACCCCGAGCAGGACGTCTACGAGGCGGTGCTGCAGATCAACGAGCGCGCCGAGCAGCTGATCGGAATGGCTCCGGAGCAGTATCTGTGGATCCACGACCGCTACCGGACCCGTCCGCCGGCCGAGGACTCCGTCGAGTAGCGGGCGCCGCGCCGCGCCGGCCTCGTTCGCGCGGAGCCCTTCCGCTAGAGTCCGCCGTCCTTCCGATGCAACGACTCGCCCGCATCCTGCGTGACCTGGGGTCCCCGAAGGTCCTCGTCGTCGGTGACCTGATCCTCGACCGCTACATCGATGGTGACGCCCGGCGGGTGTCGCCCGAAGCCCCGGTCCTGGTGTTCGAGAAGCGCTCGGAACGCCACCTGATGGGCGGGGCGTGCAACGTGGCGGCGAACCTCGTCAGTCTCGGCGCCGAAGCCTCGGTGCTCGGCGTAGTGGGCCGGGACGAGACCGCGGTCCACCTGCGCAGCCTGCTGCGCGAGCTGTCGATCGACGACCGGCGCTGCGTCGAGGACACGACCCGTCCGACGACGCTGAAGACGCGATACGTGAGCCGGACCCAGCAGGTGCTGCGCGTCGACGAAGAGCGCCGGCATCCGCTGTCGGGGGATGCCCGCGATGCCCTGCTCGCGGTTCTGGCCGAGCGGCCGTTCCCGTACCAGGCGGTCCTGCTCAGCGACTACGGCAAGGGAGTCCTCGACCGTGGCGTGGTGGAGGCGGCGGTCGCGGCCGCGCACTCGGTGGGCGGTGTGGTCGTCGTCGACCCGAAGGGCACCGATTACGCGAAGTACCACGGCGTCGACCTGCTGACGCCGAACCGCGAGGAAGCCGAAGGGGCGACCGGTATCCGGATCCGCAGTGACGCCGATCTCCACGCGGCCGCGGGCCGCATCAAGGAGCTGACCGGCGTGTTGACCGCGACCATCACGCTCGGCAAGGACGGCATCTTCTTCGAGACCGAGGATGGCGACGCGCGGACGATCCCGACCCAGGCGCGCGCGGTCTTCGACGTGACGGGTGCCGGTGACACGGTCGTCGCGATGCTGACCCTGGCGCGCGCCTGCGGTCTCGGCATCGAGGACAGTCTGAGGCTCGCGAATCTCGCGGCTGGGATCGTGGTCGGCCGCTTCGGAACCTGGGCGGTGTCACGCCGCGAGATCCTGTCGCTGCTCGGCGAGCAGTCGAAGGGCAAGATCCTCGACATCGACGAAGCGATCTCGGTGGCCGCGCGCATGCGGACCGACGGGCATCGCCTCGCGTTCACGAACGGCTGCTTCGACATCCTGCACCCGGGGCACACCGATTATCTGACGCGCGCGCGCAGCTACGCCGACGCGCTGATGGTCGCGGTCAACACCGACGAGAGCGTGCGCCGCCAGCAGAAGGGCGAGGGGCGACCGATCAACGCGCTCGCCGACCGGATGGACGTGCTCGCTGCGCTCTCGGCGGTCGACTACGTGGTGCCCTTCGACAGCGACACGCCGCGCGACCTGATCCGAGCCGTCACTCCGCACGTGCTCGTCAAGGGAGAGGACTGGCGGGACAAGGGAGTCGTCGGGGCGGACTGGGTCGAGGACCACGGCGGGCAGGTGGTGTTGGTTCCGCTGCGCAGCGGCTGCTCGACCACGTCGATCGTCGAACGCATCCGGAGCAGCGCTCCGGACGGCAGCTGAGCGGCTGCGCGCGACCCGGGTGGCGACACGTCTTGATGCGCGCGAGCGTATCAATTGCTGCGCACCGCAATGGTTGGCGCGCTTGCGCCGAGCCGTTATCCTCCCGCGGCCGCCGGCGTCTGGCGGGTTCCAACCGAGGAGTCACCGTTGGTCGTCGTTCCCACCAAGTTCCGGTCGAAGGACAAGCTGGTCCAGGACCCCGCCGATCTACGTCCCATCCTCCAGGGCCTCCAGGCCCAGGGGAAGACGGTCGTCCTCAGCAACGGTGTCTTCGACATCCTCCACGTCGGGCACCTGCGCGCGCTCGAAGACGCGCGCTCCCGCGCGGACTTCCTGGTCGTCGCGCTCAACTCCGACAAGTCGGTCGAGAAGAACAAGGGGCGCGGCCGCCCGCTCGTCCCGCTCGAAGAGCGGATGGAGCTGATGGCCGGTTTCTGGTTCGTCAACTACGTGACGTCGTTCGAGGACGAGACCGCCGACGGAATTCTCGAGCTGCTGCGCCCCGACCTCTACGCGAAGGGCACCGACTACACGCTGAAGACCCTGCCGGAGAAGGACACGGTCAAGGCGATCGGCGCCAAGGCGGTGTTCGTCGGCGACAAGAAGGACCACTCGACGGCGAAGCTCATCCAGAGCATTCGGCGTCGCAAGCTCAGCTGACGCGAGGGGCCCCGGGCCCCGGCCGCGTCGTCATCGGGCGCTCGCTGCACCGCGCGCCTGCCGCACGAGCCGCAGCTGGTCGCGCAGCTTCTCGGCCCACCTCGCCAGCGCATCGTTCGCGGTCTGCCAGACGTCGATCGCCTCGCGCAGGTTGTTCGTGCCGACACGGCGGTCGACGCCCGCGCCGAGCACCGTGCCGGTGGTGGAGTCGGTCAACAGGACTTCGATGGTGATCTCGCCGACCGCCGTCGGCTTGCCGGTGACCACGTAGTTCGCGAGAGAGAGGCCGCGACCGACCGGGCTCGCGGATGCGAGGAGACGACGGACGCTCGAAGCGGGCGAAGCATCGAGGATCGCGATCTGCAGGCGGAACGCGTCGGCGGCGGGTTCGTCGACGACCTCGAAGTCCTGCGCCAGCGCCTCGCGAACGAGGACGTAGGCGTTGTCGGCGAGCGCCTGGTAGTTGGCGAGTTCCTTCTGGTCGAGCTCGCCTTCCTTGGCGATGTGGACGCGCTCCAGCAGCAGCTTGGTGTAGCGGACCTTCGGCGCTTCCTTCGCGCGGTAGACGAACAGGGCAGCGTCGGAGTCTGACGAGCGCTCGAGCTCGAGGCCCTGGGTCAGGGTGCGCGTGGTCCCCAGGCCGTCCAGGTCCACGTCGCGCGCCTGTCGGCTGCCCGCGCAGCCCCCGAGGATCGTCGACAGCGTGAGGAAGAGACCGATGCCGGCGATGCGCATCGCCGGATCGTGCGGGCGGCCGACGCCGTGGACAAGCGTCATGCGTAGATGCCGCGCATCCGCGTGATCTTCGCCACGCGGTCGATGCCGAGCAGGTACGCCGCGATGCGGTTGCTGACCTCGAAGCGACGCGCCATGTCGACGACGTCGGAGAAGGCCTTGGTCATCATCGCCTCGAGGCGATCGTCGACCTCCTTCTCGGTCCAGAAGTAGCCCATCCGGTCCTGGACCCACTCGAAGTACGACACGGACACCCCGCCCGCGTTGGCGAGGATGTCCGGGACGACGAACACGCCCTTCTCGTCGAGCAGCTTGTCCGCCGCGGCGGTGACCGGGCCGTTCGCTCCCTCGACGAGGAGCTTGGCCTTGATGTTGGCCGCGTTGCGGCTGTTGATCACGTTCTCGGTGGCAGCCGGGACCAGGATGTCGACCGGGAGCTCGAGCAGCTGGGCGTTCGTGATCCGGTCGCCCTCGCCGTAGCCCTCGAGCGTCCGGAACTTGGCGAGGTGCGTGCGCACCGCGGTCACGTCGAGGCCCTTCTCATCGACGATCGCGCCGGTGATGTCCGAGATCGCGCAGACCTTCACGCCCATCTGGTCGAGGTACATCGCGGTCACCTGACCGACGTTGCCCGCGCCCTGGACGGCGGCCGTGCAGGTCTTCGGATCACGGCCCATCATCTTCAGGGCCTCGCGCGCGCAGATCTGCAGGCCGCGTCCCGTCGCCTCGATGCGCCCGAGCGACCCACCGAGTCCGACCGGCTTGCCGGTGACGACCGCGGTGCTCGCCTTGCGGACGTGCATCGAGTAGGTGTCCATGATCCACGCCATCACCTGGCCGTTCGTCCCCATGTCGGGGGCGGGGACGTCGCGGTCCGGGCCGATGATGTCGAGGATGTTCGCGACGTAGCGGCGGGTGATCCGCTCCATCTCGCCCATCGACAGCTTGCTGGGCGAGCAGACGACGCCGCCCTTGCCGCCGCCGAACGGCACGTTGACGACCGCGCACTTCCACGTCATCCACGCTGCCAGCGCGCGGACCTCGTCGATCGTCACGTTGGGGTCGTAGCGGATGCCGCCCTTCGCCGGGCCGCGCGCGAGCGAGTGCTGGACGCGGTAGCCCGTGAAGACCTGGAGCGACCCGTCATCCATGTAGACCGGGATGGCGACCGTGAGCTCGCGGTCCGGCGTGCGGAGGATCCGGTAGAGTCCCTGGTCGAGGCCGAGCTTGTTCGCCGCCAGGTCGAACCGGGCGTGCATGGCCTCGAAAGGATTCTCTTCACCGATGACCTGGTTCGGATTCATTGCTGCGCGGGTCGATGCCCGCAGCTCCGTGGCGATGAAGGCGACGGACGCGTGACACTAGCGGGGCAAGATGACGGCGGCAACATGAGGCCAGCCAAGACTCCGCGCGGGAATCAGCCGGTCCGGGACGGGCTGGGATTCGGTGCCGATGGGGGAGAGCAGGCGTTCGCGGACCTCGGCTACCGGTCTGCCGCCGATGCGGTCGCGGACCGCTCCGGTCGGCCGGTGCGCGATCTGCCCCACCGCCGGACCACCGAACACGATCTCGGGGCGTGCCGTGTGTTCCGGAAGGTTCGCGACCGGCAGCCCGAGGACGCCCAGCGTGAGTGGGAGGCGCTGGGAAGTCTCGCGGCGCTCGGGCTCAACGTCCCGGAGCCGCTGTTCCTCGCGCAGGCCGGCGCACGCACCGCGCTCGGGATGAGAGAGGTACCGGGGTGCTCCCTCCTCGACCTGCTCCCGCGGGAGCCCGCGTGGGGGAGTCGGTTCGTCGTGTCGAGGGTCGCGCCCGCGGTCCGCGTGCTCCATGCGGCGGGGTTGGTCCACCGCGACCTGTACTGGGACCACTGGTTCGCGGTCGGGCCGTGCGATCCGGACGGTGATGCATTCCTGATCGACGTGGAGCGCGTGTTCCGGCCGCACGCATGGCTGCGTCGCCGCTACCAGGTGAAGGACCTCGCCGGGCTCGTCGCTTCGTGGCCCGACTCCGTCCGCGTCCGCGTGGTCGGGCTGCGTTTCCTGCGGGTCTACCTCGGCGGGGGCCTGCCCCCCGGCTGGAAGCGGCTCGCCCGCGCGGTGCTGCGGAAGTCGCGGCGGATCCGTGCGCACATGCCGGTCCACGGGGAGCCGCCGCGCTGGTTCACGACGGCGGCCGGCGAGACCCGGTGAGCCCCACGGGCCGGGCTCAGCCGAGGAGCAGGCGCCGAACGGCGACGAGCGCGGCGCTCCGGTGCCGGACGTAGGCCGTCAGCTGTTCGCTCAGCTTGTCGCGGGTCGTGCTCCGCGTGCGCTTGGCGAGGATCTTCTGGTAGGCGTCCGCAGCCGCGTCCTCGTCCGTGAGGTCGTCGTCGAGCGCGTCGAGGCCTTCGATCGGTTCGCCCGACGGAGCCGGGAGCTGGGCACCGAGGATTCCGCGCACGCGCTCGAGGTCGAACATCCCGTGGAAGTCGGGGTGGTAGACGCCGTGGTAGATCAGGTGGCCGAGCTCGAGCAGCGGGGCGCCGAGCAGCGCGCGCAGGTCCGTCTTCCGCTCGGGCATGTCCTCGAGGAGGGCGCGGAACCGCTCGTCCCAGCCGCGGTCGTAGACGACGACGGTGCCGGCGTCGCGAATCTCCTCGGCGAGGCTCTTGATCGTCGCGTCCCTCGGATCGTCCTGGGTCGCCGACACGAACGACCGGTGGTACGAGCGCCCGCTCTGCTCGAAGCGGTGCGCGGACCACGCGTAGGGAAGCTTCTGCCACGGGCGTGACTGCGCGAAGCGCGGCAGCGGGTCCAGGTGCCACAGCACGTGGACGAAGCAGAGCGGGTAGTCGACGTCGCCGAGCTCGTCCCGGACGAACGGTTCGACGATCAGCTTGTCCTCCTGGATCGCGCGGACCGCGCGGCGCTGCCCGGAGCTGAGCCCGTTCTGCGAGATCTTGAGCTGATCGATGCTCTCGATCGCCTCCTCGTGCAGCTTCGACTCGACGACGGCGGCGAGGTGAGGAAGCTCGAACAGCGGGTGCTCCGGCCCCTCGGCCCGGCATCGCTCGAGGTGGGGGCAGGGCAGAGGATTCCGGCACCAGGTCCCTGTAGGCAGCTCCAGCATGCCCTCGTCGTCGACGACCGACTGGAACGACCCGACCTGCTCGGCCACGCGCGCCAGCTGGTTGCGCGCGCGCGAGGTCACGTCCTCGCTGCGGAACAGCTTGTGGACCGGGTAGTCCCGGCTGCCGTCGTGCACGTAGCGCTCCTCCAGGTGGAGGATCGACGCGCTCTTCACCTGCACGCCGCAGGCCTCGACTGCGTGGACCTGCAGCGCGACGTCCGTCAGGTGGCGCGGCTTCAGGAACGTCCCGGCTTTGACCTCGAACAGGTCGACCTCGTTCGGGCCGACCACGAGCGCGATGTCGCAAACCACTTCGACGCCACCGCCCTGGAACACCGCGTGGAACAGAGCGCCAGGTCGGCCCGACGCGATCTCGTCCCGCGTCCTGGAGATGGCATCCTCCTTGGCGACCCCCTTCAGGTCGGTGCCGCGTGGGAACGCCTGGCTCGCCAGATCGACGAGGCGTTCGCCGAGTGCGACGAGCTCCTCCTGCCGAGGGCTCCGGGCAGGCGTGCGCTTTGCGTGATAGTCGAGGTGCAGTCGCTTGCTGCACTGGACGCCCGCTTCGAACAGCGGCTTGGTGATCAGCGGGGCGGTCGTGGCTCGGGAGCGTTTCAACGCGGAGTTCCTCGGGGTCGGCGGACCGGCGGGGTCCTCGGAGTCGGTGTGCGGGGCGCGATCCGATCAGTGGCTGGCAGCCTGGGCGGCTCCGGCGACGTGGGCGGAGAGCTGTGCGATGACGGGCTTCGTTCGGAAGGGCCGCTCAGGCGGGGGGGCGTCCGCGCAGGAACATGCGCGCCACGAGGAGGCCAACACCGGTGACGCTGCCCCAGAGGACGGCGGAGAGCAGCCTGTCGCTCAGGTCCTCGTCGTCCTCCACCTGGGGAGGTCGCGCAAAGACCAGTGAGTCAGCCACTTGGCGGAACACCGGCTCTGATTCCACCCAATCAGTCTCCCATGCCCGGAGGCTGAGGATCAACCTCCGGCCCATCGTCGACGCGTAGAGGTCTCGCGACCGCATAGGCGGGTGAGCCGGCTCCCCTGACTCGTACCGCATCGCGATCTCCATCACCGGGTGCGCGGACCGGCCGATCGTGCCGATGGCGGTCGAGATCACGGTCCGACGTGCACCATCACCGCCGCTCCAGCCCTCGTGGAACGCGACGATCGCATCGAGGTTCTCCTGGGTCGCGCCCAGCTCGAACGAGTCGACGAAGAACAGCATCGCGCGGCCGTCGAAGCCCTCGGCGAGCCACCGGTCGACGTCGCCGAACACCTGTGCCTCGCCCGGAGTCGTGATCCGGAGTCCCGGCGGCAGCTTCGCGCCGAGTCGCTGCGCCTCGGCCGGACCGAGTTCACGCCACGATTCGGGCAGGTCCATGTGGACGACGCCCAGTCCGTCGAACCGGCGGAAGCCCGGCGGCGGTTCGGGGGGGGCTTGGACCGTCTGTCCGGTGAGGGAGGCGGCGAAGAGGGCCAGCGCGGTGGCCGTGAGTGCCTTGCTCATGGCTTCTGCCCTTCGAGCAGCTCGACGAAGGCCTGGTCGACGTAGGTCGCTCCGTCCTCGGCGCGCCAGCCGGTCCCGCTCTTGAAGCCCGGGTCGCCCTCGAACGTGACCCGGCCCGACGGGCGGATCAGCACGAAGCGCGGCATGCCGAAGTGCCCCGCCTTGACGAAGTAGCGATCGAAGGTCGAGCCGCCGTCGATCGCGATGCGGGCTCCGTCCATCGGCTCGGCCGCGAGCGCGGCGTCGAGGTCGCTCGGCGTGGTGCCGCCGTCGCAGAGGACGATCGTCCGGAGGCCGGCGTCGCGCCCTCGCTGCGTGAGGTGGGACACGTAGGCGGCGGTCGGGATCACGCGCTCGGCCGCGGGGGACCAGAAGACGAGCATCACCGGCGAGCCGCGGAGCTCGGCGAGGGTCGTCGGTACCCCTCGGTGCCAGCGCACGTCGAGCTCGGGCGGCTCGATGCCCGAGAAGCTGCCTTCCTGGCGCAGCCCGGCATCGGCGAGGACGCGCTGCATCGCGAGGCGCCGCTCGATGCGCGCGGCCGGATCGTGGGGGTCGCGGGCCAGGATGCGGAGTTCGCGGTACTCGGCCTGTCCGGGGCCGGTCACGATGCCGAATCCGCCGCGCACCACGCGCTCGTTCGCGTAGTCGAGCGAGCGGACGTAGAGGCCGTCGAGGTAGACGTCGAGACTCCTGCCCGAGACGTCGATCCGCAGCCTGTGCCACTCCCCGGCGCCGGCCGGCACCTGGCGGTGGTCGCGGATCTCCCAGACGCCGCCGCGGTTCGACGAGATGTCGAGGAACCCGTTCGGGTGCAGCATCACCGCGTGGAAATCCTGGTCGCCCTTGCGGCCGAAGCAGAGTCCGGCGAGGCGTCCCGCCGGCTCGCCCTCGACGAACGGGATGCGGACCTCGGCTTCGAGGGAGAAGTCGCCGTCGAACGCCACGTCGCAGGTCAGCACCTTGGTGACCATCGTCGCGGCGGACGGCGGCACGTCGGCCCGGATGCGCGCGCCGTACGCCTGGTACGCGTCGTCGTCCCCGGACCAGCCGTTGAGCGTCCGCTCGTCGTAGGCGAGGCGCCAGCGCGCGAGGGAGCGACCGGTCCGCTCGGCGAGCGAGACGTAGTAATCGAGGGCGGCAGGCAGCGAGTAGCGGGCGCTCATCCGGCGCGCGATCTCGAGCGCCATCGTGGGCAGCGCGCGCCCCTCGTAGCCGCGCGCCAGCGCGAGGCCGTCCTCGCCGACCTTCAGCTTCAGCGCCTCGTAGCGGACGACGTTCGGATCGATGCGGCGGATGCGCTTCTTGACCTCCTCGTAGCGCTCGTCCTCGTGCTGCCCGCGCAGCTCCAGCTCTCGCTTGAACTCGCGGTAGGTCGCCGCAGCGCGGGGCTTCTGCCCGAGCTCGGCGAGCAGCTCCGCGATCTTCCACAGGAGGTCCGGGTCGGAGCCGAGTTCGTCGCGTGCTTCGAGGAGGAACTCGAGTGCCAGCTCTTCCTCGCCGCGCTCGAGCGCCGCGTCGGCCCAGGCGAGCAGTCGGCCCGATCCGCTCGACTTGCCGGTCTCGCGATCACGGAGCTCGAGGATGAACGACTTCCACAGCGCGTCGAGTTCGTCGATCCGGGTGACCGGCGACAGCGGTACGGTCAGCACCGTCTCCTCGAAGTGGGCGACGGGGTCGACCGGGCGGCCGCGGCGGAACGACGTGTAGTACGCGTGCAGCGCGTCGCGGTACACCGCGCGGCCCTCCGCGTCGCGGAAGTTGTAGAGGAAGTAGACGACGCCCCACGTGGGCGCATACCACGGCGGACCCCACGCGTAGGCGCCCTCGACCACCATCCGGAACGGGGGCGCGCGGTCGACCTTGGTGTTCGCGCCGTCGGCGGCAGCTTCGCCCGGGCTCTCCATCCACCCGCCCTCCAGGCGGGTCGCGAGCGGGAACAGGCGGCCGGGCGGCGGTTGGTTCCAGCGGACCGTCCCGTTGCTGAGGATCGTGCAGCCCTCGAAGAACGAAGCGTAGGCCTCGTTGAGCCAGCCGGGGACGAAGGCGCCCGTCAGCGACACGAACTGGTGGCCGGCCTCGTGGAACAGCGTCCGGTACATGTCCCGGATGCCTTCCTTGCCGGTCACACCGCCGACGTAGGTCTCGACCGCGTTGCCCGTGAACTGGCCGCCGGACCACTCGACCGGGTTGCTGCCGAGCTCGAGGTACTCGTCGCGGCTGCGGAAGATCCGGATCTCGATCTGCGGCGTCTTGCCGCCGTCCTCCATGAAGCGGAAGAACCGTCGGTAGAAGCGGTTCATCTGCTCCATCGCGATCGCCGACGTCTCGAGCACGAGGCGTCCGGCGTCGGTGCGATATCGGTAGTTCTCGGTCTCCTTCGTGTAGGCGTTCTCCCAGGTCGCGTGCCGCGCGTCCTCGTCGCGGAGCTCGGCTTCGGACAGACCCCCGGTGGGGTCCTCGGCGCCGGCGAACACGTCCTCGATCGCGACCTCGGCTCCGCCCGTGCGGCGGATCTCGGCGATCGCCTTCGGCGCATCGACGCGCGTCGGGTCGACCTCGAGCACGTGCCCCCAGAGGTCGACCGCGCCGAGCCAGTCCTTCTGCTTCTGGTAGTCCTTGGCCAGCCGGACGAGGCCGTTCACGTAGCTCTTCTGCAGCTTCTCGAAGCTCTCGGCCTCGGGATCGACGGCGAGGAGCTGCTCGAGCACCGCCTTGCGCGCCGTACGGTCCTGCTGCGGCTTCGGGCGACCGTCGTGGAGTTCGATCCAGAGGAACCGGTCGTGGGCCGCGCGGTCGGCGTCGCCCGCCGCATCCGCGATCGCAGCCGACACCCCGAGCACTTCGAGCGAGCGTGCGTCTCGCATCAGCGCCCGATCGGCGGCGCGGCGCGCGGAGTCGATCCGACCGGCGGCCAGCTCGCCCTCGGCCTCGCGGACGAGCGCCTGCACGGTCGGGGCGCTCGCCTCCGGGTCCTGGGTGAGTCCCAGCGGTAGGAGGGAGAGGACGGCGAGGGCCGGAGTCGTCAGCATCAGGAGCCGGGGCGGACCGTTGGGGCAGTCGGCAGAACGGGGGCGAGGAGCATACGGGCCCCGCTGGGCATCACGAGGGGCGTCGGACGGCATCGGGTTCGTCGTCGAACCCAGAAGGCTCGTCGCGCATGAGCTCGCGCAGTCGACGTCTCGCGCGAAGTCCGTCCAGAATTGTTCATACGCTGAGACGGTGCATGGAGGGGAAGAAGGTCCGATCCCCGTAAGCCGAGTTCTGGTGCCGTCCGCATGGGACGGTGGCGACCATTTCTCTAGGAGTGCCCTCGCAGGCACCCTCGAACGACCTCTCGGAGGGCTGAGCGCGGGCCACGCAGCCTTCCACGGTCTTCCTCCAGGTGGGGTTTGCCTCGATCGGCCTCGGTCACCCGAGGCCTCGGTGTCGCTCTTGCCGCACCGTTTCACCCTTGCCGTCGGGAGTCCGAGGACGCCCAGGCCGGCGGTGTCGTCTCTGTGGCACTTTCCCTGTCCTGTCGGCCGAAGCCGTCGGATCGGTGGGCGTTACCCACCACCTTGCCCTGTGGAGCCCGGACTTTCCTCCCGCGGAGCGTGAACTCCGCCGGCGGCCGCCCGGGGATCGGACACGGTGGAGCGTAGCGACGTCGTGGGGGAGGTAAAGGGGCGTGGGGTCACCCACTTGTCAGGTGGCAGGACCCGCGTAGCGTCGGGACGTCGCGCAGTTTCGGTCGGTGAAACAACGGCCTCCGAATCGGCGCTTCGCGACACCCGGATCCGCCACGTCCCAGCCTTCTCGCGTGACGGGTCTCGGCGCAGCCTTCGCGCACCGCTCCGAGACAGCGTCCGGGTCCTCACCTTGGCTTCTCACCTCAGGTCTTCCACGTGCTTTCCCATCTGCTTCTGGGTGCGCTGCTCTGCGGCTCCGCAGCCCTGACAGCCCAACAGGAACCCGACGCGCTCCTCGCTCCGCGCGTCGAGGCGCTCCAGGATCCATCGGTCGCTGTCGTCCCGATGTCCGAGATGCCGAGTCCGCCCGAAACGGACCCGACGCGGGATGGGGCGGGCGCTCCGGTGCCCGAACCGACGACGCTGCTGCTCGTGGGCACCGGTCTCGTCGGCGTTGCGACGTCCTCGCGCCGTCGTCGTCGCGCGGAGTTCGACGACGAGATGCCCGCGGCGGTCGCGCCCGAAGACCGGGATTGACAGCGTGTGACGAAGTCCCGTCACGCGCTCTCCCGCAGCCGCGGAGCGGCTGCCCAGTCAACGGCTCACAGGCCGTAGGCTGATCCGGACAGCCGATCAGCGCCGATCGGGACCGAACGCCAGGAAGCGTTCGAGGATGACCATCGCCGCAACGCTGTCGGCGACCTGTCGCCGCTTCGCGGCGCGCACTCCGAGGTCCTTGAGTCGCGAGTGGGCCTCATCCGTCGAGTAGGCCTCGTCGACCGTGTGGACGACGATCGCGGTCGTCCGTCGCAGCGTGGCGACGAAGTTCAGCGTGCGCTGCGCCCGGGCGCCGACCTTGCCCTCGCCGTCGAGCGGCAGCCCGACCACGATCGCCTCGGTCTCTCGCTCGGCGGCGAGATCGGCGATCTCCTGCGCGCACCTGGCGTCGTCGCGGCCGACGATCGCCGCCAGGGGCACGCGGATCGTGCCGGTCCAGTCCGTCGCCGCGAGGCCGGTCCGTGTGTCCCCGAAGTCGACCGCGAGGACGCGCTTCGGTCGCTCCCCGGCCTCTCTCAAAGCAGGTCCTCGCAGCCGCGGTTCCGCAGCTCGGCCTGGAGCGCCTTCAGCTCTTCGGCCCGCTCGCGCGGGCAGACGAGGATCGCGTCCTCGGTCTGCACGACCACGAGGTCCTCGACGCCGAACAGCGCGACCGTCCGAGGCGCGTCTCCGTAGACGACGCAGTTCTTCGCATCGAGGAGGACGGCACGGGCATCGTGGACGAGGAAGGTCGAGTTCCCGGCCGGATCGGCGGGGGCGACGCTCGGCAGCGCGGCGAACGAGCCGACGTCGTTCCAGTCGAGGTCCGCTTCGACCACGGCGACCCGCGGAGCCTGCTCGAGGACCGCGTAGTCGACGCTGATGCGCGGGCACGCGCGGAATGCGTCCTCGGCCGCCGCGACGTCCCCCGCGCGGAACGCGTCCAGCATCGTCGCCGCGCGCTCGGCGAGCGCCGGCGCGCCGGCTTCCATCGCGGTCGCGAGCCCGTCGTGGGTCCACACGAAGATGCCGCTGTTCCAGAGCATCCGGCCGGTCGCGACGTAGGCGCGCGCGGTGTCGAGGTCGGGCTTCTCGCGGAAACGGTCGACGAAGCACGCGCGGGGCTCCGCGTCGTCGACCGGGCGGCCGGGCTGCACGTAGCCGTAGCCGGTCGCCGGGTGCCGCGGCCTGATCCCGAACGTGACGAGCGCGCCGTGTTCGGCCGCGATGCCTGCACCGCGCGCGAGCAGCGCTTGGAAGCGCTCGACCGGTTCGATCAGGTGGTCGGCCGGAAGGAAGACGACCGTGGCGCCCGGGTCCTCGGCTTCGACGCGAGCGGTCGCGAACGCGACGCAGGGGGCGGTGTCGCGGGCTTCTGGTTCAACGAGGAGTCGGTCCTCGAGGAGCTCCGGCAGCGCTTCGCGGATGCCGTCCGCCTGCGTCGGGTTGGTGATGACCCAGATGCGCGACGGCTCGACGAGGCCCAGCAGCCGGTCGAACGTTGCGCCGATCAGGCTCCTGCCCCGCGCGAGTGGCAGCAGCTGCTTCGGGCGGCGCGTCCGGCTGGCGGGCCAGAAGCGGGTGCCGGAACCACCGGCGAGGATCACAGCGTGGAGGGCGGGCATGTCTGGGGTCAGGATCGTCGTCAGCGGCGCGCCGAGCTGGCCGGGATCGGCCCCAGCGCGGCTCTCTTGGCGGGGTCCCTCCCGAGCCACAGCGGTCGGGTCTGCGGATCCCGGAGGTGGCCGTGGACCTGGAACCGCGCCAGCTCGCTGGTCAGAGCTCGCATCGCCTGCGGCAGCAGCAGCCAATCGGCCGAACGGCCGAAGAAGTCCGGGAAGTCGATGCGCAGGTCGAGGTAGCCGTCCATGTCGAAGGAGCCCTTGCCGCCGGCCGACAGCAGCGGCGACGTGACCTCGAACGACGGAATTCGGACCTGCCGGTCTCCGACCTCGAAGCGCGCGGCGAGACCCTCGAAGCGCGGGCGCCTGGGTTCGGCGAGATAGCTGTAGATCGACGTGAACACCGGCACGCGGCCGAGGTCACCCTCGGTGATCCGCACTTCGCCGCTGCCCTTCATGTCGACGATGTCGCCGCCGACCAGGCTGTCGAGTCGGAATCGGCCGGCGAGTCGGCCGCGCATTCCGTCGCTGCGTCCGTTCGCCGTTCGCGTGACCTGGTCGAGGCTCAGTCCGTCCCAGCCGAGGTCGAAGGACAGCGTGCCGGGTCCGGCGAAACGGTGCACGAGGGTCGCGTCCTCTCGCATGCCGGTGACCGTGCCGCCGTGGAGGCGCGCGCGCAGCGCGCCGAACTCGACGTGGTCGGGCGTCGCGAGGAAGGTGCCCTGCACGTCGCTCACCGCATGCCCGAACACGGTCGCCGAGCCACCCTCGACCCGGCCGCGCGCGAAGCCTCCGTCGGGTCCGAACTCGGCGGCGTCGATCGACCAGAGCCCGGTGATGTCCTCCACTTCGGTGCCGAGCAGCAGCGAGAGTCCGCGTGCGGACAGGCTGCCACGGAGCTCGGTCCGCATCGGCGCGCCGTCGTCGGGGAACGAGAGGCGCATCTGCAGCTCGTGGACCGCGACGCGGCCCTCGATCTGGCGGGCGCGCCACGTCTCGGCGATCGGGCCGTCGAGCAGGCGGGCGAGCCGGTCGTCGACCGGGAAGTCCGGGCTGGAGACGAGCGCTGCGAACGCGAGCGCACCCTCGACCTGCGTGACCGAACCCTCGACGCAGTGCACGGTGGCGCCGGCCATCTGTGCGCGCACGTCGGTGAACGTGGTCGATCCATCCACGACGAGCAGGTCGCCGTAGACGTGCTCGGCCGGGGCAGGGAGGAAGTCTGCGGCTGACCGGACGTCCAGCAGCTGGATGCGAAGCGTCTGGTGCGGGGTCGTTTCGGTGGGTTCCTGGACGCGGCGCCAGACCAGGTCGACCTGGCCCGACGGGTCGAGCAGGTCCCAGGTCTCGAAGTCGAACGCGCCGAACGCTTCGACAGCCTTTCCGAGCCTTGGCGTGAGCTCGAGCCCGCGGACGACTGCGCTGAGGTCCATCGCGAGGCCCGCCGCCGCGACGTCGACCGTGCCGTGGAGCGTCAGCGACGCGGGCTCGCCGTCGGAACCGTTGTCGATCACGCCGCGGACCGCGGCGACCTCGACGCGGTTCTGTCCGTCTTCGCCGTGGACGAACACCGGGCCGCGGAGACCCGTGGTCGGCAGCGGCAGCTCGGCGAGCTGGAGCGTCCCGTCCTCGACGTCGATCCGCACGTCGTAGCCGAAGGTCTCCGCGCCCTGGTCACGCCAGGTCGTGACGTCCACGGCGAACGCGCCGTCGAGTCCGAGGGTGTCGATCGTGTCGCGGATCTCCTGGCTGAGCATCGTCACGGCTCCGCGCACCTCTTCGTCGAGCTGGAGGCGATCGGCGGTCACGTGGAGGAGCGCCGCTGGACCGCCGTCGACGGGCGCCGTCCGCGGGAAGCGTCCGTCGACCCGGACCGGCTCGCCGTCTCGCGTGCCCTCGAGCTGCACAACCACGCCGTCCGCGCCGATGTCGACGAGGCCGGTCACCTGATCGACGCGACAGGGGAAGCCGCGCCATGCGGCGGAGGCTCCGAGCGGGCGAAGCTGGACGCGGACACCCGCATCCTCGATCGCGCCGCCGGTGCGCACGTTGATCCGCAGCGTGGTCGTGCCGGCAGGGGAGTAGTCGTCGTAGACGGCGGCGAACTCGGGGTCCAGCTGTGCGAGCGCGGCGCGGATCTCGGGTGAGAACGCGAGTTCGTCGCTCTCGATGTCGAGCTCGACCGCGCCTCCCGTGTCTCCACGCTTCGGGATCACGAGCCCCTCTGCGCGGATCTCGTGCTGCCCGAGCCTTCCGCGCACGCCCTCGATCGACACGCGTCCGTCGTGGAGTCGGACGTCGCCGCTCAGCGCCTCCAGCGGATGGGGAAAGCCGTGCATCCGTTCTCCAGCCTCGTTCTGGAAGCCGACGAAGCGAGCCTTCACGTCCTCGAGCCCGATGTCGAGCGAGAGTCTCGGGCGGACGCCGCTGCCGATCGCGTGCGTCAGCCGCAGCGACGCGTTGCCGCGTCCATCGCTCGGCTCGAACGCCTCCCAGACGTTGCGGGCGTCCTTCAACGTGGCCAGAGCGCGACCGAGCACGGGGTCGACCAGGACGTCGCGCGCCTCGACCGAGAGCTCGAGCCGAGGCTCGTCCTCGAACAGCTGCGCGACGCTTCCCTCGACGTCGATCGAGCCCCGCTCGCTCCGTTCCTCGATCGAGAACGCCAGGTGGCCGCCATCACCGAGGTCTGCGGAGAGCTGCGCGCGCGCGTCCGTGATCGGGTAGGGCAGCTGCGGGACCGTGCAGCGCAGCTGCTCGAGCTCGAGTCGGACGCCCGCGCCGAGTTCGCCCCGGACGACCTCGCCGGTCGAGCTCGGCGCGCGTCGCGGGTACTCGGCCCAGATCGACAGCGAGCTCGCGGTGCCACCGACGCCGATGCTCCGGAGGAAGGCGACCGCGTCCCGGCTGTAGGGCTCCGCCATCTCGGGCACGAGCGGCACGTCGACGAGCCGGAGCACGGCCCGGAACTCCGCGCTCGCGAGATCGGCGAGCCCGTCGACCCGGACCTCCTGGTCGTTCGGGCCACGCATCGTGCCGCGCAGGGCTCCGCGATGGCTGCCCTCGGTCTCGGGCAGGAATTCGAGGGTGACGCCGGTGAACGCGATCGGCTCGGCTCCGGGCGCGAGCCGGAGTCGGAGCGTCGACTCGAGGATCTCGACCGATGGTGGTGGAGGTGGAGCCGCGGTCGCGGGCGTGTCGTCCGCACGCGGGAGGAGGATGCGGCCGAGGTCCGGGAATCGACCTGCCGCCAGGTCGACGTCGGCGGCGAGGCCGCGCACGCGCACGGCGCGGACGCGACCCACTTCGCCGAGTGGATTGACGTCGACCGCGACGTCGAGCTCGGCGACGTCGAGGCGGGCCGCTCCTGAGCCGCTGTCGTCGCTGGAGTCCGTCTCGATCGCCAGCCCGCGCAGCAGCACGCGGCCCTCCGCCAGGTCGAGCTGTGCGTCGTCGAGGTCGAAGCTCGAGCGCTGCAGGAAACCCGCGAGCGCGTTGACCACGAACGTCCGTGCGACGCCCGTGCTGCGCAGCGCCAACAGCGTCCCCGCCACGATGACGGCGAGGACTACGACGTAGAGGAGGACGATGCGTTGTCTGGTCAACGGCGGCGGATCTCTCGGGGTCGTTCCCGGATGGTCGGGATGCTAACCGGGAACGCCCGAAACACTCCGCTCGGCTGCGGCATGAGCGGTCGATGGCGTGTGCCCGGTCCGCGGTCCCAGCCGCGTCGTCGGCAGGTGTCGGGCCGAGGCACAGTCGGGCGAGTGTCCGTGTGCTCGCGGGGAGCGTTCGCCCATCTCGATCAGAGCGCCTCGTCGACATCCGAGAATCGGCTCCGAAACGTCGATTCGAGGCGTTTGGCGGGGTTTTTTGCTTTGACTCGTCCTGCGGACCGATCGAACATCCCACGGCTCGCGCGGAACGCCGAGGGGGCGTTTCGACAGCGACAACGTGTTCACGTTCAACAAGAGGAATCGGCCATGGCCGCCCGCAAGACCAAGAAGAAGGCAGCAGCTCCCGTCGAGCTGATCATCTCGAAGTCCCGCACCAAGGGTGCGGTCAAGAAGTGCAACGTGTCGTCGGAGTTCTACGCGGCTCTCGACGCCTACGTCCGCGCTGCGATCAAGGGCGCCGAGGAGCGCGCCACGGGCAACGGTCGCAAGACCCTGCGCCCGTACGATCTCTGATCAACCGACGGAGTCGGTTGATCAGTTGTTTGCTGGGCGGCGGCTGCGCCGCCGCATCCGGATCTTGATGCGTTCGCACCAAGATCCGCGAAGGCCTGCGGCCTTCGGGGGGTGCGGTGGGGAGGTGGTGGGCCCGGTGAGCAGGACTGATCGCGACGAGCTCGAAACCATGGTTTCGGGCTCGTTGTCGTTACGGGGCGACTTGGCGACTTGGTAGCTGGGCGACTGGGCGACTGGGCGACTTGGCGGTGGGGCGACGGCTCAGTCGGCGTAGGTCGCCATCAGGTAGAGGGGCGACAGGTCGGCGACGGTGCAGGGGGCGATGGGCAGCGAGGGGAGGAAGAGCTGCGCGGGGTGCAGGGCCGGGAGGGGCAGGACATGCGCTGTTCGGCGCAGGCTTGACGCGAGGTCCTCGTCGGCGAGCACGGAGTCCTGCGTGAGGATCGTGGTCGGGGGACCGTCGGTCTGACTGCACTCGGTGAGGAGCGCAGAGCGGTCGAGGGCAGCTGGCTCGGTGACGAGCGCGACCCGGTCGTCGACGAGCGCGAGCCGGGCGGTGTGGAAATGCTCGCGGCGCGCGTCGAGGACGACGACGAGTTCGTGATCAGCGGGGGCGAGGTCCTGCTGCCACGCGGCGGCGGCGATCAGTTCGACGCTCGTGAATCGGGAGAGGGTGACGTCGCCGAACGCGGCGAGCGTGCGGGCGAACGTCACGGCGACGCGGAGTCCGGTGTAGGAGCCGGGACCGACGTCGACGCGGATCGCCTGCAGGTCGGCGATGCGGACGCCCGAGCCGGCGCAGAGTTCGTGGATCCGTGCGATCAGGTCGGTGCCGCGCGTCGACGTCTGGGCGTCGCCCGGCAGTGAGGCGATACGGCCGTCGGCGGTGCGGAGCGCACAGAGAGCGTTCCGATCGCTCGCGGAGACCGCGAGTTCGATCCGCGTCACGCGCCGAGCTCCTCGCGGACCACGTCGACCATCTCGTCGACGAGGCGATCCACGGTCGCGCGATCCGGGGCTTCGACCATCACGCGGCAGAGGGACTCCGTGCCCGAGTAGCGCAGCACGACCCGCCCCTCCTCGCCGAGTTCGGCCTCGACGCGGGCGACGGCCTCGGTGATCCGCGGGTTGTCCTCCAGCGGGGGCTTCTGCGCGACTCGCACGTTCTCGAGCCGCTGGGGAAAGCGCTCGAACGACGCGAACGCTGCGCTCGCGCCGCGCTCGAGCACGCCGTCCAGCCGGAGGACCTGGAGCGCCGTGAACAGGCCGTCGCCGATCAGGTGGCCGTCCCGCTCGAAGAGCACGTGACCCGACTGCTCCGCGCCGAGTGCGAAACCGCCCTCGCGCATCCGCTTGGCGACGTTCTTGTCGCCGACGGGCGTCATCTCGACGCCGATCCCGGCCGCCGCGAGGTGGCGGCGCAGCCCGAGATTCGTCATCACCGTCGCGACCACGCGGTCGCCCGGCAGTCGGCCCTCGGCCTTGAGTCGCGGGGCCAGAGTCGCCAGCACCGAGTCGCCGTCGTGCACGACTCCCTTGTCGTCCACGAAGATGCTGCGGTCACCGTCGCCGTCGAGGCAGATGCCCAGGACCGCGCCGCTCTGCCGGACGGCCTCGCGGATCGAAGCCGGGTGCAGCGCTCCGCACCCGTCGTTGATGTTGAACCCGTCTGGCTCGCAGGCGATCGGGACGACGTCCGCGCCGAGTAGCCGGAGGATCGCAGGGCCGATGTCCGCGCCGCCGCCGTTGGCCGCGTCGAGGACGACGGTGCGGCCGGTCAGGTCCAGGTCGACGAACTCGTTCCCGAGGTGCTCGAGGTATCGGTCGACGCTCTCGGAAACGTCGCGAGGGCGCGGCGTGGTCAGTTCCGCGAATTCGACCCTGGCGGTCAGCTGCTCGAGCTCCCGTTCCGCCTCGTCCC
Organism: Planctomycetota bacterium; assembly: GCA_027621295.1. Lineage (GTDB taxonomy): Bacteria > Planctomycetota > UBA1135 > UBA1135 > UBA2386 > JAQCBR01. The sequence goes on from JAQCBR010000036.1 coordinate 27,851, forward strand.
CGAGCTTCCGCCCGTCGCCGTCGAAGATCTTGATCCCGTTGTCGGCGGCCGGATTGTGCGATGCGCTGATCATGATGCCTGCGACGTAGCCGGAGGCGCGCGTCAGGTACGCGAGCGCGGGCGTCGTCACGAGGCCGAGGTCCGCAGCCGCACACTCGGTCGAGCCGAGTCCCTGCGCGAGCGCGTCGAGGATCCACGAAGCCGATTCCCGGCCGTCGTTGCCGACCAGGACGCGCTTCCGCTCGGGGCCGGTCCGCTGGAGCCAGATACCGAGCGCCGCGCCGACGCGGCGCAGGGTCTCGGGGTCGAGGGGGGCGGTTCCTGCTGGTCCTCTGAGACCGTCCGTACCAAAGCGCGGCGGACGGAACGAATCGGGGCTCGATGCAGTCATGCGGTGCCGGAAGGCCCGGTCTACGGGTCCTTCGGGTCGAAGTGGACGGTCGGTGGGACCGTCATGCGGAAGTCCAGGCGTTCGTAGTAGTCCTTGACCAGGAGGCGGGGCGAGAGGATCGCGTCCGACTCGATCGCGTCCCGCGGCAGCGCCGCGACCAGCGTCACGTTGTCCCTGACCCAGCGGCGCAGGTCTTCCGGTCCGAGCCCCGAGAGAACGGCTTCCAGCGTGCGGAAGGCTTCGATCTCGACGTCGGCGCTGTCCTTGCGCAGCTGGAACTTGCCCTTCAGGTTGTCGGGCTCCTGGAGCACGACGGGGACCTCGAGCAAGCGGAAGGTACGCGGCGTCACGCGGATCGGGATCTTCACCTGCACGGAGTCCGGGAGCAGCGTGAGGTTGGGGCCGAGGTCCAGTGCGCGCAGCACTGCCTCGAAGCGCGTCGCGCCGACGAGCGGGGCCTCGGCGACGAGGCGGTAGAGCCTCCGGTCACCGATGCGTTCCAGGTCCTGCACCGGCCCGCGCGCCTTGACGACGCCCGTCGGCTCGAAGCGCGCGTCCTCCCAGACCAGCTGCTCGGCGAAGTTGGGCTGCCCTCCCGGCGGGACGAACTCGATGCGGCTCCGGTCGATCGCGAACTGCCGATCGACGTTGCGGCCGATCCGCACGACGACCCTCGGCGGGGTCATGCGTGCGACGAGACCCTCGAAGCGGGGGTTCATCGGGCGGACGTCGTCGGCGGTGAACGACGCGGTGAGTTCGCCCTGCTCCTGCACGGGCTCGACCCGCACCGAGAATCCGGGGTTGTCGTCGAGATCGGCGAGGATGCGCTTCTCGCCGGTCAGCTCGAGCAGGATCTCGCCGCGGCGTTCGTTGCTCGTCGGGTCGACGAAGCCGAGCACGCTGTAGGTCTGCGTGTCGAGCCGGACGAAGACCCGCGTGCCCTGCGTGGTGTCGAGGTCACCGGCGACGTGCGCGACGGTCAGCGGCAGCCCGATCTCCTCGGTCAGCGAGACCTGTGAGTCCAGGTAGTGCCAGAGCAGCACCGCGATGCCCAAGGAGAGGAGCTTCCTCCACGGGTCGCCGAACAGCATCTCGAAGACGCTCTGGTTGCCCGCGCGGCCCTGCCTATTCGTTCTTGCCGGCATCCGGATCGGCCTCCTTCCGACGTCTGCTGCTCGTCTCGGTCGCGAGCCCGAGCGCGGACTCGATCGCGTCCTCGAGCTCCTCCAGCGTGACCCCGTGGCGGAGCCTCCCGGCGAACGCCGTCGAGATCCGTCCGGTCTCCTCCGACACGACGATCGCCAGCGCGTCGGTCTCCTCGGCCAGCCCGAGCGCGGCGCGGTGCCTGGTCCCGAGCCGCTTGTCGATCTCCTGGCTCTGGCTGAGGGGGAGGAGACAGCCCGCCGCGACGATGCGGTCCCCGCGGAGGATCACGGCGCCGTCGTGGAGCGGTGCGCCCGGGTAGAACAGGTTCTCGATCAGGTACGAGTTCAGCTCCGCGTCCAGGTAGGTCCCGGACTCGGCGATCGTCGCCAGCGACGCATCCCGTTCGATGGCGATCAGGGCACCGCGCTGCTCCTTGCTGAGCCGTGCGACCGTCCGCAGCAGGCGCTGGATCGTCTTGACCTCGCGCTTGAAGAACGGCGAGAAGATCGGGTTCTCCCCGAGGTGGACGATCCCGCGGCGGATCTCGGGCTGGAACACGATGATCAGCCCGATCACCGCGAAGTCGCGGAAGTAGTCGAAGATCACGCCGAGCCGCTTCAGTTCGAGCGTCTCGATCAGGATCGTGAACGTGATCAGCACGACCAGCAGCACGAGGCTGAGGCCGCGGATCACGCCCGATCCGCGCGTCCGGCGCAGGAAGCGCAGCACCGCGTAGATCCCGAGCGCGAAGACCGCGACCTCGAGGACCATCTGGGCGGTGCTGGAGATCGTCACGGAGTCCTCCCGGCGGCGCGGATCGCATCGGCCACGGCGACCACGTCACGCATCTCCCCGACGTCGTGCACGCGCAGGATCTCGACGCCGGCGAGCGCGAGGCCTGCCTGGCTCGCCGCGGTCGCGAACAGCCGGTCGCCGACTTCCTTCCCGGTCACGTGGCCGAGGAAGGACTTCCGGGACGTGCCGAACAGGAGCGGGAGACCGAGGGCCCGCAGCTCGTCGACGAAGGCGTGCATGGCGAGGTTGTCGGCCGACAGCGTGCCGAATCCGACGCCTGGATCCAACACGATCCGTGCGCGCGCGACCCCGCAGGCCTCGGCGAACGCGACGCGCTCACGGAGAGATTCGGTGACGGCTCGGACCAGCGCACGGCCGGGGGGAGGGGTGTCGCCCTCGCGGCGCGCCGGGTCGAACCGGTGCATCAGCACGACCGGACAGCCGCGCTCCCCGCACGCGCGGGCCAGCTCCGGATCCTGGCGGAACGCGGTGGTGTCGTTGACCCAGGATGCGCCGGCATCCAGCGCAGCCCGTGCGACCGGGGCCAGCGTCGTGTCCACGGAGAGCGGGACCGAGACCGCGTCCGCGAGCGCGCGCACGACCGGGACCACGCGGCGGATCTGCTCCTCGGCGGGCACGCGCGCGTGCCCGGGTCGGGTGCTCTCACCGCCCACGTCGAGGACGTCCGCGCCCGCGGCGACGAGCGCCTGTCCCTGCTCGACGGCGCGGGCCAGGTCGTCGTACCGGCCGCCGTCGAAGAACGAGTCCGGCGTGACGTTCAGGATCCCCATCAGGCGGGTCCGCCCGTCGCCGACGGTCAGGGCCCGTCCGTCCGGGCCGACCAGCGTGCGTGGAGAGTCCAAGAGGCTCAGGGGTGGGCCAACCCTTCGGCCCCCGAGAGGCCCACGTCTCCGTCGGAGACCTCGTCACCCTGCGCGGCGAGCGGCTTCGGCTTCGGCTGCTCGTTCCGCTTGCGGCTCGCGCGCCAAGCGTCGAGATCGTCGCCGCGGATCACGACCGCGAGTTCGTCGCCGTTCAGCGTCTCGTACTTGAGGAGGCTCTCGGCGATCGTGTCGAGCTGCCTGCGGTTGCTCGCCAGCAGGTCCCGGGCCCGCTCGTACTGCTCGTCGCAGATGCGGCGGATCTCCTTGTTGATCAGCGACAGCGTGTCCTCGGCGATGTCCGACGCGATCGAGAACTCACGTCCGAGGAAGTTGGACTCCCGCGGCGCCGTGTAGTTCAGGGGGCCGACGATGTCGCTCATGCCGAGCTCGCAGACCATGATCTTCGCGAGGTTGGTCGCCTGCTGGATGTCGTTCTGCGCGCCGGCCGAGACCTCCCCGTAGACGAGCTCCTCGGCGATACGGCCTCCGTAGGCCATCGCGATCATGCCGAGCAGCTTCGACTTCCGGTGGTGGTAGTCGTCGCGCTCGGGCAGAGACATCGTCAGGCCGAGCGCCATCCCGCGGGAGACGATCGTCACCTTGTGGATCGGATCCTGGCCCGGGATCAGCGTGGCGACGAGCGCATGGCCCGCCTCGTGGTATGCGGTGACCCGGACGTCCGACTCCTCCATCACGCGGGAGCGCTTCTCGCGGCCGAAGCGGACGCGGTCGCGCGCCTCCTCGAGGTCGGCCACGTCGACCCACTCCTGGTTCCGCATCGCGGCGAGGATCGCGGCTTCGTTGACGAGCGCGGCGAGTTCGGCGCCCGAGAAGCCCGGCGTCGCGCGGGCGATCCGCTCGAGTTCGGCGCCGGGACGCAGCTTGATCTTCCGGCAGTGCACGCGAAGGATCTGCTCGCGGCCCTTCACGTCCGGCATGTCGATGACGACCTGGCGGTCGAAGCGTCCCGGTCGGAGCAGCGCGGGGTCGAGCACGTCCGGTCGGTTGGTCGCCGCGACGAGGATCGTGCCCTTGTCGCTGTCGAAGCCGTCCATCTCGACGAGGATCGCGTTCAGCGTCTGTTCACGCTCGTCGTGCCCGCCGCCCATGCCGGTGCCACGCTTGCGGCCGACGGCGTCGATCTCGTCGAGGAACACGATGCACGGGCTGTTCTCGCGCGCCTGCTTGAACAGGTCGCGGACGCGGCTCGCGCCGACACCGACGAACATCTCGACGAAGTCGGAGCCCGAGATCGAGAAGAACGGGACTTCCGCTTCGCCGGCGATCGCCTTCGCCAACAGCGTCTTGCCGCAGCCCGGCGAGCCGACGAGGAGCACGCCGCGCGGGATGTTGCCGCCGAGCTTCGCGAACTTCCCCGGGTTCTTCAGGAACTCGATGATCTCGCGGAGCTCGTCCTTGGCTTCCTCGATGCCGGCGACGTCGTCGAACGTGACGTTCGTCCGGTTCTCCTTCGTGTAGAGCGCGGCGCGGCTCCGGCCGAACGCGAGCACGCCGCCCGATCCGCCGGGCGCACGCATCTGCCGGATGATGAAGAACCAGACGACCGCGAGGATCAGCAGCCAGGGGCCGATCGTGCCGACGAAGTACAGGAGTGCGGTGTTCGGGCGCTCGATGCGCAGCGTGCGCCGATCGCGCGCGATCGAGCGGTCCTCGATCGGCACGCCCCGGGACTCCAGCGCCTGGCGGAGCGTCAGCAGGTTCGCTTCGCTGCCCCCGGCCTCGAGGCGGTAGAGCTTCTCGCCGTCGCCCTTGCCGTCGTCGGCGATCGCGATCGCGTAGGAGCGGGGGGAGCCCGTCGGGGCGGGGGGCTGGGTCGGGTCCTCGCCCGGCCGGGGCTCCTGCCGCGCCGGCATCTCCGTGACGAAGATCGCCTGCGTGACGCCGATCGAGCCGGCTTCGACCTGCCGTTGGAACTCGCCGACCTGCCGCTGGAACGTTCGCGCGTCGAGCCGACCGCCGAAGGGCAACAGGCGCTGGATCAGCCGGCCGTCCGCTTCGGTCGCGCGGTCGAGGGCGACCTCGATCTTCTCGAGCCGTCCGTCCTGGTCGCTGCGGACCTGGGCGAGCACCCGGCCGTCCTCCCAGCTCGTCGCCTCGATGCTGCCGCCGAACAGGTGGCGGTAGAAGTCGTAGACGGTCGCCTCGGTCTGGACCCCGGTCCGCGAGATCATCACGAACAGGGCCAGCAGCAGCGTCATGATCAGCAGGACGCCGCCGAGCCCCTTGGGCTTGCGGGCGGGTCCGCTGCGGCCGTTCCCGGGATCGCCGCCACCAGGGCCGGCGGACGGGTTCGGCTTGGAGTTCTTTTCGGTCATGGGCATCCGGGGCCGGCCCCTCGGGTCAGGGGCGGAGCCCAGTGTCAGAAGTCGGCTTCGAGGGCGAGCACGATCTTGCGTGCGAGATCGTAGCTGGCTTCGGCGTAGGCGGTGGCTTCGGTTTCATCGACCGGCCCACGGAACTCTGCGCGATCCCGGATCTCGGCCTCGCGCAGCACGTGGCCGGTCGCTCCATCGAGGAGTCGGACTTCACAGACGAAATCCAAGGCCCCTTCCCGAACCGGGTATCCCTGCCCCGATCCGACCAGCGTCCGACCGGTCACGTCGACGAGTTCGACCTCGAGCACCGTGTCCGCGTGCGCCCGGTCGGCCGGCCTGAGGTCCCCGTGGATCGTCAGTTCCTGGAGGATCTGCCGCGTCAGGTCGATCTCGACCCGCTGGCGGAACGAGCGGTTGTCGACGACCTGGACCGCGACCGTCCGACCCGGGGGGCCGAAGTCGTCGTAGCCGAGCGAATATCCACACCCGGACAGCGCCGGGACCTGCAGCAGGAGCAGCAGCGCGAATCCAGATCCGTGGGGCCAGCTCATGCACCGTCTCCCGATCGCCGGAGCTCTTCGAGGCGAGATCGCGCGGCGATGGCTGCCGGGTGGTCGGTCGGCGCATCCACGAGCAGGGCCTGCAGGTGGAAGCGCTCGCCGTACGCGTTGCCGATCGTCCGGTAGAAGTCCGCGTCGATCCGGTGCCGTTCGAGGATCCACCCGAAGACCTGTTCGTAGGCCCCCGAAGCAGCTGCCTGGAACTCGGGCCGCTCGGGTGCGGTCGCCAGGTAGTCGCGGAGTTCGTTGCGTGCCCGCAGCATCGACGGCAGGTCGTACTCCGGGCCCAGGAGCTCGGCGTGGATCGCCATCACTCGGCGGAAACTCGCCAGCGACGTCCATTCACTCGTCGGATGGTCCTGGATCAGCTGCTCGAAGCGACGCTGTGCGTCGAACCAGCGCTCCTCCTCGACCGCGAGCTCGCCGAGGAGGCGGAGCGCGTCATCGGCGTGGCGGCTCGTCGCGTACCGCTCGACGAACTCCGAGAGGATGAGCTCGCCGTCGTCCCGGTCCGATCCGAACAGGAAGTAGGTCGACTCACCCTGGATCAGCTCGGCGCCGGTCCGGAAGTGGACCTCCTCGACCTCAGGTGCGTACGGGCTGAAACGGTGGTCGTCGGGGAACGTCCGGATCGTCCGGAATGCCTTCCAAGCCTTGCCGGTGCGCCAGAGGGCCTCGGCGTAGAGCGCCTTGTAGGCTTCGAGCTCGGCGTTCGTCAGCTCGTCCTCGTCCAGCGTCTCGAGCGCGGCGCGGGCTGCTGTGGGCTCGGTCTCGACGCATGCGGATGCCACTTCGAGGACGCCGGCTGCGTCCTGCGGCAGGTTGGGCGGCGGCGCGGCCGAGCAGGCCGCGAGCAGCGCCAGGAGGACCGCCGCGACGAGTCCCGGCGCGGTGCGGCCGCGAGCGCCCGTCGGGCGTTGTCGATCCGGTGCGGAGGCGTCGGCGCGCATCGGCGGCCATTC
>JAQCBR010000186.1 GCA_027621295.1 Planctomycetota bacterium
TTCTTCGGAGATGAACCCTGATGTTCTTGGAGACCATCAAGCTCTCGCAGAGAGCCAAGGAACAGCTCGTCCAGCTGAAGCGTCGCACCGGCATCAAGAACTGGAACGTGCTGTGTCGCTGGGGTTTCGCCAAGTCGCTCTTGGAGCCCACGCTCCCTCCGCGCACCAACATCCCTGCAGACAGCTCCGTGGAGATGTCGTGGCGCGTCTTCGGCGGAGAGCATGCAGACATCTACGCCGCGTTGATGCGGCTGCGATGCCACGAGGACGGTGTCGGCACTGACGACGAGACTCTCGCGCAGTACTTCCGCATCCACCTGCATCGCGGCATCGGCTACCTGTTCGCCGACAAGTCCCTCCAGCGCGTCGGCGACCTCGCGGGCATGGCCCTGTCCAAGGCACCGAGAGATCGATGAGCCGGGGGGCCATCCCCCGCGGCCGCACCGCCATCCGCAGGACGGAGCTGTCGAGGCCGGTACAGAGCGCGTTGGACACAGGCGCTCTACGAACCAGCGATTGCGTCCTCGACTACGGATGCGGACGGGGCGACGACGTTCGGCGGCTGACTCGACAGGGGTTCGATGCGGTGGGCTGGGACCCAGCCCACGCTACAAGCGGCAGGCTTGAGGCCCGCGACTTCGTGAACCTCGGGTTCGTGCTCAACGTCATCGAAGATCCGACAGAGCGAGTCCAGGTGCTGCGAGCCGCGTGGCAACTGTCGAATCGGGTGCTGTCGGTCGCGGTCCAACTCGTGGGAGACGATCGCGGGCTCGGCGAGACTCGCCCCTTTGGGGATGGAGTCCTCACCAGCCGGGGAACGTTCCAGAAGTTCTTCAGGCACACCGAGGTCCGCGAGTGGATCGATGCCGTTCTGGACACCCAGTCGGTCTCAGCCGCGCCAGGTATCTACTTCGTCTTCCGACGAGAAGAGGACCGGCACAGCTTCATGGCTGCTCGCTTCCGCTGCCGAGCACCAGCACGACTGCGAGCCTGCGATGAGCTCATGTCGCAGCACGAGGAGCTCCTCCGGCCGCTGATCAGCTTCTATTCGCTCCGAGGTCGGCTACCTCAACCATCGGAGCTCCCCGAGACGCACCAGATCGAAGAGAGCCTGGGCAGCGTTCGCCAGGCGTTCGCTGTCATCCGCCGAGCGACTGGCCCGGAGCGCTGGCAGCAGGCCGAAGCGGAAGCGCAGCAGGACCTCTTGGTCTACCTGTGCCACTCCATGTTCGGGAGAACCCCCAGGTTCTCGGATCTCCCAGACGATCTCCGATTCGACGTGCGAGCCTTCTTTGGGAACTACACCAAGGCCCTGGACGCAGCCGGCGAATTGCTCGCGCAGGTAGGAGATCAGGACAACGTGCATGACGCATGCCGCGGAGCGACGCTGGGCAAGGAGACCCCCAAGGCGCTCTACATCCACCGAGACGCAATTGATCGACTTCCCACGCTCCTACGCATCTACGAGGCCTGCGCTCGCGGACTCTGTGGTGAAGTCGAAGGAGCCAACATCATCAAGCTCCATCGCTGGCGCCCTCAGGTGAGCTACCTCTGCTACCCGAAGTTCGATCGAGACGCCCATCCCGCTCTCGCTCGCTCTGTGGTCGTGACCATGGACCGCGTCGACGTGTCTGACCGCGACTACTCGGCAAGCGAGAACCCACCGATCCTCCACCGCAAGGAGGAGTTCGTCCCTGACGACTACCCTGGGCGAGGCCGCTTCGCGCGACTGACGCAGGCTGAGGAGAAGCTCGGGCTCTACGAGAACACCAGCCAGATTGGACTCATGCTCGGCTGGCGCCGAGCCCTGGAAAAGGCAGGCGTTGAGATTCGAGGGCACCGTGTGACGCGCGCCTAAACCACCGGCGAAGATCGGGTGGAGAGCCTGGCTTTTGCGATGCCCGATCCTGTCATGCTCCCGGATCTGACGCCCACCCGAGGTGAGGCGAGATCAGCTTGCCCACGCTCCATGCGCCTCCCCCACACCACGCTCCCACTCCTCCTAGCCCTCTCCGCCTGCCAGCTCCCCGCACCCCTCACTGCCCCGACCCTCTACGCCGACGTCCTCGTCTACGGCTCCACCCCCGGCGGCTTCTGCGCGGCGATCGCGGCCGCGCGTGAGGGTGCGAGCGTGCTCCTCGTCGAGCCGACCGACCATGTCGGCGGGCTGAGCACCGGAGGGCTGTCCCACTGCGATTCGAACCAGATGGTGCGGTCGACGGTGATGGGGCTGTTCGACGAGTGGCACCGGCGCATCGTCCTCGACTACACGGATCGGGGGCTGCCGGCGCCCTACGACGCGACGACGAAGGACACGGCGCGGTGGACGTTCGAGCCGCACGTGGCGATGCGGGTCACGCGGCAGATGCTCGACGAGGCGGGCGTGCGGGTGCTGACCGAGCGGGCGCTCGAGACGGTGGAGAAGGACGGGCCGACCATCGCGGCGATCGTGGCCGGCGGCCGCAGGTTCGAGGCTCGGGTGTTCGTCGACGGCTCCTACGAGGGCGACCTGATGGCGGCGGCGGGCGTGGCCTGGACGATCGGGCGCGAGGGGCGGGACGAGTTCGGTGAGTCGCTGGCCGGCCGGCAGTATCCGAAGGCGAGGATGGGGATCGACGGGCTGGGAGCGAACGGCCAGCCGCTGCCGCTCGTCACCGCGGTCCGCGCTGCGGGCGAGGAGCCTGACGCCGAGGGCGACGATCGCGTGATGACCTACAGCTTCCGGCTCTGCCTGACGGAGGAGGACGACAACAAGGTCCCGATGCCCGCGCCGGAACGGTACGACCCGGCACGCTTCGAGATCGTCCGGCGCTACCTGGCGGCGGGCGGCAACCCCAACCTGGTCCGCTTCGATACGTATGCACTGCCGGGCAAGAAGTGGGACGGCAACAACTCGATCGGCGGGCAGTTCTCGATCGGCCTGATCGGCGGCGGCAACTCCTGGCACTCTGCGGACCAGGCCGGGCGGCGAGAGATCTGGGAACGCCACCGGCAGTACACGCTCGAGTTCTATCGGTTCCTGACCACCGACCCTGCGGTGCCCGAGGCCACGCGCGCTCGCTTCTCGAGGCTCGGGCTCTGCCGGGACGAGTTCGTCGACCACGACCACTGGCCGCCCGCCCTCTACGTCCGCGAGTCACGGCGGATGAGGGGAATGCACGTCATCAGCCAGCGCGACATCCTCGAAGAACCGACCAAGCCAGACCCGATCGCCGTGTCGTCGTTCCCGATCGACTCCCACGACGTGCAGCGCATCGCCCTCCCAGGCGGCGGCGTCCTCAACGAAGGCACGATCTTCCCGGTCCGCGTCGACGGCGAGCGCACCGGCTACGCCTACCAAGTCCCCTACCGCGCCGTGCTGCCCGAGCCCCAGCAGTGCGACAACCTCCTGGTCCCGGTCGCGCTCTCGTGCACCCACGTCGGGATCTCCTCGCTGCGCATCGAAGGGGCGTGGATGGTCATCGGCCAGGGCGCGGGCGTGGCGGCTGCGCTGGCCGCGCAGAACGGCGTCCCGGTGCAGGAAGTCGACTACCCCACGCTCCGCCAGCACCTGCTCGCGCAGGGTGCGGTGCTCGAGCTGCCGACCGAGACGGTGGCCGCCTCGTCGTCGGACGGCATCCTCCTCGATGACGCCGCAGCGCGACTCGAGGGCACGTGGACACCGTCCACGAGGTTCAGCCCGTTCGTCGGGAGCGGCTACGTGTTCGCCGAGAGGTCGAACGCACGCGCGACGTTCGTGTTCGAAGCGCCGGAGGCGGGCGAGTTCGAGCTGCGGATGGCCTACTCCCCTCACCCGACGCGGGCGTCGCGCGTCCCCGTCGAGGTCAGGAGCGGCGATACGGTCGCGAGGCTCGACGTCGACCAGCGCGCGGCGCTGCCATCGGGCGAGGTCTTTCGGGTTGTCGGGCGAGTCCAGCTCGCGACGGGCTGTGAGTCGACGATCCGCGTCGACTGCGCACAGGCCAATGGGTTCGTCATCCTCGATGCGCTGCAGCTGGTTCCGGTCGGCGAGCGAGCGCGACAGCAATGAAGCGCGAAGCCCGCGTGGGGCGTCTCGCAGCAGACGCCGCCGCAGGGCTCGGCGCCTGACTCAGGTGAGCGTGCCACCCTTCCGGAGGAACGTCACCCGCCGCCGCCGCCACCCCGCTCCGCGTCGCCCTGCGCCGGCACCTGCACCGGCTCGCGTTCGATCGCATCCTGCGCCACCCACATCCCCGCCGCCTCGAGCACCCACTCGAGCAGCGGATCGACCGGATCGAGACCGTGCGGATGGTGGCCGAGCCCGGGCTTGCGCCAGACCGTGACCGGCCCACCGAGCGCGCGGTAGCGCTCCGCGAGGAGCTCGCCGTTCTCCGACGGCGGCACGACTTCGTCGTTCGCACCCAGCACCAGCAGCAGCGGCACCTGCGCCGCGGCCAGAGGCTCCAATCGATCGACCGGCATCTGGCGGTAGTCCATGGCCCCCGCCTCGTCGAGCCCGTACGCGGCGAGGCAGCGGAGCCAGTCCGGGTCCGAACGCTTGCCGTTCCGGCCGCCGGGCCACGAGCGGAAGTCCGCGACCGGGTTGTCGCCGTAGACGGCGGCTGTGCGCTGCGGATGCCGGGCCGCCCAGTTCACGATGACGAGACCGCCGCGGCTCATGCCCTCGAGCACGGGCCGTTCCCCGAGACCCGAGCTGCGCAGCAGCTCGTAGCACTCGTCCCAGCGCCGCATCGCCTCCGGGCCGCCGTAGAGATCGGCGACGTCGCAGTAGGCGAGGTGGAAGCCGCGCTCGAGCAGGGCCAGGTCGAGGGCCGGCTGATGCCCGAAGAAGCGCGCGCGCCAGATCCAGGGTGCTCCGGCGACAGGCCCGAACGGCAGCACGACGCGGCATGCGGCCCCGCTCTTGGGCAGGCGGAATTCGATGCTGCGGAACTCGTGGAACGCGCCTTCCTGCACTTCGACGCCACGGTCCACGAGCGCCGCCGCGAGCCCGAGCTCCGCGACCCGCGGCGACCGGATCGCCTCGGCCACCCGGCGCGCGATCCGCCCCGCACCCTCGGCCGTCGTGTGCACGCCGTCGCCGACGTGCTCGGCCGAGAGCGCGCGCTTCATCTCCAGGTATTCGACGCCCTGCCCGGACGTGGCCACGGCTCGCAGCGCCTCCTCGATCCGCGGCAGCCGCGCCGCGCGCTCCACGAGGTTCGCCCTGCGCTCGGCGCTCAGCCCGGGCTTGTCGAAGAACATCCCCGTCGGCGACGCGAGCAGCACGCGCACCTCTGGGTTCCGTTCTCGCAGCGCGGCGATCATGAACGCCGCGTCGGCCTCCAGCTCGGCCTCGTGCTCCCAGTTGTGCCTCTGCTGGTCCTGGCACGTGTCGTTGGTGCCGAGCGAGATGACCGCGAGGTCCGGCGCGAACTCCAGCGCCTCCCGCCACGCGCCGGTCCTCACGAGCGGCGTGTCGGCCTTGCGGAGCAGGGTCCGTCCGCCGACCCCGAAGTTGCGCACGTCGTAGTCGTCTCCGAGCAGGACGCCCAGCCGCACCGGCCAGGCCTGGCTCTCCCGGTCTTCGAGCCGCGCTCCGTAGGTGATCGAGTCGCCCAGACAGGCGACGCGGGTCTGGGCCGGGGCCAGCGCAGCGGAGAGCGCGAGAGCGAGGGCTGGGCCGAGCAGAGGGCGACTGCGCATGCCCGGATCCCAGTTGTCGGACGACCCCGGCGCAAGGCCCGAGAAGCGACTGGGCAAGCCGCTGTGGACGCGGAGGGGCTCAGCCCTGCCCGCTGCGCCGCGCCGTCGGCACAGGCGCACGACCTGCGACCGATCACGAGGTCCGCGCGGCGCTGGCGGACCAGCGCCGCAGCGACTCGAAGAGGAAGAACCGGACCCAGTCCGATTCTTCCCCTTCTCCGGATCAGTGGGTCCTGGCGAGGTCGAAGCGGTCGAGGTTCATGACCTTGGTCCACGCGGCGACGAAGTCGTGCACGAACATCTCCGCGCCGTCGTTGCACGCGTAGACCTCGGCGATCGCCCGCAGCTGCGAGTTGGAGCCGAAGATCAGGTCGACCGAGGTCGCGGTCCAGCGCTGGACGCCGGTGTCGCGATCGGTGCCGACGAAGAGATCGGCGTCGCCCGGCTTGGACCAGGCGGTGCTCATGTCGAGCAGGTTGACGAAGAAGTCGTTCGTCAGCGTGCCCGGCCGCTTGGTGAACACGCCGTGCCGGCTCGTGCCGGTGTTGGCGTCGAGCGCGCGCAGACCACCGACCAGCACCGTCATCTCCGGCGCGCTGAGCGTCAGCAGGTGGGCGCGGTCGAGCAGCAGCTCGGGAGCCATGCGGTCGTGGTGGCCGCTGTGGAAGT
>JAQCBR010000037.1 GCA_027621295.1 Planctomycetota bacterium
TATGGTGGTCATCGCGACCGCGGCGGCTACGGCGGCGGTCGCGACGATCGCTGGTGAGCACTCGACGTTCGCCTTTGAGTGCTCGCGGGCGGGGATGACCCGGCCCGACGATCTGGACGAGGGCTGCGCACGCCGCAGCCCGCGACGCGGAGGCATGAGCCCTCCTGTGAACGGCTCCGACGAAGCGAAGGCTGCGTGGGAGCCGGTTTTCGTTACGGCCCGCGCAGCCATGCCGCCACCCGCGGGAGCGGACGTTTCGCTGGTTGGCTAGCGAACCGCTTCGACGACGTGAGAGACCACGTCGCGGAGCGCGAAGACGACGAGGCTGTCCATCGCCTCGATCGTGTCCTCGCCGGTCGGCACGACGATCTCCCCGTTCTCGCGGGCGATCGCACCGATGACCGCCCCCTTCGGCAGACCGGACTGACGGAGCCGACGGCCGACCATCTTGCTCCCGGCCGGGATCTCGATCTCGAGGATCTCCGCCTGCCCCTCTTCGATCGACTCGATCCGCGTGACGCTGCCTCCGCGCACGTGCGCGAGGATCGCGTTCGCGCAGAGGAGGCGCGGCGACACCGCGACGGTGACGCCGAGCTGCTCGTAGATCGACACGTAGTCGGGCTTGTGGACCAGCGCGATCGTCCGGGGGCAACCTTCGCTCCGCGCCAGCTGGCAGGCCATCAGATTGACCTCGTCGTGGTCAGAGAGGCTGAGGAACGCGTCGGCGTCTCCGACGTGCTCCTCCCGCAGCAGCATGTGGTCGGTCCCCTCCCCGTGCAGGACCGTGACCCCATCGATCTCCCCGGCCATGTCCTCGGCGGACCTCTTCTCCGAGATGATCATGCGCACCGAGACCTTGAGCCGGCGGAGCGCGACCGCCACCTGCTTCGCGATGCCGGTCGCTCCGTAGATCACGACCGACCGGAGGTGCGTCGGCCGAGCGCCGGTCTTCCGCTCGAAGGTGGCGATGCCCTTCTGATCGCCGAGCACGAGCACCTCGTCGCCGACCTCGCAGACGTCATCACCGCTCGGAACGATCACGTGGTGGTCCCGGTCGATCGCGACGATCAGCACGTTGGGCGGCATCTTCAGGTCGCGCAGCGGCAGACCGACCAGCGGGGACGTGGCCGAGAGCTTGACGCGTCGCAGCTGGATCCGTCCGTCGGCGAAGTTCTCGACGCCGACCGCCTGGTTCTCGCGCACGACCTTGACGATCTCGGTCGCCGCCAGCGTCTCGAGCGACAGGATCTGGTCGAAGAGCAGGTTCTTCCGGAAGAACGTCCGGAAGCGCTGGAACGGCCCCATGTCCTTCACCCGGAGGACGGTCCTTCGGGCGCCGATCCGCTTCGCGAACAGGCAGGCCAGCATGTTCACGTTGTCGTCGTTCGACACCGCGAGCAGGAGGTCCGCCGAGTCCGCCTCGGCCTTGTCCAGGACTTCGGGCTTGGAGCCGTCTCCGCAGATCGCGTGGACGTCGAGGTTCTCGGTGATGCGCTGGATCCGGCGGCGGTCCGAATCCACCACCGTGACAGCGTGGCCCTCCGTCGAGAGGACCTTGGCCAGGTGCGAGCCGACCTCGCCCAGTCCGATGATCAGCGTGTTCATGCGGCGACCAGAGGCTAAGCCGAGGCCGCCGCCGGGAGCACGGTTTTCGTGCGCCGGTGCAGGCGCGGTTGCGCCGTCGCTGCCTGGAGGGTTCCATGCCAACGCTTGCACGTCCTCCTGCTGGACAACCGCGACTCGTTCGTCTGGAACCTCGCCCAGGCCCTCGGTGGGCTCGGGGCAGCGGTATCGGTCCACCGCTCCGACCACGTGGACGTAGCGGTCGTCCGGGCAAGGGCTCCGGACGCGATCGTCATCTCTCCCGGGCCGGGTCGACCGGAGGACGCTGGATGCAGCGTCGCCGTGATCCGGGAAATGGGCCGTGACACCCCGATCCTCGGCGTCTGCCTCGGTCACCAGGCGATCGGCCACGCGTGCGGGGCCGACGTCACGCGCGTCGCACCCTGCCACGGGAAGGCCTCGCCGATCCACCACCGGGGCGACGGGCTGATGGCAGGGCTGCCGTCTCCGTTTCCCGCGGCGAGGTACCACTCGCTCGCGGTGCTCGCCCCCCATCCAGACCTCGTGACCGACGCCTGGACCGAGGACGGGATCGTGATGGCAATCCGCCATCGAACGCTTCCGCTGTTCGGAGTGCAGTTCCACCCCGAGTCGTTCCTCACCCCGGACGGCGACCGGGTCCTCGCCGCCTTCCTGGGCGCCGCGGCCGAACGGACACACCCGCGATCGGAGACCATCTGGCCGAGGCCCCATCCATGACGACACCCGTCTCCGCGCGTGGAGTGGCGCGCCGCTTCGGTAAGCGGCAGGCGCTGGCTGGCCTGGACCTCGACGTCGGACCTGCTGAGATCGTGGGCTTCGTCGGACCCAACGGCGCCGGCAAGTCCACGTTCATGAGGATCCTGCTCGGCCTCGTGAGCCGCGACGCCGGAGACGTGCGCGTGCTCGACCTCGATCCGGCGACCGAAGACCTCTCGATCCGTCGCCGCGTTGCCTACCTCCCGGGCGAGACCAGCGTCTACGCCGGGATGACGGGCACCGAGTTCCTCCGCTTCGCGCTCGGGTTCTACCCTCGCACGCAGGAACTTCCGCGGCGAGCGGCGGACCTCTTCGAGCTGCCGCTCGGCCGACGCATCCGGGAGTACTCGGCGGGGATGAAGCAGAAGCTCGCGCTTCTCGCGACCCTGCGGCCGGACGTCGAGCTCTACGTGCTCGACGAGCCGGACCGCGCGCTGGACGCCACCGCGCGACTCCACCTGCGCGAGCTCCTCGCTTGGCTGCGCGACGCGGGCAAGGCAGTGCTGCTGAGCTCGCACCACCTGGCCGAGGTCGACGCACTGGCGAACCGCTGCGTGTTCGTGTTCGCCGGCAGGCGCATCCCGGAGGAGCGCGTGTCGTCCGCGCGCGCGGCGCTGAGACACGAGGTCCGACTGCGGGTCACCGAGGCGATCGACCTGCCGGGTGGCGCCGAACTCGTCGAGTCGCTGCCGGACGGGACGCTACGAGTCCTCGTCGACGGGGAGCCGCTGGCATGGCTCGCGCTCCTGCCGGCCCACGCCGTGCTCGCCGCCGAGGTGGGCGCGACCCGTCTGGAAGACCTGTACCGCGCGCTGAGTCTCGACCACGAGGTGTCACGGTGATCGCGCGGAAGACCTGGAGGGAGGTCCGCGGGATGACCGTGGCCTACACGCTCCTGCTGGAGCTCCTGCTGATCCCGGCGATCCTGCTGTGGCCGGACCTCCGCCGAGCCGGCGCAGGCATAGGCGAACTCCTGCCCGCAGAGTTCCTCCGCAACATCTTCCGGCAGGTGATGAGCCCCGACGACGACGGAGCGTTCCTCGCGTACATGGCGGTGCAGCTCTTCTTCAAGGGAGTGAACGTCGTCGGCGTCGCGGGCGCCGTGCTGATGGGCACAGGCCTCGTCGCCCGTGAGCGCGAGAACCAGACGCTCGAGTTCCTGCTCGCCCGCCCGGTCTCCCGATCGCGCATCCTCGCCGCGAAGTTCAGCGTCGTCGCGGTCTGCCTCGTCGTCCCGATCTTCCTCACGTCCTGGTCGGCGATCCCGCTGTCGGCGATCCCCTCGGTCGACCACGAACTCCCGTTCGATCGCGTCACGGTCGCCGCCTTCCACAACGCCTGCTTCGTGCTGCTCGTGCTCGCCGGCACGACGCTGTGCTCGGTGCTGTCCCGCACGCAGGTCCACACCGCGTTCTGGATCGGCGCGGTGGTCGTCGCGCAGGTCGCGATCTATTTCATCCAGGAGATCCGGAAGGTCAGCCTGTTCCGACTCTCGGACTTCGACGTCTACGGCCCGGTCATGGCGGGCAACGTCGGGTTCAGCCGGCTCTTCATGGACAGCACCGTGTGGGTCCTCGCCGGCACTGCGGCCCTCTACTTGGCCGCGGATCGGGCTTTCCGGCGGACGCCGCTGTAGCCATGGCGATGCCGGTAGCCCTCGAGGTGTCCCTCGTCCTCGCGCGCGAGCTGATCCGCGCGCTCGCTGCACCGCTGCACGCGCTCGCCTTCCTGCCGACGCGGGACGCCTGCCTCGCCGCGAGCACCGAGGCTCTCGACCGCTCGGCCGCGGGCATGGACGACGACGCGGCGCGGGCGCGCTTCGTCGCCGCCCGCAGCGGGCGCTGCCGCAAGATCTTCGTGTCCTGCGGTGAGACGTCCGGTGAGACCCACCTGCTGCATCTGATCGCTGCGATCCGGAACGGGTGCGCGGCCGAGGGGCGGCGAGCCCCCGAGATGCTCGGCTTCGGCGGCTCGCGGCTCGCAGAAGCAGGTGTCGACAGCCGCTTTCCACTCGCCGAGCACGCGGTGATGGGACTCGGCGGCGTTCTCCGCTCGATCCCGCTGATCGTCCGCGCGTTCGCGACCTTCCTCCGCCTCCTCCGCGACGATCAGCCGGACCTCGTCGTCCTCGTCGACTACCCGGGCCTCCACCTCGTGTTCGCCGAGGCGGCTCGTCGCCGCGGCGTGCCGGTCGTCCACTACGTCGCCCCCCAATACTGGGCCTGGGGACCATGGCGGATGCGTCGCTACCGCCGCGCGGTCGACGCGACGCTGACGATCCTGCCGTTCGAGCCTGCATTCTTCGGCGACCGCGACCTCGCTTCGGGCTACGTCGGGCACCCGCTCCTGGACGAACTCGCCGCACACCCCCCCGACGCAGCGACGCTCGAAGCAGTCCGGGCACAGCCGACGCTCGTGCTGATGCCCGGGAGCCGCCGCAAGGAGATCGCGCTCCACCTCGCGCCGATGGTCGAGCTGGCGCGGAACCTGCGGAGCGAACGCCCGGACCTCCGCGTCGTCATCCCCCACCGCGACCCGGCGCGCGCGGGGCTGATCCGCACCCAACTGGAGCTGCTGCCCGGCGGCCCCGAAGTCGAGGTCCACGTCGGGGATCCGGGGCCCTGGCTCCGCGGCGCGCGCGTGGTGCTCGCCAAGTCGGGGACCGGATCGCTCGAAGCGTGCCTCCACGGCACACCCACGGTCGTGGTCTACGTGCTCGCGGGGCGGTTCGCCCGCTTCGTCCGCCACCGCCTGCTGACCGTGCCGTGGTTCGCCGCCGCGAACCTCTGCGCAGGTCGGTGCATCGTTCCGGAGTTCGCGGTCGAAACGCCACCCGACTGGCAGGACGTGCAGGACGCCGTCGCCTCGCTCGAGGACGACGGCGATCCGCGGACCCGGTGCCTGGCCGACCTGGACGCGTTGCGCGCGCGTCTCGGTCCGGCGGGGGCCTCCGGACGCGCGTCCCGCTGGATCGTCCCGCTGTGCCCGCAGAGCGGGGCGAGCGAAGAGACCCCGCCATGACACCGCAACCGCTGCCCCAAGGACGCTCGCTCGTCGACCTCCGCGCGTTCCTCGACGTGCTCCGCCGCGAGGGCGAGCTCGTCGAGATCCACGCCGAGGTCGACCCCGATCTCGAGGCCGCCGAGGTCCACCGCCGCGTGATCGCCGCCGGCGGTCCGGCACTTCTGTTCCGGAACGTCCGCGGCGCGGCGTGGCCGGTCGTGACGAACCTCTTCGGCACCGCGCGACGCGTCGAGCTCGCGTTCGGCCCCCGACCCGAAGCCCTGGTCGCGAGGGCGGCCGCGCTCCCCCACGAGCTGTTCCCGCCGTCACCTTCCAGGCTCTGGGCGCAGCGTGACCTTCTCGGCGCGCTGCTCCGCGTCGGCCGGAAGATGCGGCGCCGGGGCCAGGTGACCGAGGTCGTCGACCGACCGCCGGGACTCGACCGACTGCCGCTGCTGCGGACGTGGGCCGAGGACGGCGGTGCGTTCGTCACGCTGCCGCTGGTCTACACCGAGCACCCCGACGGACTGGGCCCGAACCTCGGGATGTACCGGGTCCAGCGCTTCGACGACCGGACCTGCGGGCTCCACGTCCAGATCGGCAAGGGCGGAGGCTTCCACCTCGCGGTGCACGAAGACCGTGGCACGCCGATGCCGGTCAACGTGCACATCGGTGGACCGCCCGCGATGATCCTCGGCGCGATCGCCCCGCTGCCCGAGAACGTGCCCGAGGTGCTGCTGACCTCGCTGATGCTCGGCCAGCGCTTCGAGTTCGCGAAGAACCCCGCGGGCCCGCTGCCGGTCGCCGCGGGCGCGGAGTTCGTCATCGTCGGCGAGGTCAAGCCGGGTGCTCGCCACCCCGAGGGGCCTTTCGGCGACCACTACGGCTACTACTCGCTGAAGCACGACTACCCGCGGATCGACGTCCAGGCGCTGCTCCGCCGGCGCGATCCGATCTGCGCCGCCACCGTCGTCGGCAAGCCGCGTCAGGAGGACTTCTTCCTGGGCGACTACCTGCAGGATCTGCTGACGCCGATGATCCGGCTGGTCATGCCGGCAGTCCGCTCGCTTTGGTCGTACGGGGAGACCGGCTACCACAGCCTGAGCGCCGCGGTCGTCGAGGAGCGCTACAAGCGGGAGGCGATGGCGTCGGCTTTCCGCATCCTCGGCGAGGGCCAGCTGTCGCTGACGAAGTTCCTGCTCCTGACGGACCGCGACGTCGACCTCCGCGACTTCCGCGCCACGCTGGAGCACGTGCTCGCACGAGCGAACTTCGAGACCGACCTCTACGTGTTCGGCAACCTGTCGATGGACACGCTGGACTACGCCGGGCCGACGGTGAACGAGGGCAGCAAGGGCGTGCTGCTCGGACTCGGGGATCCGGTCCGCGCACTCCCGTCGACCTTCGAGGGCCGGAGCCTCCCGAGCGGTTTCGATGCGGCCGTTCCGTTCTGCCGGGGCGCACTCTGCGTGTCCGGCCCGCGCCACGAGGTCGAGCCGGACGCGGCGGCCCGACTGGCCGCGAGCGACGCGGTCGCCGACTGGCCGCTCGTCGTGCTGGTCGATGACGCGGCGAAGGCTGCCCGATCGTCGATGAACTTCCTGTGGACGACGTTCACGCGCTTCGAGCCTGCCGCCGACATCCACGCGCGGTCGGTGCGCACCGTGCGCCACCAGCAGGTCTACACGCCGCCGATCGTCATCGACGCGCGGTTCAAGGCCACGTATCCGGCCGAGCTGTTCTGCGACCCCGACACCGCTCGTACCGTCGACCGCAGGTGGAGCGAGTACTTCCCTGCCGGCCGCGTCGAGATGGGCGACAGCGACCGCGCTCACCTCGACTGACGGCCACGCGGGACCGACACCCTCACGTCGATGCGGCAGGATCGGCGTACTGTTCCGGTTCCGACAACCCCGCCCTACCCTCCGCAAATGGACTACGCCGACCTCTCACCCGCCGAAGCCAAGCAAGCCATCGTCGACGATCCCGAGATGATCGTCCTCGACGTGCGCACCGAACCCGAGCACCGGATGCACCGCATCGACGGCGCGATCCTCGTCCCGGTCCAGGAACTCCCCCAACGGATCGGTGAGCTCGACCCCGCCCGCCGCTACGTGGTCACGTGCGAGCACGGCGTGCGCAGCCGCATGGCGTGCTCGCTGCTCGTCCAGAGCGGCTTCAGGGACCTCCGCAACGTGGTCGGGGGCATGGCACGCTGGGTCGGCGAAGGCCTACCGATCGTCCGCGGCTGACGAACGGCGCCGCGGCACCGGGCGACCGAGTCGCCCCCTCGCGAAGGCCTGCGTCGCGCTGTCGAGGAATCCCTCCTCGGCCGCGTCGAGCACCTCCTGCTGACGCGCGGCCGACAGTCTGAAGTCGGGGTCGGTCGTCCACTCGGTCTCCGACAGCTGGACCTTCCAGCCGGCACGGATCGCGGTGTCGAAGCCCCGGAATGCACCAGCTGCCGATCCAGCGCCGAGGTCACACAGGTGGCGCACGACGCCGAACGCGAGCAGGGCCCGGTCCGCGTCGAAGCCATCCGGATCACGCATCGGATCCCAACTTGCGATCTCGTCGATGGCGAGGACCGGCGGTCGACCCGCAGCGCGGCGGCGCGAGGCCTGGAACCCGGTCTTGAGCCGCCCTGCCCAGCCGCTGTGCTCCGCCGCCCACACGAAGCCAGCGCGGTGCGGGAAGCAGTAGATCGACCCGAGCACGCTGTCCTCCACGTGCCAGCCGAAGCCCAGCGCCACCCAGGGCGGCTGCTGCGGCGCTGACCGACGGAGCAGGAGCTGCGCCGTCCTGTGCACCAGCTCGTGGCGCGCATCCCACTCCTCCTGGCCACGGCCGTCGTCCAACCACGCGGCGACGAGCGGTTCCGAGAGGACGAATCCCGCGACCGAGCCCGCGCGCGCCGCAGCCCACCCGGCGATGCGGGGTTCGACGCGGGCGATGTGATCGAGGAGCGCCGCGTAGTCCTTCTCGACCGCGCCGACGAGCACCGCGGGCTGGGAATCCCCGCCGACCTCCGGCAGCAGCGGCACCGCCAGCTCCCGCGCGTCGCCGAGGGCAGCCAGGAACTTCTCGACGGAAGGACGCTCGCGCCGGGCCTGGGTCCGCGCGTGCCCCTGATGCAGCACGAGCAGGACGTCCTGGCCGTCGTCGAGGATGAGGCGGTAGCCGTGGTCGGACGCGAACGACCACCACGTCGTCACCGCCTCCGCGGTCGCATCCCGCAGTTCTCCCCGGATCTCGGCGAGCGGGACGGTGCGACCTCGCCAGGTGACTTCCTGGCAGCAGACCGGAACGACAGGCATCAGCGCGCCGAGCACGCGCAGCAGGGGCGCCCGGAGAGACGAGTGGATCGACATGTTGCGGCGGTCCGGGGCAGGGCGCGGCGGGGCACTCTACGCGGACGCGTGCGCCGGATTCACAGATCCACCCCGGCAATTGCAGGAACGGGACGTCAGCTGCCGAACAGCCAGCCGTCGAGGATGGCGGCCGATCGGAGCACCTCGCGGACATCGACCCACTCACCCTGCTGGTGTGCCTGGGACTTGGAGCCGGGTCCCCAGTTCACGGCGTCGATCCCCATCGCCGACAGCCTTCCGACGTCCGTCCAGGCCTGCTTCGCGGCAACAGGCGGGTCGCCGGCGACGCGGCGCAGCTCCGCCAGCAGCGCGTTGTCGGCACACACACGGCCAGCCGGGCAGTAGTCGGTGAGTTCGACCGAGGCCTCCCCGCTGGCCAGTTCCTCGAATGCGGCCCGCACCGAGGCCTCGTCCCGTCCCGGCGCGAACCGGAAGTTGACCTCGACCCCACAGCGATCGGGAATCACGTTCCGCGCGCCGCGGAACGTGATCCCGACCGCGCTCATCGACTCGACGAACTCGAGGTCACCGAAGCGGACCGGGACCGGGTCGAGCGCACGAAGCCGCTCCAGCAGCCCACCGGCGCGATGGATCGCATTGTCGCCCTGCCACGGCCGCGCAGAGTGCGCGCGACGGCCGTGGAACCACAGCGTCGCATGGCTCGTCCCGAGGCAGCCGAGCTCGATCTGACCGTCGGTCGGCTCCAAGCAGATCGCGAGGTCCACGCGACCGAACGCGTCGCGGGCGGCCGGGGCGATCAGCGCCATCTCGTTCTCGGCGTAAGGACCTTCCTCACGCGCGTAGAGCACGCCGACCACGTCATGGCGAGGCTCTTCCACGATCGCCCGCTCGAGCACGTCGATCAGGACCGCATCGGCGGCCTTCATGTCGGATGCACCGAGACCGTGGAGACGGTCGCCGTCCCTGCGGACCGGGTTCGGCGAGAGTGCCGGCACGGTGTCGACGTGACCGACCAGGAGAACCGTGCGCACGCCTTTACGCGGAGCGCGCGGTTCGATGCACAGGCTGTTGGACGCACGGGTGATGGCGTGCGGACTCCGGCCACGGAACCGCGCCTCGAGGAAATCGCAGATCCGACGCTCCTCGCCGATCACGCTGTCGATCCGCAGGAGCTCCTCGGCGAGGTCCAGGACCCGGGACGCGGCGCGGCCCCGCGCGAGGTCCATGCTCTCTCCCGAAGAACCGCGGTCCGCTGCCATGCGTCGCCACACGATCCGCTCGGCGCTCCCGCCGCGCAAGCGCGACGGGCCTGTCGCCAGCGCAGCGCGAAGCCCCTGGCTCCTCCGACGCCGCACCTTCCGGCCCGAAGTCGAGCGGTTCGAGGACAGCACCGACCGCGCGACAATCTGCCGCAGCGCCCCGGACGCCTCCGCGGCGCGAGTCATGATCGCCGGGCCGCGCCGGGAATCGGACCCGACCGGCGGCTGAACCGCAGGGGCCCGGCGCCGTTGAGTCCCATCACCTCGGGGTTCCGGCCGATCTGATGCTGGACGCGCCGGCGCCGTCGGCGACGATTCCCGACAGGCTCTGGCCAAGTCATCGCACAGCCGGCCTCCCGCCGAGCCCCTGCAACCCGTAGCGCTCCCCCATGTCGAAGCTGTCGAAGTTCGCGTTCCTCGCCACGCTCTGCGCCGCCGCCGCCACGCTCCCCGGCCAGGAGGTCAAGAAGAAGTACGGGACGCTGTTCAAGGGCGAGGTCGACGCAGCGATCGCCGCGCTGCGTGCGGAAGCTCCCGACGGCGCCCGCTTCGGCGACGGCTCGGCGCTGCACATCGGGATGGTGCTCACCGCGATGGGGCACTGCCACCGCTTCTACGCGCTGTCCGATGGCCCCGTCACACGCGGTGCGGTGAACGCGCTGTTCGCGACGCGCCAGGGTGACGGTTCGTTCGGCACCGACGCCGCGACCAGCCTCGCGTCCACGTGGTGGGCGTTCGAAGCGCTGACGGTGATGGACCCGGTCGAGCATGCCCGCGACGTCGAGGCGACCCGTCGATGGCTGGACGGCCACGGCGCGACCGGGCGATCCCCGTGGGAACACCGCGTCGACGCCGTGCTGGACGCCACCGCGCGCGGGAGCAGCGATCCGAAGACGATGGGAGCAGCGTCGGCGGTCGCCCTCGCGACGGCGCGAGAGCAGGGCGACTCGGATGCGGTGATCCAGCATCTCGTCGACCTCGTGGCCTGCCAATCGGCGGCGCGCATCCTCGACAAGGGCGGAGCCCGATCGGGCAGCCAGGAGTCCTGGTCCGAGTCCGCGCAGCGAGGCTTCGACTTCCTGCTGACCTGCCAGGAGAACGGCACGTTCTTCGTCGACACTCCCGGCGGGCGTTTCCCGGACACCGGGCTGTCGGCTCTCGGGCTGGCGGCACTCCAGTCCAAGCCTGGATCGCTGCGGAGCGAGGACGAGCAGCGCGTGATCGATGCTGGCCTGACCACGCTGCTCGCGACGCAGAACGAAGATGGCTCGTTCGCCGAGCGCAACGCGAACTACTCGACCTGTGCGGTGATGCTCGCCCTCGCGAAGGCCGGACGCGACGAGTTCCGTCCGGCGTTGGAGCGCGCACAGCGGTACGTCCTCGGCATCCAGAACGTCGAGGACCGCGGCTACGCCCGATCCGACCGCGACTACGGCTCGATCGGCTACGGTGGCGATCAGCGCGGCGACATCAGCAACCTGCAGTTCGCGATCGAGGCGCTGCGCGCGTCCGGGCTCGAGCAGGACCACGAGGCGTTCGCCAAGGCGCTCGTGTTCCTGCAGCGCTCGCAGAACCTCCGCGCGGTGAACGACTTCTCGGGCCGCGTGCGGGACGAGGGCGAGTGGATCGAGGTGACGCCGGGCGACGACGGTGGATCGGCCTACTACCCAGGGAACTCACCTGCCGGCTACGTCGAGCTGCCCGACGGCAAGAAGATCCCCCGCAGCTACGGTTCGATGACCTACGCGCTGCTCAAGACCTACACGCTCGCCGGCGTCGATGCAGACGATCCGCGTATCCAGGCCGCAGTCGGCTGGATCGAGGCGAACTGGACGCTCGAGGAGAACCCGGGTTCCGCACCCGACCTGCCCGAGAAGAACCGCTACCAGGGACTCTTCTACTACTACATGGTGCTCGGTCAGGCGCTCGCCGAGGCGGGCGTCCGGACGATCCAGGTCCCGACCGGCGACGCTCCCGACGCGGAGCCCCTCGAGGTCGACTGGCGCGCCGCGCTCCGCGAACAGCTGGCGAAGCTCCAGGCTGCGGACGGCTCCTGGCTGAACGAGCGCAACGGCCGCTGGTGGGAGGACGGCAAGGCGCTGTGCACGATCTACGCGCTGCTCGCGCTCGAGCGGGCGCGTTGATCGCGCCTGGAAGGTGAGAGTCACGGCAGATCGGATGTCCGCGTCTGCCTCGCGCGCCGGAGCCATCCCGACATGCAGCCGCCGACCTTCGTCTCTCCCGCCTCGCCGGCCTGGTTCGCGCATCGCGTCGGCGGCGCGCGCCGCCATCTGGGTGTCCTGGATCCCGACGGCCGGATCGCCGTCGACTGCGGTCCACGGGACGAGCTCTTGATGCTCACTGCGGGTGGCCTCGGCCCGGACGACCTCGCCGGAATGCTTCGCGACGGGACTCCACTCGACCTGGACGCGATCGACTTCGACGTTCCGGTCGAGCGGCCGGGCAAGCTCCTGTGCCTCGGCAAGAACTTCGCCGCGCATGCACGCGAGTTCGGGGCGGAGGTGCCCGAGGAGCCGATCTTCTTCACCAAGCTCCCCGACACCCTGCTGCCGCACGGCGGGACCGTCGTTCTCCCCCACTGGCTCGACGAGCGCATCGACCACGAGGTCGAGCTCGGGGTCGTGCTCGGCTTCGAGGACCCGGAGCGGAAGGGCCGCAAGTATGTGTCCGTCGACGAAGCGGCCGGGCTGATCCACGGCTACACGATCATCAACGACGTGACCGCGCGCACGATGCAGGGCACGGACCGCGGTCGCCAACAGCCGTGGCTGCGCTCGAAGTCGTTCGACACGTTCTGCCCGATCGGCCCCTTCGTCGTGCCTGCCGAGGCGCTGGGCCCCGACCCCGACCTCGCCATCGAGCTGTTCGTCGGCGAGGAGCGTCGCCAGCAGAGCCGCACGGGCCACATGGTGGTCAGCGTGCCCGAGGCGATCGCCTACCTCTCACGCCACACGACGCTGCGCCCCGGCGACATCCTCGCGATGGGAACGCCGGAGGGCGTCGGCCCGATCGCGGACGGCGACGTGATGACCGCCTGCATCGAGGGCATCGGGGTGCTGCGCAACCCGGTCGTCCGCGAGGCGACTCCGCAGCGCCGGACGTGACCCGACCCGATCACCGCATGTCGCCGGCTGAGCGGCGGCAACCGCAGGGCCCAAGACTCTGACAGTCGGGAGCAGGACCGCTATTCTCCGGCGATGCCCGCCACGCCGCCGCCGTCGACCACCGCCTCACTCCTGGTCACGGTGACCGCCCTCGCGAGCGCTCTCTCGGGACTGACAGCCCAACAGCCGACCGTCGACCCCGCGGCCTTCGCCTACACCAGCGGTACGCGAGAGACCGGCTTCCCGTTCGGCCACCCTGACCGACGCACCGTGCGCCTGCTCCAGATCCACGACGGCTTGCGGGGCACGCCGCGCACGATCACGTCGCTGGCGTTCCGTCGCAGTCCGCTCGACCAGAACCCTGTGCCGGCGTTCCTCGCGGACGTCTCGCTGACGCTCGCGAGCGCAGCACCCGGGAGGACCGCGGCCTCGATCGCGCCGACCTTCGACCAGAACCTCGGGCCGGACGCGGCGCTGGTCCTGCCGCGCAGGACGATCCAGTTCCCGACGAGCGCTCCGCCGTCCGCGAATCCAACGCCGTTCGAGTACCGCATCCCTGCGGACGTGCCGTTCGCGTTCTCCGGACTCGCTCCGCTGTGCTTCGACCTCACGGTCCACGACCACACGAACGCGGCAGCCACGCGTTTCGACCTGCACGCCGACGGACAATCGCACGTCGCGCCGTTCGGCTCGGGCTGCGCCGGGCTGACGCTGAGCACGTCGATCACACTGCCCGAAGTCGTACACACCGTGACCGGCACGGCCCCGAACACCCCGCTCGCGCTGATGATCGGCGGCGACTTCGGCTCGGCGTCCGGGCTCCCGCTGCCGCTGTCCCTCGCCCCCCTCGGAGCGCCAGACTGCACGCTGATGGTCGACCCGTCGATCGGCGTGCCGACCGTCGCCGATCCGCAGGGAGTCGGACGTTTCTCGGTGCCGGTGACATCCACCCCGGACGACGCGTTCTACGGTGCGCAGGTGCTCGCGCTCGATCCGACGCTCAACGCGCTGGGGCTCGGACTGACCTCGATGGCCGTCGTCGTCCCGCGGACGGGGCGCGTCGTCGGGCGGGTCTTCAGCGAGGACCTGACCCAGCCTGCAGGGATCGCACAGCCGGTGTTCGGTCTCGTCGTCGAGATCCGCTGAACGAGCGCGGCGGGCCTCAAGCGTCCGGGCCGCGCAGCGCGAGTCCGCCATCGACGGTCCACACGTCACCGGTCACGTAGGCACCTCTCTCGGAGAGCAGCAGTTCGACGAGGCCCAGCACGTCTTCCGGCGATCCGCCGCGGCCCAGCGGGACGTCTCGCTCGACGCGGACCTGGCTCTCCGCATGGCTCGTGGGATGCCGGATCACGCCGGGTGAGACCACGTTCACCGTGACCCCTGAGGGCGCCACCTCGAGTGCGAGCGAACGGGCGAGCGAGGTGACCGCAGCCTTGGCCGCGTAGTAGATCGGGGACCGGACGTGCGCGGTGCCGTGCTCCACGCCCGCGACCGCGAAGAACACCACCCGCCCGCGCCCGGCGTCGCGCAGGACCGGGACGACCTCACGCGCGAGCACGAACGTCGACGTCAGGTTGGACTCGACCATGTCCCGGTAGAACGCGAGATCCGAGTCGAGCAGCGGGCGCTCGTCGAAGTCGCCGACCGTGTGCACGAGGGCGAACGGCGTGCCGCGCGTCTCCACCACTCGTTCGAGCGCTGCTCGGACCGAGTCCGGATCGGTGACGTCGACACCGGTGCGGCGAGACCAGACGACGGCTCGCTCTGGATGGCGAGCGGCGAGCGCTGCACCGATGCCACCCGAACCGCCAGCGATGATCCAGGGTCCCTGCGGGCTGTGGGGCGATGAGGTCACGGGTCGCCATGTTCGGCCGGCCCGCCACCCAATGCCAGGGGACGACCCCGCGGCGCAACGGCCTGCCGGATCAGAACAGCGCGACGCGGGCGGGCGGCCAGATCCGCGCGCAGACGCGGCCGCGGACCAGCTCGATCGGCACGAGTCCGAATTCGCGGCTGTCCGCACTGACCGGCCGGTTGTCACCGAGCACCCAGACGTAGCCCTCGGGCACAGCGACTTCCCCGGTCGTCTCGGCGTCGAAGATCGGCGCGAAGCCCTCGACGATCCGGGCCCCGTCGACGTGCAGCCGCCCGCCTCGGAGAGCGACCCTCTCGCCGGGCAGCCCGACCACTCGCTTCACGTAGTCGACGGAAGGCGCTCTCGGATTTCCCAGGATGACCACGTCGAACCGGTCGAGTCCACAGGCGTCATGGGTCGGCCCCGACCGCTCGACGATCAGCCGGTCCCCGTCCAGCAGGGCGGGCTCCATCGAATGACCGCGGACGACGGAGACCTGGACGACGAAGGTGTGCAGCCCGAGCACGGCCGTAGCGCCGAGCGCCGCGGCGGTGCGGGCCCATCGCCGAGGCGACGGGCGCAGATCCAGACTCCCCCCCATGACCGACGTATCGGCCAGCAGGGCGGGCGCTGTTCAGCGCGGCGTCGCGAGAGTGAACACCCAGATCCCGGTGCCCGTCGCGATCAGCGCCGCGACGAAGAACAGCCCGACGCTGGCCGCGTGGATCCGGCGCCAGTTCGGACGACGCACGTTCAGGAACCCCGTGATCACCACAGGGAGCACCAGCGCGGCCGCGGACTTCGCGAACCACAGGTGGATCCGCATCTCCTCCTTCGGGAACTCCACGGCGCGGAGCAGCCGCTCGGTGAGCACGATGGTCACCGCGAGCGCAACGAGCCCGGCCGGAGCCAGACAGAAGTGGGCGCGGCGCATGCCCTTCGCCCCCGTCCAGACGGCCCCCACGAGGAGCCCGAGCGTCAGCAGGAACGAGACCCAGAACGAGATCATCCGCCGGGCATCGTCCGGACTTCGACCGGACGGACAAGCCCGAATTCCGGCGCGTCGGTGGCCCCACGGCCGAGCCGTGGTACAAAACCGCCCACCATGGGCCGACCCGCGAACCACAACGAGTCCGCTTCCGCACCCACCGACGGCAGCGGCCGTCGCATCGCCGTCGTGTTCGCGCGCTTCAACGACACGATCACCGAGCCGCTGCGCGACGGCGCGCTGGCCCATCTCCGCGAGGCCGGCGTCGCGGACATCGAAGTGATCGAAGTGCCCGGCGCGCTGGAGCTCCCCCTGGCCTGCCAGATGGCGGCTCGTTCCGGCCGCTTCGACGCACTCGTGGCCCTCGGCGCGGTGATCCGCGGCGGGACCGATCACTACGAGCACGTGTGCACGCAGACCTCGCGCGGCGTCCTGGACGTGCAGCTCGCGACCGGGATGCCGATCGGCTTCGGGCTCCTGACGTGCACGGACCTGGATCAAGCCCGGGCGCGCGCCGGTGGCCCGGCCGGCAACAAGGGCGCCGACGCCGCCGAGGCGGCGCTGCAGATGCTCGTCGTCCTGGACCGCCTCGCCTGACGCCGCTCCGCTTGCGCGGCCTGGGCCGGACGGCCTAGAGTCTCGCGCCAGTTCTTTCCCGTTCCCCGTCTACCCGCCCATGCGCCGCAGAACCCGGGCCCGCGAAGCCGCGGTCCAGTTCCTCTACCAGATCGACCTCCGCGAGGGCGAAACCGCTGGCGGGCTCGCCGCGGTGACATCCGCATCGTGGAAGGCCGACCTCGAAGCCTTCCTCGCGGACGCACTCCGGGACGGCCTGCTCCCCGACGAGGACTCGCGGGACTTCGCGCGCCGCCTCGTCGAGGGCACGAGCAGCCGGTGCGAGGAGATCGACGCGCTGCTGCGCTCCGTGGCGCGCAACTGGGACCTCCGCCGCATGGCCGTCGTCGACCGCAACGTGCTCCGCATGGCGGTCTACGAACTGCTGCACTGCACGGACATCCCGCCCAAGGTCACCATCAACGAGGCGATCGAGATCGGGAAGAAGTTCTCCACCGCGAACTCCGGCGCGTTCATCAACGGCATCCTCGACCGTATCCGGCTCGACCACGCGCCGCGCGCCGAGGCCTGAGCCCTCCCACTCCTTCGCCATGGTGTTCGGCAAGCTCTTCCAGGGTCTGAAGAAGACGCGCGAGAAGCTCGCGTCCGGGCTCTCACGCCTGTTCGGCGGGGGTCGCAAGCTCGACCGCGCGTTCCTCGACGAACTCGAGGAGATCCTCTACACGTCCGACCTGGGCCCGACGGGCTCGAAGGTCGTCGAGGAGCTCGAGCAGGCGTGGAAGCGCCGCGAGGTCGAAGCGACGGAAGACGTCCCGGCCTTCCTCCGCGCGCGGCTGCTCGCGCGGCTCGACGGCTGCGAGGGGAAGCTGGCCCGCGCACCATCGGGACCGACGGTGATCCTCGTCGTCGGCGTGAACGGCTCGGGCAAGACCACGTCGATCGCGAAGCTCGCCCACCATCTGAAGAGCCAGGGGCACTCGGTGCTGCTAGGCGCGGGCGACACGTTCCGTGCCGCGGCCGTCGAGCAGCTTGCGCTCTGGGCCGACCGACTCGGGATCGGAATCATCCGCCAGGCGACCGGCGCGGATCCGGCCGCCGTCGCGTTCGACGCGTGCTCGGCGGCGCTGTCGCGCAAGGTCGACTTCCTGATCCTCGACACCGCTGGTCGCCTCCACACGCAGCGGAACCTGATGGACGAGCTCGGCAAGGTGGTCCGGGTCGTGCAGAAGCAGATCCCCGATGCGCCCCACGAGGTCCTCCAGGTCCTGGACGGAACGACCGGGCAGAACGCGATCCGCCAGGCGAAGGAGTTCGCCGCGGTCGCCGGAGTGACCGGCCTGATCCTCGCGAAGATGGACGGGACCGCGAAGGGTGGCGCCGTGTTCGGCATCCGCGAGTCGCTGTCGATCCCGGTCAAGTGGATCGGCGTCGGCGAGGGTCTCTCCGACCTCGAACCGTTCCGTGCCGAACCCTTCGTCGACGCGATCCTGACCTTCGGCGAAGGCTCGGCCAGCACCTCGGCATGACCGCGACGCGGAGCGTGCCCGTGGGAGTGGCCGCCGGAGACGCGGATCGCCGACAGGGACTCCGCCTCACGGGCCTGCTCGCGTTGCTGACCCTGGTGTTCGTGCCGACGTGGCTCGACTTCGAGCCCGCGCGCCGCGGCGTCCTGATGTCGATCGTCGGCATCGGACTGCTCGGCTTCGCCGTGCGGCGCGGGGCCGGCCTCGCGCTCGCTCGGACCGGCATGGCTCCGCTCGTCGCCCTCGTCGTCTGGCTGTTCGCCTCGGTGCCGTTCGCCGCCGCGCCGACCGACCAGGCGCTGCAACGCGTGCTCTACCTCGCGGGTCTCGGGGTGCTGTACTTCGTCGGCGCCCGGTCGGGGCACGACGCGATCCTCCACGCGGTGATCCCGGTGGGCGTGTTGGTCTCGGCCTACGGAACCGCACAGGCACTCGGACTGGACGTGCCGTCGGGCTTCGCACGCCCCGACCAACCGGTGTCGACCCTCGGCAACACGAACGCGGCGAGCGAGGTCGCGACCTTCGCGCTGGCTGCCGCGATGGCCCTGGCCGTCCGCGGCGGGCGCAGGGCCCGCGCGTACGCGGCCGCAGCGATCGCGATCGGGATCTACGTCGGCCTCAACGGAACGCGTGCGGGCTACGTCGGTGTGATCCTGGCGAGTGCGCTCGTCGCGCTCTCCCACCGCCCGCCGGCGATCCGGTTGGCAGTCATCGCGGCCGCAGCCGCGTCGACGCTGCTCGGCTACGTGCTCCGTCCGAGCACGGCGTCGGTGGAGACTCCAGCGACGCCGACGGCCGCGACAGCCGTCGCATCGCCCTCGACCATCGACGTGCGCCTCGCGCTGTGGAGCGGCACGCTCGACCTCGTCGCCGATGCGCCGCTCACCGGACACGGTGCGGGCAGCTTCCGGTTCGAATACCCGCGCTTCCGGACCGAGGCCGAGATCGAGGCGACCAGCTTCGGGCGCCGTTTCGCGACGTTCGCCGAGAATCCGCACAACGAGCTCCTCGAGTTCGCGGTCGAGGGCGGGCTCCCGGCAGTCTTCCTCGTCCTGTGGCTGGCCTGGGCGGTCGCACGAGCCGGACTACGCGGTGGCCGCGGCGCGATCGCCGACTTCGCTCCACTCGCCGCGTTCGCGTTCGCATGCACGGTGCGCGCGCCGCTGCAGAACGCACCGGTGGCGGCCGCGGCGGCGATGCTCGCGGGCGCGCTCTCCCAAGCCGGCGCGGCTGCGGTCCCGAGAGCGGCGACGCGACCGGCCTGGGTCCGCGGGCTCGCGCTGCTCCTCGGCGCCTCCCTGCTCGTCGGCGGAGCGGCAGCGGTGATCGCCGCCACGCTCGCCACCCACGTCGGCGATACGACGAGGCTCGAGACCGCTGCCCGTCTGCAGCCAGGAGAGTCGCGCTACCGGAGCCTGCTCGTCCAGGCTCGATGCGGCGGGGTCGACGCGGCTGGTCTTCTCGTCGACCACGGCCCGATCGCGCTCGCCGCGTGCCGGGCCGATCTGGCAGCGCTGCTCGACGCAGACCCGAACAACACGAACGCGCTGTTCCTCGCCGCGCAGCTGGGTCTCGGCGGCGGCGACCGCAATCTCGCCCGCGCGGCACTCGGCCGGATCCTGGAGCTCGACCGCAGCGAGCCGAGAGCCCAGTCCCTGACGGCCGTGCTGCTCGCCCGAGAGGGCGACGTCCCCGCGGCGATCGCCACTCTGTACGCACGCCCCCACGCGAGCCTGCGAGCGAAGCTCTCCGTCGTGCTGTCCGAACTCACCGGACTCCCCGGGCTGAGCCAGGAGGCCCTGGGCCTGCTGCGACGCGAGATCCGTTTCGTCGATGCGGCGGACGCGCTGCTCGCGGACCCGGGGTCCGGAACGGCGGCCCAGGCGATCCTGGCCGTGGCCGGCAGCAACGATCCACGGGGACCGGTCCTCGTCGCAGTCCGACTCCGGGCCCTCGGACAGAGCGACGAAGCAGACGCTCTGGCGCCTCAGGCCACGGGACTGGCTGCAGGGGACGCGGGCTCGCTGCGCCTTCTCGGTCCGCTGCTCGATCCACTCCGCGGCCTGCCTCGCTGGCGCGAGATCCTCCCACCCGGGGAATGAGCGGCACTCGGTCCGATTCCCGCATTCAGATCGGACACCGCACCTGCCGACGGAACGATCAACGAGGGGCGGAACTCGACCCGGGCTCGCCGGACCGCAACCGCGGTCGCGCGAACGCCCGAGCGTGGCGCCCTCTCCTGAGCGCAGTATTCTCTGGGCCCGATGTACCGCGACCGCACCGTCTCCCTGGTGATCCCCGCCTACAACGAGGAGGAGACCATCGCCGACGTGGTCACGGAGTTCCGGTCCGTCCCCCACATCGACGAGATCGTCGTCGTCGACAACAACTGTCGCGACCGCACCGCCGAGCGGGCCCGAGAGGCCGGCGCCCGCGTCGTGACCGAATCGAAGCCGGGCTACGGCTCCGCACTGCTCCGCGGGATGACCGAAGCTGTCGGCGACATCCTCGTCCTGACCGAGGCAGACGGGTCGTTCGCCGCGCGCGACACCGAGAAGCTGCTCGCCTACCTCAACGACGCCGACATGGTCATGGGCACCCGGACCACGCGGCAGATGGTCGAACAGGGCGCGAACATGGACTTCCTGCTGCGCTGGGGGAACGTCTTCATGGCGAAGTACCTCCAGCTGCTCTGGCTCCGCCCGAGCGAGCCCCGCTTCACCGACGTCGGCTGCACCTTCCGGGCTCTTTCCCGGGACACGTTCGAGGCGATCCGTCCGCTCGTGCAGATGCCGGGTCCGGCCTTCTCGCCCGAGATGATGTGTGCGGCGCTGCGCGCAAGGCGCCGTGTCATCGAGATTCCGGTGACCTACCGACAGCGCGCGGGCGGCGAGTCGAAGCACTCCGACTCGTTCTCACGACAGGCCCGAACCGCGTGGGCGATGTTCAAGACGATCTGCCGGATGCGGATCTGGCCCCCGCGCACCGCCGCCACGGCGCCGACTCCGCGGTAAACTCGGCGGGCTCACGAACTTGGCCGAGAGAAGCCCAGGAACTCCCTCCGAAACCTCGGCACAAGAACCCACTGCCCGAGTGCCGAAGAGTCCCGGGTAGGTGCCGAAACCCGGCTGCCCAGCCCCACATCGGGCGTCCAGAGCATGAGCAAGCACGTCGTCATCCTCGGCGGAGGCCTCGCAGGCCTGTCCTGCGGCTACGAGCTGGTCCAACGCGGCCACCGGGTCACGATCCTCGAACGCGAAGCGCACGTCGGCGGCATGGCGTCGTCGTTCATCGAGGACGGCGAGGAGTACTGGACGCAGGACTTCGGTCCCCACCGGTTCCACAGCCAGGACCAGAACCTGATCGAACACGTCCGCGACATCCTGGGCGACAACGTCGTCACCGCCCAGCGCCTGTCGCGGATCGTGATGTTCAACAAGTTCTTCCACTACCCGCTGGTGGCGAGCAACGCGCTGAAGAACATGCCGCGGCACCTCGTGGTCAAGGCACTCCTCGACTACGCGTGGGTCCGCTTCCTCGACAGCACGCGCCTGCGTCGCTTCAGCGACCGCGACTTCGAGAGCTGGGTGACCCGCCGCTTCGGCAAGACGCTCTACCGGCTCTTCTTCGGCCAGTACACCGAGAAGGCCTGGGGCCTGCACCCGAGCAAGATCTCGTCCGACTGGGCGAGCCAGCGCATCACGCTGCTCAACCTCTGGGACACGATCAAGAAGACGCTGCAGCGACCCGACGCCGGCGACACGCCGCGCACGCTGGTGCGCAGCTTCATCTACCCGAAGTACGGCGGCATCGGCGAGCTGCCCCGCGGCTACGCACGCCGCATCGAGGAGTCCGGAACCGGTTCGCAGGTGCTGACCAACGCTCCCGCCGTGCGCATCCACCGTGACGGCATGCGCGTGACCGGCATCGAGTACGGCAAGCACAAGCGCCTGATGATCGACGCCGACGAGTACGTCAGCACGATCCCGGTGACGGCGCTCGCGAAGGCGCTCGCGCCGCGCGCGCCCGATCACCTGATCCAGAAGGTGAACGCGCTCGAATACGTGTCGATCGTCTTCGTCTACCTGAAGCTCAATCGGCCGAGCGTCAGCCCCGACTCGTGGGTCTACCTGCCGGAGAAGCACCTGACGATCCACCGGATCTCGGAGTTCAAGAACTTCAGCCCGTACTGCGCGCCGAAGGACAAGACGATGATCTGCGCGGAGATCACGTGCCGTCGCGGCGACGAGATCTGGCGCGCGAGCGCCGAGCGCCTGCAGGAGATCGCCGAGAAGGACCTGATGAGCGTCGGCCTCATCGGCCCCGGCGAGGTCCTCGAAGCGCAGATCCGGAAGATCCCGTTCGCCTACCCGGTCTACGACCTCGACTACCGCGACAACCTGCAGCCGGTCATGGACTACGTCCACGGCCTCGAGAACATCCGCACCACCGGCCGCCAGGGGAACTTCCGGTACAACAACATGGACCAGTCGGTCGAGATGGGCCGCAAGCTCGGCCTCGAGCTGGCGACCGGCGAATCCACCGACCACGACAAGGTCGCGACCGGCAAGGAGTACTTCGGGTGACCGGAACCCCGGTCAGCGCCGCAGGCCGACTCGTCGAGATCAACCGCTGCCAGATCTGCGGGAGCGAGCGGGCCAGCACCCGCTACGAGGACCCGCCGTACAAGGTCGTCCGCTGCGACGACTGCAGCATGGTCTGGGTCTCACCCCGCTTCGACGACGAAGCTCTGCGCGAGGTCTACGGCGAGGACTACTGGCAGAGCGACAGCCCGAAGACGAAGGGCTACTCGGACTACGCGAAGGACGCGGACCTCTACCTCAAGACGTTCCGCCGCCGCCACCGCCTCGTGCGCCGCTACCTCCCCGCCGGAGCCGCGCGCATCCTCGACGTCGGCTGCGCCGCCGGCTACTTCCTCCGGGTGATGGCCGAGAAGGGCCACGACGTCCGCGGCGTGGAGGTCTCCGACGCGATCGCCGCTCGCGCGGTCGAACACCTCGGCTCGGACCGCGTGCACATCGGCACGCTGGACAGCGTGCCCGACGACAAGGTCGGCTACGGCAAGGGCTCCTTCGACCTCGTGACGATGTGGGACGTGATCGAGCACGTGCCCGACCCGAAGCAGCTGCTCCTCGAAGCGAAGGAGATGCTGCGTCCGGAAGGCCACCTGATCCTCGAGACGCAGAACGTCGACAGCCGATTCGCGACGCTGCTCGGCCTGAAGTGGCACCACTTCAAGCACCAGGAGCACATCTTCCACTTCAACCCCGACACCGTCCGCCGGGTGCTCGACCAGGCAGGGTTCGAGGTCGTGAAACTGACCAGCTCGTTCGGCGGCAAATACGTGTCGTTCGACTTCATCGCCGAACGCGCCGCGCGCCTGAACCGCGCCGCGAGTCTCGCACTCAAGCCGCTGACGCTGCTGCGTGGCGCCAACGTCTACCTGAACTTCCACGACGAGATGGTCGTCGTCGCGCGCGCACGCGCCTGAACCAGCACAGAGCTCAGCAACCAGTGGAAGCCAGCGTCTACGACCAGTTCGCCGAACTCGAACGGCGCCACTTCTGGTTCCGCGGCCGCAGGAAGATCTTCTTCGACCTGCTGGCCCGTGAACTCGGGCCGCACGCGAAGGACCTGGAGATCCTGGAGGTCGGCTGCGGACCCGGCGGGATGATGGAGCCTCTGTCCGAGCACGGCCGCGTCCACGGACTCGACATCTCCCTCGACGCGATGCGCTACTGCCAGCGCCGCGGCTTCCCGAACGTGGTCACCGGCTCGGGGATGGCGCTTCCGTTCGCCGACGGGTGCTTCGACGTGGTCTGCCTCTTCGATGCCATCGAGCACATCCCGGACGACCGCAAGGTCCTCGAGGAGGTGCACCGCGTGCTGAAGCCCGGCGGCGTGGTCTTCCTCTCCGTGCCCGCCTACCAGTTCCTCTACTCGCAGAACGACCGCCTCGTCCACCACCAGCGCCGCTACACGAAGGGGCGCATGACGAGGCTGCTCCGCGAGACGCGGTTCACGCCGCGCAAGGCGACCTACTTCAACACGTTCTTGTTCCCGCTGATCCTCCCGGCCGTGCTCATGGTCAAGCTGAAGGAGAAGCTGGTCGGACTGCCGCGGCACCAGACGAACCTGAGCCACGAGTTCAACCGGGGGCTGAACGACCTGTTCGCCTGGTTCATGGGAAGCGAGCGGATGCTGCTCCGGCACATGGAGTTCCCGTTCGGCCACTCGCTCATCGCGATCGCGCGCACCTGACGCGCGCCGGCATCCGCGACGCGTGCGGCTGCGAAACGTCGCTCGTGGTCGAGTCCCCCGAGTTCACGCTGCTCTACGACAGCGAGTGCCCGTTCTGCCGGCGTGAGGTCGAGTGGCTGAAGCGCCGCGACCGCCGCGATCGACTCGCCGTCGTGGACATCGCCGCCCCCGACTTCGACCCGGCCAGATTCGGGCTCACGCCTGCGCAGGTGGTCGCCGAGCTGCACGGCGTGCTGCCGGACGGGAGCGTGACGCGCGGCATGGAGTCGATGCGCCGCGCTTGGGCGGCCGTCGGGCTCGGCGCGCTGATGGCCCCGACGGGATGGCCCGTGCTGCGGATATTCTGCGATCTCGGCTACCGGGTGTTCGCGAGGTACCGCGTGCCGATGGGCCGGCTGTTCGGGCGATCCTGCGCGAATCAGCGCTGTGCGGTCCCGGGCGCCTCTCCGGGCTCGTCCGGCGTGGCAGGGTCTTCCGCATCGGCACCGCGCAGTCGCTCGACCTGACCGGTCGCACCGTCGATCCGCACGCGATCGCCCGTGCGGAGCATCGCGAGCGCGCCGCTCACGTTGGTCACCGCGGGAAGTCCGACCTCGCGCACCAGGATCGAGCCGTGGGAGAGCTCCCCACCGATCTCGACCACGAGGCCGCCGACCGTCGTCAGGATCGGGACCCAACCGATGTCGATCGCGGGCGCGACGAGGACGACGCGCGATGGCTCGACGCCGTCCGGTAGCAGCTCCGTCGGTTCGCCGAGGACGACCACCTCCCCTTCGAAGGCTCCGCGGGTCAGCCCGAGCCCTCGCAGGCGGCGCGAGGCAGTCCCTGGAGGCCCCTCGTCGACGGGCTCGATCGGACTCCGTCTGCGGAACACGTCCATCAGGCGGAGTGCTCGCACCTCTTCGCGCGCAGCCACGCCTTCGGCGATGCGCGCCGCCCCCAGACCCTGACCGCTCTCCAGGTCCCGCCAGACCGAGATGTCGACCGACCAGATCGAGGATCCATCCTCGATGCGGCCGAGTTCGACGAGCCGCTGGGCCCGGAGCAGAGCCGCCTCGCGTAGCCGCGCGAACGCACGCATCGCTCCGTCGCGCAGCCGTTCGCGCGCCGCCAGCGGCCCGCGGGCGACCCACCAGAGCGGGCGTGTGCAGTAGCTCGAGAGCGTCGGACGCGGGCGAGCACCGCGTGGGCCGGGCGGTGTCGCCAGCGCCCTGAGGACCGGGGTCGGGTCCTCGGAGAAGCGTGGCCGCGCCACGTCGCTCTCGAACACTCCTCGGTGCCCCCAACGGCTGATCCACGCGGCCAGTGCCGCCACCCCCCGATCCGAGCGTGGCTGGAACCCTGCCGCACATGCTTCGCGGTCATCCGCAGTGAGGGCAGGCCGGACGTCCTCGAGTTCCTCCCACATGCGGGTCGTCACCGTCCGGTGTGACGCTCCGTGGACCTCGATCGTGCCGAGACGACGCAGGAGCGCCAGCGGACCCGACATCGCCGCGGTGAGCGCGAACATCGCGTGCACCAGGTCGACGTAGACCGAGGCCAGGGCATCGCCGATCGCGGTGAGTTCCGGCTCCGGCCCGAGCGCGGCGAGGATGGCCTCGAAGCGACGCTCGGCCGCGCGCGCGGCCCGCTCGGCACCACGCTGCGAGCGCAGCAGGCGGAGCAGCGTCGGCGCACGCCGCAGCGCCCGCCCCCAGCGGAGGGGCTGCGGCTGCGGCCCCGTCCCCGGACCGCCGCCGATCGAGTCCGTGACGAGCCGCGTCGGGAGCCCCAGGATGCGGACGGTGTCGACGAGCAGCCCCAGGTTGATCCTCGGCCGCCCGCAGAACACCTCGAGGAACAGCCGCCCCTTCGGGAGATCCGGGTCGTGCCGGCGGTACCACCCGTAGAGCTCGGGCGCGGCGTGTGCGAGCACCGAGGTCATCGCCTCCGATGGGAGTTCTGGCAGGATCTCCCGATGGTTCGCAACCGTGAACCACTCGTCGCGGACCGGGGCCGCGGTCACGGGACGGACCTGGACGAGGTAGACCCGCCGCCCGTCGTCCGCCCACTCGACGTCGAGGTCGGTGTGCCCGAACACCCTGCGAACACCTCGCAGCAGGATCTGTAGGCGACGCTGCGCGGGGTCGACGGAGCGAGGCCCGCCCCAGAGATCCTCCGGACGCAGCTTCGGGAGTTCCCAGGATCGCCCCACCTCACGCCCGGAGAGCAGCCGATCGCTCAAGCCCTCGACCCACTCCACGAGATCGTCCTCGTGGTCGGACTCGGTGAAGGCTACGCCCGCCACACGGGCATCCACCTGCCGCTGCACCAGCACGTCGAGCCTCCCGACCGCGCGCGCCCCGGCGCTGGCACGAACCCGTTCGATCGCCGCAGACATTGCCGTGGCGTCGCGGGCGTCCACGTCGAGCACGGAGTCGAAGGCTCCAGCCTGGGACGCCGCCGGTCCGTCTTCGACCGCGAACGCGGAGCGCACGACGACGCAGGGACAGCCCTGGAGGGCGCGGACGAGGGAGACCGCTGCGTCGGCGGCGTCCGTGCCCTGCTCGACGACCCAGCCAGCCGGCACGGGCAGACCAGCCCGCATGGCCCTGTCCAACCAGCCGGCCTTCGTGCCGCCCCCAGCCGGGAGACGGCCCTCGCCGAGCCGGTGGATCAGCCTGCCCCCGATACGGGCTTCGGTTCGCGGAGGAGGTCGCGCACCGCCTCCGAGACCACCGCGGCGTACGACTCCGGAGTCTCGAGCATCGGGAAGTGCCCCCAACCTTCGACGGTGCGTAGCGACGCGAGCGGAAGGGGAACGCGGAACGCCTCGGCCTGCGACGGCGCGAGCACCCGTTCTTCGAGCCCCCAGAGGAGGACTGCGGGCACGCGCACCGGCTCCAGACTCTCGAACCACCGCGCGGTGATGAGATCGAAGACGTGCCCGAACGCCGAGCAGCGTCGGTAGTCGCCGAAGAACCCGGTCTCGATCGCAGCCGGAATCGTGGTCGGATCGACGAAGAGACGGCGCCGCAGCCACGGTCGCGACAGGCGGGAAGTCAGGACGGTCCGGGCGAGGCGCCGCACCAACCGCGGGCGCATCAGCTTCGGGAAACGCCGCTGGTCCAGGTGAGCACCGACCGGCGCGTGCAGCACGATCCCGTCGGCGAGGTCGGGGCTCAGCTGGAGCGCGGCCAGCGCGAAGGCACCACCGATGCCATGGCCGAGCAGGACCCGAGGTCGATCGCAGGCCTCGACGAACCGGATGACCTCCCGGGCGTAGTCCTCCATCTGCAGATGGGAGACGGCCTCACCTCCCCTGGCACCGAACCCCGGCAGCTCCGGGACCTCGACGCGCAGCCCTTCGGGCCAGTGCGACGCGACCCTCGCGAAGCGAGCGGCGCCGCCGCCGTTGCCGTGGAGGGCGACCAGCGTGCACGGCTTCACGGACGTCGACGCAGTCGTGGTCACCCGGGGCGTTTCGGCTGGGCTGCGGGGCCGGATGCGTCGCGCGCGGCCGTGCGCGAGGGCCCGGAATTTTGCGGGCTGGATGCTCGGACTCTTTGCGATCCCGGGGCCCACGTCCCATCTTGATCGCCTGCGCGCGGCGCTTCGGTGCGTCGCTGGAACGACCCGTCGACCCCCGATACCACGAGACAATCGAGATGGCCTTCACCCTGCCCGAACTGCCGTACGCGAAGGACGCGCTGGCTCCCCACATCTCCGCCGAAACCCTCGAGTTCCATCACGGCAAGCACCACAACGCCTACGTGACGAACCTGAACAAGCTGATCGAAGGCACCGAGTTCGCGGACATGAGCCTCGAGGACATCGTCCGGAAGTCGTCGGGCGGCATGTTCAACAACGCGGCCCAGGTGTGGAACCACACGTTCTACTGGCACTCGATGGCCCCCGGAGCCGGCGGCGCCCCGACCGGCGCGATCGCCGACGCGATCGACGCCCAGTGGGGCTCGTTCGACGCGTTCAAGGCCGAGTTCACCCAGTGCGCGGCGAC
Source organism: Planctomycetota bacterium (assembly GCA_027621295.1). Taxonomy (GTDB): domain Bacteria; phylum Planctomycetota; class UBA1135; order UBA1135; family UBA2386; genus JAQCBR01. The sequence continues at coordinate 28,305 of JAQCBR010000037.1, forward strand.
GACGTTCGGTTCCGGCTGGGCTTGGCTGGTCAAGAACGCCGATGGCAAACTCGCGATCGAATCGACCTCGAACGCCGGCACGCCGCTGACCGACCCGAGCAAGAAGCCGATCCTGACCTGCGACGTCTGGGAACACGCCTACTACGTCGACTACCGGAACGCCCGCCCGAGCTATCTCGAGCACTGGTGGTCGCTGGTCAACTGGGACTTCGCGAACGCGAACCTGTGAGGGCACCTGCCACCCCGATGCAGGGGAGCACGCGGCCGCCCGGCTGACGACCGGCCGGAGCCGCGCGGTGGAATGGATGGGCCGCGCCCTGATCCTGAACCGGCCCATCCATCCGCACCGCGGTGCGTGACGGCGCGGTCGGGAGCGTGCCAGCTCGCTCACGCTCGATGGCGATCGAGGCGGGCTGGTCGAACCGTTCCGGCTCGAGCCTGGCCCGCCGATCCGCCGACGCTCACTTGCCCTCGGCGACGGCTTCCGAGGGAGCCTGCCAGCCGTAGCGCTGCTTGATCGCGTCGAGGGTGAACGACTGGCCGACCGCGGTCACGCGGCGGAGGCCCGCCTCGGCCGCGCGCGCCTGGAGCAGCTGGCGCCGGGTGATCGAAGACAGGTCGCCCTTCTGGACGTCGGTGATGACTGCGAGGTGGCGCGAGCGGCCGGTGAAGTCCTGCAGCAGGTCCGTCGCCTCGCCCTTGTCCAGGTTCGACGTGTCGCCGCTCCAGAAGACATACCGGATCGGCTTGGGGAAGCTCTCGCGCGGCGCCCCCGTGCGGGAGAGGTCGCGCTTGTAGGGACCGAAGCTCGCGATCGTGAAGCCGTTCGCCTGGGCCGCCTCGGCGAGCACCTCGCCATACTTGCCCTTCGCGATGTCCGCGGTCTCGTCGTCGGAGGTCTTCTTCTCTTCCTCGGTGATCTCCGTGCGCTTGGCATCGGCTCCCGCGAGATCGGCCTCGAGCTTCGCGACGCGGTCCGCAGCGGCCTTGTAGACGCGACGGTTGGGGTCGCTGCCGCCGAGTGCCTCGAGCGTCTTCCGCGCCTCTTCGAGGTTGGCCTCGACTCCGGCGCGCCACTCGTTGGATCGCTCCTCGACGCGCTCGTCACGCGCGGTCTCGACCTTGGCGACCTCCTCGGTCGCCTTCGCGAGCGCGAGATCCTTGATCGCCTTCTCGAACGCATCGGAGCGCTCCTGGGCGAGGTCCTCGGCGCGCTTCTTGAAGTAGTCGGCGCGGACCTTGTCGCGGATCTCCTCGAGCGGACGGACGGGACTCAGATCCGCATCGACGAGCCGCGTGTGGAACACCGCGGACGGCGAACGCTGGACCTGCGTCGACAGCGGCTGGGCTTCGGTGACGGTGATCACGCCCTTCCAGGGCGCGATCGGCGCGAGCTCGCCGATCTTCGCTGCGGACAGGAGCCCCTCGCCGGTGTCGAGCACGCCGACGCCAGCACGTCCGGCAGCGAACTCCTCGAACGCGGCCTTCGCGTCGAACGCCTTGCGGGTCGCGGCGAGAGCCTCTTCGGCCGCCGTGACCGCCGCCGTCGCGGCGGTGAGAGCCTCGTCGGCAGCGGCGAGCGCGGCCTTCTCCTCTTCGGTCGCGTCCGCGGCCTCGCCACGCTCGGCAGCCGTGTCACGCTCCTTCTGCTTCTCCTCGACTGCGACCTGGGCCGCTTCGATGGCCTCGTTGTTCGGGACCTGGGCCTCGCGGAAGCGTTCTCCGACCTGATCCCAGAGCTTGCGGAGCACGGACTCGGCGGAGAGCCGCTTGCGGATCGACGCCTTCAGCTCGTCGTCGAGGGGCAGATACTGGTCCTCCTGCCCGTCCTGGTCGGCCGCATCCTCGTCGGCGTCGGTCGGCTCCTCGTCCTGCTTCTTCTCGCCGTCTTCCTTCTCGGCCTTCGGCTTGAGGAACAGCGAAGCGCGGTTCATCACGTAGAAGTTGTCGACCTCGTCGTCGCTGAACTCCTTCTCGCCGACTTCCGCGGCGAACGCCGCCGGATCGAACGTCGCGAGATCGGCGTAGGCGAGCTGCAGGCGGTAGAGGGGATCACCGAGGTAGCCGCGGGAACGACGGTCGAAGTCCTCGAGGTCCGCGACCCAGGTGTTCAGCGTCTCGTCCGAGACATCTTCCTTCTCGAGCTCGGCCTGCAGCGCTTCCTCGTCGAGGGTTGCGATGTCGAGCATCAGGAACTCCTGGTCCCGCACCAGCTGCTCGACGAGCGACGCGTCGGTCACGTCAGCCGCGAGCGACTGGAGCCGCAGGAAGGTCCCCATGCGGAGGGACTCGCCGACCAGCTTCTGGAGCTCACCGACCGACGTCAGTCGCGCGATGCGCGCGAGGTCGATCGCGGACTCGGCGGCCGGCACGATGTCGACGGCCTGCTGGATCGCACGCTCCACCTCGTCCTCGGAGATCTCGATCCCGTAGTGGATCGCCAGCCGCCGGACCGCGGCGTAGATCTCGCGGCGGTTCGTGTCTTCGTCCTCCGGGACGAAGTTGGGCATGACGATCGTCGGCAGGAACCGCTGCAGCATGGCGACCTGCGATCCAACACCGAGGTCCTCCACCGTCACGTCGACGACCTCGTCGCCGATCCGCATCGTGGGATTCGGGAGCTGCTTGCGGAACAGGCTGTCGAAGAAGCCCAGGATCGGCGCAGAGATCGAGAACGACACCAGGGCGAAGATGCCCGCGGTGTAGAGGATCACGCGCTGGTACTTGCGGAAGAAGTCCATCTGGTTGGCCGTGCGGCCCGCGCGCCTTCCAGGCTGCGGACCACCGACGGAAGCTAGGGAAGGCAGAACAACTTAGCGAAAAACCGGGACCGATCGAGAGCGATGCCGGCCCGGCGCGAGGACACGAACGGTTCGAACGTGCCGTGACTCCGGAGCACCACTGCGCCCCGGACGAGCGAGGCGGGCGTCTCTCCTCTATCGAAGCCCGAGCCCCCCGCTCTTCAGCCCTGTCCCGGGCCCGATCAGGGCTCGTCGGACAGCCGGACGACTTCGTCCGCGAGCAGGAGTGGGATGCCGTCCACGACGGGGTAGACGAAGGCCTGATCCAGCGGCCGCAGCGCAGCTTCGAGCGGCGTCTCGAGCGCCTCGCCGGCGGCGTTCTGGAGGCGCCCCGACCCGATCCTGCGGTTGAGGTCCGCAAGGTCTTCGGCGCCGAGGAGCTCGAGCGGCCGCCCTGTCTCGGGGCAGCGCAGCTTCTTGTGGAAGTCGGGGTCGAGGGTCATCGGAACGAAAGGAGGCGACAGGATGGGACTGAGGGCGCCAGGACTCGAACCTGGGACCATCGGATTAAAAATCCGGTGCTCTACCGACTGAGCTACGCCCCCACGTCGGGTCGGACCGAGCGACGCGATGCGTCAGTCGGTCATGACCTCCTTGGTCTTGTTGGCGAGGACCTCGTCGATCCGCTTCTCGTAGTCCTTGAGGCTCTCCTGCACGGCATCCTTGAGCTCGCGCAGGAAGTCCTCGGTGGTCTCGTGTGCCGCGAACGCCTGATCACCGGCCTTGTTCGCATCACGGCGCTCGTTGCGCAGCGCGACGCGGGACTGCTCGGCGTACTCCTTGACCTTGGCGACCAGCTTCTTGCGCTGCTCCTCGGACAGGGGCGGCATCGTCAGCCGGATCAGCTTGCCGTCGTTCGAAGGGGTCAGCCCGATGTCGGACATCAGGATCGCCTTCTCGATGTCCTTGAGGATCGACACGTCGAACGGCTTGACCGCCAGCTGCCGCGGCTCCGGCACCGAGATGTGGGCCAGCTGGTTGAGAGGCGTCGACGTGCCGTAGGCCGCCACGCGCAGGTTGTCGATCAGCGCCGGGGAAGCGCGTCCGGTCCGGATACCCGAGAGGACCTCGCGCAGGTGCTGGAGCGACTTGTCCGCGCGCTCGTTGAAGTCCTCGAGGATCAGCTGCGTCGTGTCATCCATCGTTCGCGTCTCGTCTCGCTCGTGGGTTGGGTCGACCGGTCTACCCGCCGGACCAGGGACCGCCCCCGCACTGCGGTCGAGGCGGGCGCGCCATGATCGACGGAGACCCGACCCGGGTTCCAGTCTCTAACCTCGGACGTCGTGCGCACCGACCGGGTCACGGGCTGCGGATGGCTCGACCTGGCGGCGACCCGTCGCATCCGGGACTCTGCCGGCTGCACGCCCCGGGCGGCCGACCCGGGCGCAGCGGTCGAAGACCGGCTCGGCCCGCAACGTTTCAGGCGTGGCCGTCACCCACGACCCAGGTGCCGATCGGCTCGCCCTTGACCGCACGCTCCATGTTCCCGGTCTCGAACATGTCGAAGACCATGATCGGCATGTCGTTCTCCATGCAGAGCGTGAACGCGGTGCGGTCCATGACCCGGAGATCGCGCTCCAGGGCGTCGCGGAACGTAGTCCGCTCGATCCGCTCGGCGGTCGGGTCCAGCTTCGGGTCAGCGGTGTAGACACCGTCGACCTTCGTCGCCTTGAGTACGGCGTCGACTCCGAGCTCGGTCGCGCGGAGCGCGGCCGCCGTGTCGGTCGTGAAGTAGGGGTTGCCCGTGCCGGCCGCGAGGATCACGACGCGGCCACGCTCGAGGTGACGGATCGCGCGGCGACGGATGTAGGGCTCCATCACCTCGTTGATCTCGACCGCGGACATCGCCCTGGTCTCGATGCCGGCGCGCTCGAGCGCGTCCTGCAGCGCGAGGGAGTTGATCGCGGTCGCGAGCATCCCCATCTGATCGGCCGTCGAGCGGTTCGTGCCGAGCTTCGCGAACGCGGCTCCGCGGAGCAGGTTCCCGCCGCCGACCACGATCGCCACCTGGACGCCGATGCGACAGACCCGGGCCACCTGCTCGGCGATCCCTGCGACCACGGAGGGATCGACCCCGTGTTCGCCGGGCTTGGCGAGGCTCTCCCCGCTGAGCTTCAGCAGGACGCGATGCAGACGGCTCGGGACACCCGCCACCGGATCAGGCTCCCAGCTCGAAGAGCGCGAAACGACGGATCGCGATGTTCTCGCCGATCTTGCCAGCGAGCTCCTTCTGGACCTCGGCGACGGTCTTCTTCGAGCCCTCGTCCTTCACCCAGATCTGCTCGAGCATGCACTTCTCGGCGAAGAACTTCTGCATGCGGCCGTCGACGGCCTTCTGCACGACTTCGTCCGGACGGCCTGCCATCTGTTCGGCGGCCTGCTCGACGAGGAACTTCCGCTCCTTCTCGATCGCGGCGGCATCGACGTCTCCCTGCGACAGGTAGGCAGGGCGCATCGCGGCCACGTGGAGGCACGCGGTCCGGCCGAACTCCTGGAACTCCTCGTTGCGCGCGACGAAGTCGGTCTCGCAGCCGATCTCGACCAGCACGCCGACCTTGCCGTTGTGGTGGACGTAGCTGAAGACCTGGCCTTCGGTCGCGTCACGGCCGCCACGGGCGTCGGCCGCCTGCAGGCCCTTCTTGCGCAGGATCTCGATGGCCTTCTCTTCGTTGCCGCCCGACTCGGTCAGCGCGGCCTTGCAGTCCATCATCGGAGCCCCGGTCTTCTTCCGGAGCGCCATCACGGTCTTGGCGTCGATCTCAACCATTTCTGCCTCTCAGGGTTCTGGAATGCGTTCTCGCCGGCGGCCGCCCCGAGGGGAGACCCGGGCGTAGGCACGACCCGACCGGCGCTGCGTTCAGCTTCGCGGCGCAGCTCCGCGCGCCCCGCATCGACGGGGCTGTGGGTGTCTGGACGGGCGTCGCGGTGGGTCCGCGCCGAAGGGCCGCTCCGGGCCCAACCCGTCCGATCGGTTGGCGCAGCGACAGCGGCGCCCCGAACCAGATCTAACGAACGAAGACGCCGCTCACTCGGCCGGCTTGTCGGCCGCCGGCGCATCGCCACCGGATTCCGGGGCCGGCGCCGGAGCTTCCGGAGCGACCGCCGGGGCTTCCGGAGCGACCGCCGGGGCTTCCGGAGCGACCGCCGGGGCT
>JAQCBR010000187.1 GCA_027621295.1 Planctomycetota bacterium
GCCGTGAACTTGGCGAGGAACGCGGGCTCGTCGTAGCCGACACGCTCGCGAAGCGCGTTGGAGATCGCTGTCGCCTTCTCGTTGTCACGAGCGGCGCGGGCCGCCTTGTATTCGGGGTCGTTCGCGAGCGCGCGAACCCCCGCGTAGTAGGCCTTCTGGGCCTTGTCGTAGGCGGCGGCGAGGGCGGCGTAGCCCCCGTCGTCAGCCTTGCCCGGCTCCTGGGCCGGGAGCGCGGTGCACAGGGCCAGGAGGCCGAGCGCGATGCGCGTGCTGGTTGTTTTCACGTGGTTCCTCGGGGCAGCGGTCGCATGCGGTGCGCGCGCGACCTATCGGCGAGAGCGATGGAACTTAGCCCCGACCCAGCGATCGCGCCATGGCCGTGGGGCGGGAGCTAGTCGCCGGAACCCGCGATCAGGAGGCGCCCGTCGCCGACGGCCAGCAGGTGCAGCGCGAGCACCGCGGCGATCTTGTCGAACCCGAGGTAGGAATCGCCGCCGTTGTTCCCCTTGCCGCCGATGTAGGTGATGCGGTCGTCCGGTCCGCGCATCAGCGCGAGGTACCAGCGCCACTCGGCGAGAAATCTCTCGTAGGCGCCCGGATCGACCGCGAACAGCGCCGGCGCCTGGACGAGCATGCCGAGCGAGCCGACCGCGTGGGCTTCGCGGGCCCTCGAAGCGTGGGCGTCGAGGTAGGCGAACAGCGTCTGCCGGAGCTCGGGTCGCTGGCCGGTCAGGGTCAGCGCAGCGCAGAGCGAGCTGCTCCGCAGCGACGCGTCGCCCGTGCCGGTGCCCTTCATCGTCCAGTAGCGGACCCCGCCGTTCGGGTCGAGCGATGCGGCGAGCTGGTCGAGGCTGAGCTGCCACGCGGCCTCGTCGAGGGGCACGCCGACCCGCACGCCGGCCGCCCAGGCCAGCTGGCACATCGCGTTGACGACGTTGAACCCCTTGCCGCTGTAGCCGACCGACACGTCGTGGCCCATCTTGCCCTCGGCGTCCATGCGCGAGGCGAGCGCCCGGTTGCAGCGTGCGATCACCGGAAGGTCGGCCGCGTCGCCCGTCGCGTGATGGTGCTCGGCGAGCGCGACCGACGTGAACGCCAGCGCCCAGTTGCCGAGGCCGTCAGGGCCGCGCCCGAGGTCCTCCGGCAGCCACGCGAGTTCGTCGGGGCCGCGGAGCCAGTCGACCGCGCGCGCGATGGCCTCGGCATGTGCCGGATCTCCGTGGCCGACCAGCGCGACCACCGCCCAGGCGGTCAGCACGCGATCCCCGGTCAGCCCGACCGGCGCGTCCCAGTGCCCACGCTCGTGCCGGAGACGCAGGAGCTGTGCCGCCGCCGCGCGACGCAGCGCATTCCGGGCTTCGGCAGCGCGGACGCCGCCGAGTCCGGGCCTCGCCGGGAGCTCGACCTGGAGCTCGATCTCGCGGCCTTCGCTCCCCGCATCAACGGGCCTGCGGACGAGCAGGACGAGAGTCCGACCTTCCTCGCGGTCCGCGACGTCATCGAGCGCCTCGCCGAGGCTGCGCTGCGGACCGGTCCCGCCGTCGTCCACGCGCTTGGTGTGCGCCGGGAACCGCGCGCCGTCGATCGCGAGGATCTGGTCACCGATCTGGAGACCGGCGACCGAGCCGGACGCCCCTTCGGTCACCCCGGTCACGGAGGCGAACGCCTCCCCGGCCGTCACCATAGCCTCCCCACCGAGGACACCGAGCGGGAACCGTTCTTGGGCGAGGCCGGAACCCGCGCAGCCGAGCGCGGCGAGCAGAGGAAGCGCACGGGCGAGCATCCGACGCATCCTAGCCACCCGCTGCGGCCCAGCGCCTCCCGCGGACCAGAACGGGACACGCCCGGGTCCGACCGCGGCGTAGGATGCCCGACCGCCACTGGCCCCACGATGCGAAGCCTCCTCGTCTACCTGCTCGCCCTCGCGATCGCCGTCGTCGGCGTCGGCATCGGCTTCCCGGAACTCTGGAAGGAGCCCGCCGCCGCCGAGGACGCGCTGTCCCTGCCCCCAGCCGCGCCCCCTGTCGTCGTCGCCATCGCCGCACGGACACCGTTCGTCGCGCCGCTGATCGCGCTCGGCACGGTCCGCGCCAACGAGTCGGTCGCGATCACGCCGAATCGGACCGAGCACATCGCGGCGCTGCACTTCGAGGACGGTCAGGAAGTCGACGCGGGCGCGCTCCTCGCCGAACTCGAGTCCGACCAGGAACGCGCGCTGCTCGGCGAGGCACGAGCGCTGCTCGCCGAGCGCGAGGCCGCGCACACGCGGACCACCGACCTGGTCGAGCGCGGCATCAGCTCGCAGAGCGACCTCGACACCACGCAGGCGCTGCTGCTCGCCGCGCGCGCCCGCGTGGGCAGCCTCGAGGCGACGGTCGCCGACCTCGAGGTGCGGGCCCCGTTCGCCGGCACCCTCGGCCTCCGGCAGGTGAGCGTCGGCACGCTCGCCCAGCCGCAGACCGTGCTGACGACGCTGGACGACCTGTCGATCGTGAAGGTCGACTTCACCGTTCCGGGCACGCGCATCGGGCAGGTCGCGGAGGGCATGGACGTGACCGCGTTCGCAGACGCGTGGCCGGAGGGAACGTTCCCCGGCCGCATCCTCGCCGTGGACACCCGGCTCGACGAGCGCGCTCGCTCGGCGCGCGTCCGCGCGGCGATCCCGAACCCCGAGCGTCTGCTCCGCCCCGGCATGCTGGTCCGGGTCGAGGTGGACCGCGGCGAGAGATCCGTGCTCCAGGTTCCCGAGGCCGCGCTGATCCCCGCAGGCGACGACCAGTTCGTGTTCGTCGTCGGCGAGGACTCGAAGGCCGTCCGGACCAAGGTCGTCGCCGGGCGCAGGCGCGTCGGGGCCGTCGAGATCCTGTCGGGCCTCGCGGAAGGCGCGCGGGTCGTCGTCGACGGCGTGGTCCGGGTCCGCCCCGACGCACCGGTCACCGTCGTCGCGGAACGCACCTCGGACTCCTGACCCCATGATCCTCTCCGATCTCGCGGTCCGCCGTCCGGTCCTCGCGACCGTCCTGAACCTCGTCGTCGTCGTCCTCGGCGTCGTCGGGCTGACGCGCCTCGGCGTGCGCGAACTGCCCGACATCGACCCGCCGGTCGTCAGCGTCGAGACCAACTACCTCGGCGCCGCCGCGGGCGTCGTCGAGTCCCGCGTCACGCAGGTCATCGAAGACGCGATCAGCGGCATCGAGGGGATCGACCAGGTGTCCTCCGAAACGTCGGACGGCCGGTCCCAGGTGACGATCGAGTTCATCATCGGCCGCGACGTCGACGCCGCTGCGAACGACGTCCGCGACCGGGTGTCGCGCGTGCTCCAGCAGCTCCCGGACGAGGTCGACCCGCCGGAGATCGTCAAGGTCGACTCGAACAGCGACGTCGTCTACTGGCTGAACCTCGCGAGCCCGGTCCGCGATGCGCTGGAGCTCACCGACTACGCCGAGCGCTACCTCGTCGACCAGTTCGCGACGGTCCCCGGCGTGGCCCGCGTCCGCTTCGGCGGCGGCAGCCGCTACGCGATGCGGATCTGGCTGCAGCGGGACCGCCTCGCCGCGACCGGCATCACGTCCGGCGACGTCGAGCGCGCGCTGCGCGCCGAGAACATCGAACTGCCGGCCGGCCGCGTCGAGTCGACGGACCGCGAGTTCACGGTGCGGATCGCGCGCCGCTACAAGAGCCCCGAAGACTTCCGCGAGATCGCGGTCGGCCGCGGCACGGACGGCCACATCGTCCGGCTCCACGAGGTCGCCCGCGTCGAGCTCGGACCGTCCAACGACCGCATCCTGTTCCGCCGGAACGGCGAGGACATGGTCGGCCTCGGCATCCAGCGCCAGGCCAAGGCCAACACGCTCGACGTGATCGCTGGGGTCAAGGAGCGCGTCAAGAAGCTGAACGCCGCGCTGCCCCCGGACATGCAGCTGTACCCGAGCTCCGACGACTCGGTCTACATCAACGCGGCGATCGACGAGGTGTGGCAGACGCTCGCGGTGACGGCGCTCGTCGTCATCGGCGTGATCTTCGTGTTCCTCGGCAGCGTGTCGGCGACGCTCGTCCCGTCGGTGACGGTCCCGGTCTCGCTCGTCGGCACGTTCTTCGTGCTCTACCTGCTCGGCTACTCGATCAACCTGCTGACGCTGCTCGCGATGGTGCTCGCGATCGGCCTCGTCGTCGACGACGCGATCGTCGTGCTCGAGAACATCGCGCGGCGCATTCGCGACGGCGAGCCTCGCCTCCGCGCCGCCTACCTCGGCGCACGCCAGGTCGGCTTCGCGGTCGTCGCGACCACCGTCGTGCTGGTCGCGGTCTTCGTGCCGATCTCGTTCCTCGAGGGTAACACCGGGCGGCTCTTCGCCGAGTTCGCGATCGCGATGACCGCAGCCGTCGTGCTGTCGACGCTCGTCGCGCTGACGCTGTCACCGGTGATGTGCGCGGGCCTGCTCCGCGAAGGGCCGCCGAGCTTCCTCGCCCGAGCCGTCGACGCAGGCTTCCGTCCGTTCCAGAACGCCTACCGCTACCTGCTCGGCGGCGTGCTCAGCCAGCCCCTGGCCGCGCTGCTGATCGTGGTCGCGCTCGGCTTCGCGACGTACGGCCTGTTCCGCACGCTGCCGCGGGAATACGCGCCGGACGAGGACCGGGGCACGTTCCGCATCTCGATCTCCGGCCCCGAGGGCGCTTCCTTCGAGGAGTCCCGCGCCAAGGCCGAAGAGGTCGAACGGGTGCTGCTCGCCTACATCGAGTCCGGTGAGGCGCAGCGCGTGCTGGTGCGCGTGCCGGGCAGCTTCTCGAGCCTCGGCTCGGTCAACTCCGGGTTCGGCACCGTGCTCCTCAAGCTGTGGGCCGAGCGCGATCGCTCCACCCGCGAGGTGATGTCCGAGGTCGACCAGCGGCTGGGCGAGATCGCCGGCTACCGGGCGTTCACGATCCCGCAGTCCGGACTGCTCAAGCGCAGCGGCCAGCCGGTCCAGTTCGTGATCACCGGCTCGACGTTCGAAGACCTGGCCACGTGGCGGGATGTGATCCTCGCACGCGCCGCGCAGAACCCCGGCCTCGTCGCGGTCAACGCGGACTACCGCGAGACGAAGCCCCAGCTCGACGTCGAGATTCTCGACGCGCGCGCGGCCGACCTCGGCGTGTCGACGCTCGAGATCGGCCGCACGCTCGAGACGATGATGGGGACCCGACGCGCGACGACCTACCTCGACCGGGGCGAGGAGTACGACGTGATGCTCGAGGCCGAGGACGCGGACAAGCGCAGCCCCGGCGACCTCGAGGCGATCTACGTCCGCTCGGAGACGACCGGCGACCTCGTCCCTCTCGCCAACCTGGTCCGCACGCGCGAGCTCGCCGACTCCGCGAGCCGGAACCGCTTCGACCGGCTGCGCGCGATCACGATCTCGGCGAACCTCGCCGAGGGCTACACGCTCGGCGAGGCGCTGACGTTCCTCGAGGACATCGTCGCCAACGACCTGAACAACCAGCCCGGCGTGTCCTACAAGGGTCAGAGCCGCGAATTCGTCCAGACCTCGAGCGCGCTCCTGTTCACGTTCGTCGTCAGCCTGCTGCTGGTGTACCTGGCCCTCGCGGCGCAGTTCGAGTCGTTCCTGCAGCCGGCGGTGATCCTGCTGACCGTGCCCCTCGCGCTGTTCGGCGGCCTCCTCGGCCTTCACCTCGCCGGCGCGACGCTGAACATCTACAGCCAGATCGCGATGGTCATCCTGATCGGCCTCGCGACGAAGAACGGCATCCTCGTCGTCGAGTTCGCGAACCAGCTCCGCGACGAAGGGCTCGCGTTCCGCGAAGCCGTCCTCGAGGCCTCGGTCCTCCGCCTCCGCCCGATCCTGATGACGGGCCTCTCGACCTCCCTCGGCGCGCTCCCCCTCGTCTTCGCCCAGGGCGCCGGCGCCGAAGGTCGCCTCGCGATCGGCGTCGTCGTGCTCTCCGGCGTGACGATCGCGACGTTCACGACGCTGCTCGTCGTCCCCGCCGCCTACGGACTCATCGGCCGGTTCACCGGCTCACCGCTGGCTCGGGAGAAGACGCTGCGGACGCAGCTCGGCGCGAGCGAGGTCAGGGGCGATGCCCTGGACAGTCCAGCCACCTGATTCCCACTTCCCCAGCGAGGGGCCAACTACGTGTCGATCCGATCCGTCTTCCTGCTGATCTTCGCGACGCTGCTCGGCCTCCTGGCCGCGCTGCTGTGGACGATGACGCAGCTCGCCGCGAACCAGCAGGCGGTCGCCGCGGCCGAGACGCGTCG
>JAQCBR010000188.1 GCA_027621295.1 Planctomycetota bacterium
CTTGACGGTCAGCAGCTGGTTGTCGGTGTTCCAGCGGTAGCGGTTGGCCGCGATCACCTGGCCGTCCTGCGGACGGAAGTCACCGTGGTGCCCGTCGCCGCCGAGGACGCCGAACGACAGCTCACCGTTCGCGATCTGGCCGTTGGAGCGCGGCGCGTCGATCAGCGTCGGATCGTCGAACGCGACCGTCAGCGTCCGTTCCACGCCCGGACGGCCGACGAACATCGGCGGCACGGTCAGGCGACGCGCCGGGCGACCGGACAGGTCACGGACCCGCTCGGTGAGCACGATGGACAGGCAGCGATCCTCGGGGATCGGATCCTGCGGGATGAAGCGGAGGATCGTGACGGCCCGCGCCTCGTCGTTCGACAGCACGGGATAGCCGGCGACGAGTTCGGTCTCGTTGCAGGTGAACGTCCCGTCCGGGAACGCGCCCGACGTGCCGACACGGAACTCGACCGGCGAGACGACGGAGGGATCGAAGAACGGCGCGAAGTCGATGATCTCCGAGAACTCGATGAAGACCGTCGGACGCGGGTCGATCTGCGAGTTCGGGATCGGGTCGATCTCGGTGATCCGCGGCGGCTCACCGTCGACGTCGACGGGCTCGTCGTTGACCCGCACCGTGCACTGGAACGGCGTCGCGAGCTTCGCACCCGACTGGGACCGGAGCGATTCGAGTCCGGTCGTCGGCATCGTCACCAGGTAGTCGGTGTTGCCGACGTAGCCGTAGCTCGTCACACCCGCCGCATACTGGACCCGCGGCTGGAACGTCACCCGTCGCCCGTCGACGAGGATCTCGCCGTCCGGGTTGACCCCCGAGACCGACACGATGTCGAGCGTCCGCGGCGACACCGAGCTCGGGTCGAGGATCTGGTTGAACTCGAAGACCATAGGCTCGTTGAGGCCGATCTCGCCGCCGGCGCAGGCGGCGCTGTCCGCGCAGCCGATGCTGCACGCGACGAGTCGCAGGCCGCCGGTCGGGCCCGGGTCGCTCCCGTTCTCGTCCGAGATCCCGCCGCCCGAGCAGGCGCCGAGCCCGAACGGGGCCCCGGCGAGCAGCGCGAGGGTGAGGGAGCGGATGGTCGAGCGGGTCGCGCCGGAGCGGGCAGGGACGGCGGCGGGCGGGTTCACGGGCATCTTCGGCTCGGAGGTATCGGGCTCGCGGGGCGCCGGGCCGGATGTGCGGAAATCCGGCCGGACTCGGGCGCGCCATGATCGGGCGAGGTGCCGCTGCATGGAAGAGGCGAAGGGTCCGGGGTCTCCGGATCACCGGCGGAGCCGGCGAGCCCGGCCCGCCGCGCCGTTGCATCGGACCCGCGCCCCCCGTCTCTTGGGCGCCCCATGTCGAGACGCGCGGAGACCATCCTGTGGCATGACTACGAAACGACCGGGGTCGATCCCAGGATCGACCGTCCGCTGTCGTTCGCGGCCTGCCGGACCGACCTCGACCTCAACGAGGTCGAAGACCCGGTGGAGGTCCACTTCCGCCTCGCCGAAGACTGCATTCCGAGCCCCGAGGCCTGCCTGGTCACCGGGCTCGATCCCGATCGGGACGGGACGGTCCCGGAAATCGAGGGGGCACGGAGGGTCCTGGCGGTGCTCGGCGAGCCCCGGACCTGCGGAGCTGGCTACAACAGCATCCGCTTCGACGACGAGGTCACGCGCTTCCTGCTGTGGCGCAACCTGCTCCCGGTCTACGAGCGCGAGAGCCGCAACGGCAGCTCCCGCTTCGACCTGCTCCCGGTCCTGCGCGCCGCGTGCGCGCTCCGGCCCGACGGGATCGAGTGGCCGGTCGGCGACGAGGGCTGGCCGGTGTTCCGGCTCGACGTGCTGGCTCCCGCCAACGACATCCACCACCAGGCGCACGACGCGCTCGCCGACGTCCGCGCGACGATCGCGATGGCGAAGAAGCTGCTCGAGGCCCAGCCGGACCTGTTCAGCTACCTGTCGGAGGCGCGCTTCCGCAACACCGTCCGCGATCGGCTGCGGAGCTTCGGCACGGACCCGTTCGTGCACACGAGCGGCCGGTTTCCCGCGGCCGTGCGCTCGACCAGCGTGGTCGCGCATCTCGCCGACCATCCGCGCTTCCGCGGACAGCTGCTCTGCCTCGATCTGCGCCACGACCCCCAGGTCCTGCTCGACCACGACGTCGACAGCCTCCGCACGCTGCTCTTCACGCCGCGGGACCAGCGCCCCGAGGGCGCGCCGCGCGTCGGCATCAAGGGCATCCATCCGGGCCGGTGTCCGGTGATCGCCCCGCTCGCCGTGCTCGATCCCGAGTGCCACGAGCGGATCGCGCTCGAGCCGGCGACCTGGGAGAAGCACTGGGCCATGCTCGACGCACACCGCGACGAGATCGCCCGCAAGGCGCAGGCGATCTACGACGAAGAAGGATCGGCGGCCGACGACGTCGACCAGGCGCTCTACGACGGCTTCGTCGAGGACGACGACGCGGCTCTGTGCCGTGAGGTGCACGCGGCGGCCGGCGATCCGGCGAGCTGGCGCAGTCTCGAACGCGAGTTCCGGGACGACCGCCTCGGCGAACTGCTGTTCCGCCTGCGCGCGCGCAACCACCCGGAGTCTCTCGGGATGACCGAGCACGCGCGCTGGATGGAGCTGCGCCGGGAGAAGACCCTCGAGCCCGGGCGCGCGGCTCTGGCGCGATGCCAGGAACTCCGGGAGAGCGGCGCCGACGCGGCGATCCTCGACGCATGCGAGGCGGCGATCCGCCGTCGCATCGCGCCGTTCGAACATGCCGACGCGTAGCCCGCACATCCCCTCCGACCCGCAAGAGACCCTCCGCACCATGGCCCTGCGCTCCGCGATCCTGTCGACCCTGCTCCTCCTGTCGGCCTGCGCCGTTCCCCCGAGCGCCAGCGAGTGCCGCATCGCCCACGACGTGTTCTTCGTCCTCGAGGACCCGACCCCCGAGCGCTGCAGCGCGCTCGTCGCCGCGTGCGAGAAGCTCCGCGCGATCCCCGGCGTCGTCCGGGTGACGACGGGCGTCCGGGACACGACCCAGACGCGGGACGTGAACCGGCAGGACTTCCACGTCGCGCTCCACGTCGAGTTCGCGAGCGACGAAGCCTACGAGGCCTACCTCCCCCACCCGGTCCACCAGGAACTGCTCGACGGATTCGCGGCCGGGTTCCGGGCGGTCGAGGTCTTCGACTACGTGACGGGCGGCTGAGCCGGGGAAGGCCGAGATCCGCGGTGGAACCCCGCACACGGCGGCCTGGGCCGACCGTATGCTCCCCGCCCCTTCCGCCATGGCGTCCCGGTCCCAAGCCCCGCAACTCCCCGTCCTCGGTTGGCGCGAGTGGGTCGCCCTCCCCGGGCTCGACGTCCGTGCGGTGAAGGCGAAGATCGACACCGGGGCCCGCTCGTCCGCTCTGCACGCGTTCGACATCGACGTGGTCCAGCGCCGGGGCGCTCCCCACGTGCGGTTCTCGATCCACCCGATGCAGCGGAGCGACCGCGACGCTGTCGACGTCGAGGCCGAGATCGTCGACGAGCGTCTCGTCCGCAGCTCGACCGGACACGGCCAGCTGCGCTACGTCGTGCTGATGGACATGGAGCTGATGGGTCGCTGCTTCACGTCGGAGGTCACGCTCGCCAGGCGAGACCAGATGGGCTTCCGCATGCTGCTCGGACGGGAGGCGCTGCGCGGGCGCTTCCTCGTCGACCCGTCTGTCTCGTACCGCGCGGGCCGTCCGGTCCGGCGTGTGCGCCGAACGAACTGAACTCCCATGAAGATCGGGATCCTGTCGCGCAAGGCGACGCTCTACTCGACCCGACGCCTGTTCGAGGCGGCGCAGGAACGCGGGCACGAAGTCCACGTGATCGACTACCTGCGCTGCTACATGAACGTGACGAGCAACCGCCCGTCCGTGATCTACCGCGGCGAGCCGCTCGACGAGTTGGACGTGGTGATCCCGCGCATCGGCGCATCGCAGACGTTCTACGGGACCGCGGTGGTCCGGCAGTTCGAGTCGAAGGGGACCTACGCCCTCAACAGCTCGCTCGCGATCGCGAGGTCGCGCGACAAGCTGCGGTCGATGCAGATCCTGGCCAGCAAGGGCGTCGGCCTGCCGGTGACCGGCTTCGCGCATGCGACGAAGGACATCTCCGGCCTGATCGAGCTGGTTGGCGGTGCGCCGCTCGTCGTCAAGCTGCTCGAAGGCACGCAGGGGATCGGCGTCGTCCTCTGCGAGACACGGAAAGCCGCCGAGTCGGTGATCGAGGCGTTCCGGGGCCTGGACGCGAACTTCCTGGTCCAGGAGTACATCGCCGAGGCAAAGGGCGCAGACATCCGCGCGTTCGTGGTCGGTGACAAGGTCGTCGCCGCGATGAAGCGCCAGGGTGCACCCGGCGAGTTCCGTTCGAACCTCCACCGCGGCGGCACCGCCGAGCGGATGCGACTCACTCCCGAAGAGCGGAGCACTGCGGTCCGCTCCGCGAAGGCCATGGGCCTCCGCGTCGCCGGCGTCGACATGCTGCGGAGCAACCACGGGCCGGTCGTGATGGAGGTCAACAGCTCGCCCGGTCTCGAGGGCATCGAACGCGCGACCGGCGTCGACGTCGCGGCCAAGATCATCGACTTCGTCGCCAAGCACGCCCGGCCCGGCACGCCCAAGGACCGGATCCGTGGCTGAGCCGTTCCTGATCGGCGACGCGTGGGTGCCACCCGGATCGGTCCGGGAGATCGAGCTGCTCGGCGCCCGCCTCCCGACCGGAACCCCACTGTCGATCCCGGTCCGGATCGTCCACGGCAAGCGCGAGGGGCCGGTCCTGTGGATCAGCGCGTGCCTCCACGGCGACGAGATCAGCGGCCTCGAGATCGTGCGGCAGGTGCTGCAGCGCGTCGACCCGGGTCGGCTGCGCGGGACGCTGCTCGCGGTGCCGATCGTCAACGCCTACGGCTTCCTCCAGCAGAGCCGCTACCTCCCCGACGGGCGCGACCTCAACCGTTCGTTCCCGGGCTCGGCGCGCGGCTCGCTCGCCGCGCGGCTCGCACACCTGTTCGTGCGAGAGATCGTCGACCGCAGCACGCACGGCATCGACCTCCACACCGCGACGCGGCACCGCTCGAATCTCGCACAGGTCCGCGCGGATCTCGAGGACGAGGAGGCGCGCGCGTTCGCCGAGGCGTTCGGCGCCCCGGTCGCGCTCCACGCGAGGACCCGGGACGGATCGCTCCGCGAGTCGGCCGCTCGGCGCGGCAAGCCGGTCCTGGTCTTCGAGGGCGGTGAGGCACTGCGCTTCGATCCCGAGGTGATCCGGATCGGCACGCAGGGCGTGCTCCAGGCGATGGACCATCTCGGCATGCTGCAGCGCAAGCGACGGCTGCAGTCGACGCCGCTCGTCGCCCGGCGGAGCGAGTGGCTCCGCGCGCCGCGCAGCGGGATCCTGCGGCTGACGACGAAGGTCGGCGCGACGGTCGAGTCGGGACAGATCCTGGGCGAAGTCAGCGACCCGTTCGGTGAGAACGCGGCTCCGATCCGCGCACCGGGCCACGGCCTCGTGATCGGTCAGGCCCTTCTGCCGACCGTCCACCAGGGCGACGCCGTCCTCCATATCGCGTCGTTCGACGACATGCGGGGCTGACGGTTCCGGGGCCGCGCGCCCCCCGGCTCGGAATCTTCGCGGCCGGGTTCCGTAAGCTGCGGGCTGAACGGCGATGGAAACCCAGGCGATCTCCTGCAACCACTGTGGAGCACCGCTCCAGGTCCAACCGACGACGCGGTTCGTCACCTGCGGCCACTGCGGGAGCCAACTCCGCGTCGAGCGTTCGAAGGACGCGATCTTCACCGAGGTCCTCGAGGACCTGCGGACGACCCAGTCCGAGATGGCCGCCGACCTCGAGACGCTGCGGCTCCAGAACGAGCTGGAGAGGATCGACCGCGAGTGGGAACGGGAGAGCCGACGCTACGAGATCGTCAGCCAGGACGGACGTCGCTCGACGCCCGGCACCGGCTCCAGCGTCTCCGCGATCCTCGGCGGCGGAGTCGCGGTGCTGTTCCTGATCTTCTGGATCAACAAGTCGAGCGAGATGGGCGCGCCGTCGGTCTTCCCGCTGTTCGGCATCGCGATGCTGATCGCCGTCGTGTTCGGCATCTTCCGCACGCTCGGCAAGTCGAACGCCTATGCGGAGG
>JAQCBR010000189.1 GCA_027621295.1 Planctomycetota bacterium
CGCGGCGAGGATCGCCATCAGGAACGCGGGCACGAGGCGCACGCCCAGTTCGAGCAGGTTCTTCATGGTCGTGACGGGTCCGGGGCGGACGCGCCGAAGTCTACCCGATCGGTGAAGGGATTCGGAACCAGCCAGTGGGATCGGCCGGAACGATGGGTGGCTCGGGCGGCTTCAGCCTGCATGCGGCTCGTCCGGGTGACCCGTCGTCGCGGCCCCGCACGTCACCGCACCTGGACGATGTCGACGAGGACGTCCAGGCCGCGGATCGCGTCGAGCTCGTCCGGCGCGAGGGCTCGATCGAGGTTCCAGATGCCGAGCGCAGGCGCTCCGGGGCCGGTCGGCTCGCCGAGCTGCATCCGGTCGACGTTGACCCCCATCGCACCGAGCGCGGTGCCGATCGCACCCAGCACTCCCGGCGCGTCGCGGTGCTGGGTGACCAACAGGGGCGCCTCGGGGATCGCGTCGACCGGACGGCCGTCGACCTCGATCAGGCGGCCGTGGCGATGGCCGAGAACGGTGCCGATCACGTGGTGGCGCGTGCCGGCGACCACGGCCTCGACGCGGATCAGGTGCGTGAAGTCCCGCTTCATCGACGCCGCCTCGGTGTGGACACGGATGCCCATCTCCCGAGCGATCCGCTCGACGTTCACCGGGGTGACGGGGGTCGTCGTCCGACCCGCGAGCGCGCCGGTCAGCGCGGCGACGGTCAGCGGGTGCGGGGAGCGTTCGACGATCCCTCCCTGCAGGCTCACGCGGATCGACTCGAGCGGGCCTTCGTGCAGCGCGAGCAGGAGCGCGGCGAGCTGGCGCGCCAGCGCGAGGTAGGGGCCGAGCGCGGCGGCCTCGGACGGCGAGACGCGCGGGACGTTGACGCCGTTGAGCACGACGCCCTGGGTCAGCGCCAGCACGACCTGCCTCGCCATGTCGAGCGACACGCTCCGCTGGGCTTCCGCGCTGCTCGCGCCGATGTGGGGCGTCAGCACGACGTTCTGCAGCCGGCGCAGGCGGTGGTCCGCCGGGAGCGGCTCGACTTCGAACACGTCGAGGGCCGCACCGGCGAGGTGCCCGGATTCCAGCGCGTCGGCGAGCGCCTCGTCGTCGACGATGCCGCCTCGCGCCGCATGGACGAGGCGGGCTCCCTGCTTCATTCGTCCGATGCGCGCGCGATCGAACAGGTGTCGGGTCTCGTCGAGGAGGGGGACGTGGATCGACACGAAGTCGGCGGCGGCGCAGAGCTCGTCGAGGGCCACCATGCGCACGCCCTCGGGCGCTCGCTCCTGGGTGACGAACGGGTCGTAGGCGATGACCTCCATGCCGAGCCCACGACCGCGGTCGGCGACGATGCGACCGATGTTCCCGAGGCCGACCACGCCGAACGTCTTGCCGGTCAGCTCGACGCCGGTGAACTGCTTCTTGTCCCAGCGTCCGGCCTTGAGCGCCGCGTCGGCTGCGGGCACGTGGCGAGCCATCGCGACGAGGAGCGCGATCGCGTGCTCGGCGGTCGTGGTCGCGCCGGCTTGCGGCGTGTTCATCACGACGATGCCGCGCTCCGTCGCCGCGTCGACGTCGATGTTGTCCACGCCGATCCCGGCCCGCCCGATCAACGCGAGGCGGTCCGCACCCTCGAGCGCGGCTGCGGTCACGCGGGTGGCCGACCGCACGACCAGCGCGTCGAAGCCGCGCATCGCGTCGCGAAGGGTGGCTTCGTCCATGCCGGTGCGAACCGTCACGGCGCCAGCGCCCTCGAGGATCTCCAGGCCCTCGGCACCGAGCGTGTCGGCGACGAGGATTGCGTACTGATTCATCTCGCTCCCTTGCCGAACAGGATCACCCCGACAGTACGCAGGATGATGTTCAGGTCGAAGAGCGGGCTGATGTACTTGATGTAGTAGAGGTCGTACCGAAGCTTCTCGGCGGCGTCCTCGACCGAGGCTCCGTACGGGTAGTTCACCTGCGCCCAGCCCGTCAGGCCCGGCTTCACGGTGTGTCGCAGCTGGTAGTAGGGGATCTGCTGCTTGAGCTGCTCGACGAAGACCGGCCGCTCGGGTCGTGGGCCGACGAACGACATCTGACCGCGGAGCACGTTCAGCATCTGCGGGATCTCGTCGATCCGGGTCAGGCGCAGGAACCTGCCGATCTTGGTGATCCGGTCGTCGTTCTGCTTGGCCCACTGGGGGCCGCCGGCCTCGGCGTCCGGGCGCATGGTCCGGAACTTGAGGATCGTGAACGGCTCCCCGTCCTGGCCGACGCGCTCCTGTCCGAAGAAGATCGGGCCCGGGCTGTCGAGCTTGATCGCCAGCGCGGTGAGCACGCAGAGCGGGAACGCCAGCGCGAGGCCGACCGACG
Source organism: Planctomycetota bacterium (assembly GCA_027621295.1). Lineage (GTDB taxonomy): Bacteria > Planctomycetota > UBA1135 > UBA1135 > UBA2386 > JAQCBR01. The sequence continues at coordinate 2,347 of JAQCBR010000189.1, forward strand.
ACACCGTCACGTCGAGGACGCGCTTGCCGGCGAGCGCGACGCGATTGCGGGTGAATCCGCGTCCGAAGATCAGGTAGGAGGGCCGGAGGCTCTCCACCGCGATCTTGCCAGCGATGCGCTCGTACATCGCTTCCTTCTCCTCGACGAGGATCCCCTCCATGCGGCACGCGAGAAGGGCCTCGACCGGGAATGTGCCGCGTCGCTCCTCGAGCGCGACGATCACGCGTGCGACGCGGTTGGCGCGCGCCACGGCGGCGACTTCCGACGCCTCACCCAGCACGCGGCGCCGGCCGGGGACCGGCGGCGCAGGCGGTGGGTCGGTGTCCGCGCGGATCAGACCGACCACTTCGAACCCCGAGAACGGATGGTCGACGACCATCTGCGCGATCGCCTGTCCCTTCGGTCCGCTGCCGAACACGAGGACGCGCTCGCCGAAGTTCCACTTGTAGAAGTACCAGTGCAGGCCGAAGCGCCACACGCAGATGGCGGCGAAGGCCACGCAGACGAGCGTGATGATCTTCCAGGTCTCTTCCGCGACGTCGCGGAGGCCGGGGAAGTAGAACAGCGACGGCGCGACGATGACCGCGAGCGCCATCATCACGAGCGCGTAGCCGGTCGCATGGATGAGGCGGTGCGGGAGTTCGCGGCGGTTCTGCGCGACCTTCCAGTCGTAGAGGTCGTTGTAGCTCAGCGAGATCTGGCAGAGGAGCGCGACGAACAGGCAGGACAGCAGCCCGTGCCAGAACGGCCACGCCGTGGGATCCGTCAGGTAGAAGGACTTGGAGGTCAGCGGCGGCACCGATGTCCCGACGAGGATCACCCCGGCGACGATGGCCGTCTCGGACGCCATCAGCACGAGCTTGCGCCGGGGGATGATCTGTTCGCGGAGCGTGGACATCGGCGGCGCCCCGGACGGGGCGCGACGGGCTGCAGGATCGTCGTCCCGTGTGGGAACGACCTCTCGGATCTCATCGACGATCAGGACGGCCGATCTCCAGTCCGGATCGGTCGACCGCAACCATCATGGGGGCCACGCGGTCGGCGTGCCCGGAAACAGGAAGATGTCTGCGGTCCGGTCGAATCGGATCTGCACCGCGATCACGTCCACGCGGAGGGAGCGCGGCGCCGGGTGCAGCCGGGGAGCGAGGGCTCGGAGTGCTGCTCGGACGCGCGACAGCTGGATGTCGTGAACGGTCCGTTCGGGAGCTGGATGCCGGCGCCGGGTCTTCACCTCGACCGCGACCCACAGACGTCGTCGTCGCGCCAGCAGATCGATCTCGCCGCGGCTCGTGCGAACGTTCCTGCCCTCGATACGGAATCCGCGCGCGCTCAACCACGCGGCCGCGAGGTCCTCGCCGAGCGAGCCGAGCCGCGGTCCGCTCGTGTCCGAGCCGCTCCCGGGCGTGCGGGGGTCACGATCCCTTGGCCGGCTTGGCAGCATCAGCGCTGCCTCCGCCGAGCACGCGGGACACTGCCGACCGGTCGAACGTCAGCCGGACGCCGTCCGCGACCTGCAGCGTGACCGTCTCGTCCGTCAGGTTCGTGATCTCGCCGTGCATCCCGGCGGAGGTCACGACGCGGTCGCCCTTCTTGATCGAGGAGAGCAGCTCCTTCCGCTGGCGGTCGGCCTTCTGCTGGGGGCGCAGGATCAGGAAGTAGAAGATCGCGACGAAGCCGATCAGGATCGGCAGCTGCCCCTCGATGCAGGAGCCGATGTCCTGCTGACCACCCTGTGGAACCTGGCTGCCCGGATCGGCCGTGGTGCTGGAGGTGTCCGCGGGTGCGGCGCCGTCCTGCCGCCGAAGGACCGGCGGCGCTTCGCCGCTGCCGCCCTGGTTCGGGTCCTGCATCACGAGGACGAGAGGTTGGCCGGAGAGGTTCGGAAGCGCGCGGGTCATGGTGGGGAGGGGTCTCCTGGTCGGCGGAGGCGCGGTCGCACTCGGGATCGCGGGCGGAGGAGTATAGAATCGCCGCCCCCGGATCCCAGCGCAGGCCGACCACCGTGCCGCGCAGGAGCGGCTTCGAAATGGCAAGAGTCCTGGTCGCGATGTCTGGTGGCGTCGACAGCAGCGTCGCCGCGCTCCGTCTTCTCGAGGCGGGGCACGAGGTGGTGGGGGTCTTCATGCGCAACGGGGTCTCCGCGGGCTCCGGGAAGAGCGCCACGAAATCCTGCTGCTCGGCCTCGGACGCTCGTGACGCGATGGCGGTCGCCGAGCGGCTCGGCGTTCCCTTCTATCCGGTGGACTACGCGGCCGAATTCGGCGCGATCGTCGCCCACTTCGCGGAGGAATACCGCCGAGGGCGGACCCCCAACCCGTGCGTGCTCTGCAACAGCCAGCTGAAGTTCGGCCACCTGTTCGAGCTCGCGGCGTCCTTCGACTGCTCGATGGTCGCCACCGGTCACTACGCCCGCGTCGTGGATGGGCGGTTGCTCCGCGCGGTCGATGCGGACAAGGACCAGACCTACTACCTGTTCGGTGTCGCCCGGGACGCGCTGCAGCGGACCGCGTTCCCGCTCGGCGACCTGACCAAGCCCGAGGTGCGGGCGCTGGCGGAGCGGGCCGGTCTCCGCACCGCGTCCAAGCCCGAGTCGATGGACATCTGCTTCGTGACGTCCGGTGACTACCGCGACGTGGTTCGCGCAAGGGGTGGGATGGGGAGGCCCGGGCGCTTCGTCGACCAAGAAGGGAACGACCTGGGCGCTCACGACGGCGTCGCGGGCTTCACGGTCGGCCAGCGCCGCGGTCTGCCCGCGCTCGGCGCGCCGCGCTACGTGCGGGCGATCCTCCCCGAGACGGGTGACGTGATCCTGGCCCCGGCCGAGGGGCTCGAGTCCTCGGAGGCCGTGGTGCGTGGAGCCCACTGGCTCGTCGACCTGCCGCCGGACGCGGACGCGGGTCGGGAGGCGCAGATCAAGGTCCGGGCGCGCGCGGACGCAGTGCCGGGTCGGATCTTCGCGGACCCGTCGTCCGGCACCGCCCGCATCGTGTTCGATGCGCCGGTGCGGGCCGTCTCACCCGGGCAGGCAGCGGTGTTCTACGACGGCGACGTCGTGCTGGGCGGCGGCTGGTTGGACTGATCGGGTCCGGCGAGGCGGGCTCACGGTCGGTCGGCGCTCGGCGTGGCGTCGACGGGTTGGGCCGCCTGCGGTGACCGGGTCCTGCCGCGGCCCCGCTCCATGCGGACGAGAAACAGCCTCGGGTGATCCGCCCTGGCCCAAGCCCGGGGGCCGCCGCACCTCGTCCGACCTGGGCGTTCGATGCTGCCCGCCCGACCGCGGGAATCCGCTGTTTTCCTCGGTTTCTCCGTGCTGGACCCTTCCCTTGCCCTGGCTACCATCCGCGACGGCGCCTGACCGGGCGGTTGGGCCAGATCCAGTGGCAAACCTTGGAGGAATCATGAACAAGGCGGAACTGATCGACGAAGTGCAGAAGAGCCTGGGCGCGGACTGCTCCAAGGCCCACGCCGAGCGTGTCGTGCAAGCAGTCCTCTCCAGCGTCGGCAAGGGTCTCCGCGAGCATGGCTCGGTGCAGCTCGTGGGGTTCGGCACGTTCCAGGTCAAGGAGCGCGCGGCCCGCATGGGGCGCAACCCGCGGACCAACGAGCCGATGGAGATCGCGGCGAGCAAGAGCGTCGGCTTCAAGCCGGGCGCCAAGCTCAAGGAAGAGATCGCCTGAGAGCCTGTGACTTCGTCACAGGCTCTCAGTTGTTGGCTGGGCGGCCGCTTCGCGGCCGCGTGACCCAGGCCGTGACT
>JAQCBR010000190.1 GCA_027621295.1 Planctomycetota bacterium
ATGTGGAGCAGGAGCTCCTCATGGAGCGGATGGCCCTGCGCCTCCCGCCAACCGTCGATCCACGTCACGACGAGCAGCGTGACGATCGTGATCGCGATGCCCGTGCGGACGAAGAGCTTCGTCCGCTCCTCGGGCGCCTCGCGGCGGCAGCTCGCCGCGAACTGCTCCAGGTCCCCGAATCGCCGGCTGGCCTCCTGGGCTGCCTCTTCTGGGCTCATGCCTTCCGCCTCCAGCTCGCGCGTCAACGCCTCGAGGTGGAAGTGGAACTCGGCCTCGATCTCCGCGTCGATCTCGGCGCGGCGCCGCCCTCTCGCGGGCTGCTGGCTCATGAGATCCTCCAGCGCATGGAGGGCCGACCCGGCGCGGGGCTTCCGTCGAGCACCGCGGTGACGGCCGCCGCGATCTCCTGCCAACGCGAGGTGCCCTCGGCGAGGCGGCCGCGGCCAGCGGCCGTGATGCGGTAGTAGCGCGCCTTCCTGTTGTTCTCGCTCGTCCCCCACTCCGCCTTGACGAGCGCGAGGCGGTCGAGGCGATGGAGAGCCGGGTAGAGCGTGCCCTCCTCGACGAGGAAGCGCTCGCCGGACCGCTCGCGCAGCCGCCGCGTGATCGCGTAGCCGTGCTTCGGGCCGTCGGCGAGACAGCGAAGGATGAGCAGGTCGAGGGTCCCGGGTGGGATCTCGAGACGGGCAGGTTCGGAGGTCGCCATCGGTCGGGCGCCGACGCTACGACCCTTCCCCTTGTCTGTCTAGGGGTGCGGGCAGTAGACGTTCATCACATCGGTCTCGCCGCCTGGACCATCCTCCGCGCGAGGGCCTCGAGCAGCTCACGGTGCTCGGGCTGGTCGACGACGTTCCGGGTCTCGCGTGGATCGATCTCGTGGTCGTAGAGCTCACGTGCCACGACTTCGGTCTCGCCGCGGCGCATCCACTCGACGTAGCGGTAGCGGTCGGTGCGGATCGTGCGGCCGAAGTACTCGACGCCGTCCGGCGCGGTCCAGATCCCCTCGCGCAAGAACACGCTGTAGGCCACATCGCGGAACGGCTCCCGCGGCCGGCGCAGGACACGCGCGAAGCTCCGGCCCTCGATCTCCTCGGGCAGAGGCAGGCCACAGAGCTCGGCCAGCGTCGGGTACAGGTCGAGCAGCTCGACCAGACCTGCGACACGCCCCCCGCTGGCCTGCTGACCGGGCGCCCGCACGAGCAGCGGCACGCGCGTGTCGATCTCGTAGTTGGTCATCTTGCCGAAGCTCTGGTGCTCGCCGATCTTCCAGCCGTGGTCGCTCCACAGGACGACGATCGTGTCGTCGGCGATGCCGAGGCGGTCGAGCGTGTCGAGCAGGCGGCCGACCTGCGCGTCGACGTAGCTGACCGACGCGAGGTAGCCGTGGCGCAGCAGCCGGATCTCCTCTTCGGTGAGCGGGCCCTCGTGCGGCTGGGGTCGACCGCGGAAGTCCGCGTAGCCGCGCAGCTCGCGCATGTTGTTGATCGCCATCGGCGGCGCGCCTTCGACGGGGCCCGCCGGGTCCGGCAGTGGGATCGCGTCACGGTCGTACAGGTCCCAGTAGCGCTTCGGCGCGTTGAACGGCAGGTGAGGGCGGTAGAAGCCGACAGCTGCGAAGAACGGCTGCCCGCCGCCCGCGAACCGCTCGATCTGTTCGATCGCAAAGTCCGTCTGCGCGCCGTCGTAGTACGCGCTGTCCGCGACGTCCGGCGCCTCGGTCGCCACGTGCTTCAGGTACCACTGCCCGAACCGGTCGATGAACCGGGCCTCGCGCCCGTTCGCGCGGATCTGCTCCTTGCGGGCTTCGAGCGCGGCCATGTTCTCGGGCGCGACGTAGACCGCGTCGGGATCGAACGGGTAGCCGTCGAGGAAGGTCTTCGGCTCCGACCACGTCCGCTCGTCCGGGAAGATGTTGTGGAAGATCTTGCCGATCGCCCACGTGCTGTAGCCGTGCTGCTGGAAGTGCTCGCCGATCGTCACCGCGTCTGGCTTCGTGGTCCGGAAGTCGGTCTTGAGGTCGAGCACGCCGAGCGTCTCGGGGCGCAGGCCGGTCATCACGCTGGCGCGTGACGGGTTGCACACCGCCTGCTGGCAGTAGGCCCGCTCGAACAGCACGCCGCTCGCCGCCAACCGATCGAGGTGAGGCGTGCTCGCATACTCGATGCCGTAGCAGCCGAGCTCCGGCCGGAGGTCGTCGACCGCGAGGAACAGGACGTTCGGTCGGCGCGGCGCGTCGGGCCAGGTCAGGCACGCAGACGTGAGGAGTCCGACGAAGACGAGCAGGATGGCGCGAATCACGATGCAGAGTTTGCCGCGACCGCGCTCCCGACAAAGGCCCACCCGCGCGGGTCGAGGACGGAATCTTGATCCTCCGACCGCGCAAACCTGCTGCAACGCACCGCGCGCGCGGTGCATCGTGGAGAGCATGCACCAGGTTCTTCTCTGCGCGACGCTCGTCCTCGGAGGCGTCCTGCCGACCGCCGCTTCACAGTCCCCTCTCCGCGCCGGGGTCCTCGAGCATGCCGACCGCTGGACCAAGGGCGCGACCGGGGCGCGGGAACTGCTCGAGGAGGCGGGCTTCTCGACCGCTCCTCTCGACCTCGACGCACTCGAAGAGCTCGACCTCGTGTTCCTCGGCGCGTTCACGAACAACGACCCGGCCTTCGGGACCCGGCTCGCGGCGCACCGCACGGAACTCCTCGACTTCGTCGCGCGCGGCGGCGTCGTCTTCGAGGCGGCGCAGAGCGACCAGGCTGGAGCACTCGCGCTCTACCTGCCGGACGGCTGCGAGGTGCTCCGCGGGGACGGTGACGACGACGCGGTGATCGCCGCGGAGCGGAAGCACCCGCTGGTCGACGGGATCTTCGGCGACGGCAGCGCGTTCCGCGTGGACGTCCTCGACGGTCAGAAGCTCTCGTGGGAAGGCATCGACCGGTACGTCGGCGCGGAGCCGCTGCTGTTCGCCGGCACGGAGCGCGGAGGGCGCGCCGCGCTGGTCGAGGTCGGGCACGGTCGCGGCCGGTTCCTCGTGTCCTCACTCTGGCTCGACAAGCGGGCCCGCGAAGGACAGAGGGCCGCACCCGAGCCCCAGCGCGCGCTCGGTGCCCGCTTCGCGTCGGCCCTCCACAGCTACGTCCGCGCCGTCCAGGCTGGCGAGGCGCCCGAGGTCCGGCCGGTCCTGGCACCCACCGAGATCGCCGTCGGTCCGATGGTCGGCCACGTCGACGACGGGACCGCGGTCCTGTGGTTCCGGCCGGCCGCACCGGGGCCGGTGGAGCTCGTGGTCGACGGTCCCGGCGGCCCGTTCCGCCGGCAGGCCGACTCCACAGCGGCGGAGGACCGCACGGTCCGGGTCGTCGTCGACGGCCTGGAGCCGGCCGCCGACTACCGATACCGGTTCGAACGGGACGGCGTGGAGATCGACGGGGCCGGTGGCCGGTTCCGGACGGCGGAGGATCCGGGAGCGCCGGCGCGAACCCGACTCGCGATGGGGTCGTGTGCGTCCTCGGAACCGGCTCCGATCTGGTCCGCGATCGGGCTCTGGGACATTGACGGACTCGTCCTGCTCGGGGACACGCCCTACATCGACTCCCGCGACCTCTCGGTCGCGCGGCGCAAGCACCGCGAGTTCCTGCTGATTCCCGAGCTGGCCGTGCTGCTCCGGGACACGCCGACATGGGGCACGTGGGACGACCACGACTTCGGCGGCAACGACACCGACGGGCGGATGACCGGCAAGGAGAACACGCGCCGCGCCTTCGTCGAGTACCGGGCGCACACCGCATCGGGAGACGGAGAAGAGGGCGTCTACACGTCGTTCCGGCGCGGGCCTCTCGAGGTCTTCCTGCTCGACCCACGCTACTTCGCGCGGACGAGCGAGGACGCGGCGGGGCGACCGACGCTGCTGGGCGACGATCAGTGGGAATGGCTGGAGCGCGGACTCCGTGCGTCGACGGCCGCGTTCAAGGCCATCGCCTGCGGGATGATCTGGGACGACAAGAAGAACTCCGAGTCTGACGACTGGGGCAGCTACCCCCACGAACGCGAACGCCTCGAGCGGTTCCTGGGAGATGCGGGAATCACCGGTGCTGTCCTGATCGGAGGCGACATCCACGTCTCCCGCCATCTGCGCTATCCGGGCAGCGCGTCGCGCGCCGGCTATCCGCTCGACCAACTCATCGTCTCCCCGCTCCACGACCACACGATCCCGAGTCTGAACGTGCCGCACGAGGATCTGGTCTGGAGTGCGGTCGAGCCCGAGGTCTTCCTGATCCTCGACGCATCGACGCTCGGCGCCGAACCGGAGCTGCACGCGCGATGGGTCCAGGACGAGGGACGCGGGCGTGGCCGGGTGCTCTACGAGATCCGCCGCACCCTGCGCGAACTGGGTGGACCCCGGTGAACGCCGACGGGGTCAGCTGACGCTGGCCGGAGCTCGCTGGGCGCCGTAGGTCGCGGCACCCGCCTGTGCGAGCAGCAGCAGGATCGCCGGCAGCAGGAACCACTGGTACCGCTCCCGGTGGTGCTTCTCCTGGACCTCCTGGTTGTCGCCGCGCCTCAGCTCGCCGAAGTGCTCGGCGTACAGGTCCGGCAGGCGGTGCGCGGCCTCGGGCGGCACGTACATCCCGTTCGTCGCGGCCGCGAGATCCCGGAGCAGCGCGTCGTTGAGGCGGGCTGCGACCGGCTGCCCGTCGGCCTGCCGCACGACCTGACCGTCGAGGACCAGCGGCGCGTCGTCCGAGGGATCGCCCAGCCCGAGCGCGATCACGCGGACCTTGCGTTCCTCGAGCCGCTCGGCGGCGGTCTTGGGGAACGACTCCTGGTCGCCGCCGTCGGTGACCAGGAGCACGAGCTTGTCGCGGTCCCAGGACGTGTCGAGCATCCGGAGCGCCTCGTCGAGCGCTGGACCGACCTGCGTGCCACCACGGCCGACCGCGCCGGGCCCCGCGCGCTCGAGCGCCGTCCGGAAGAAGCCGCGATCGAGCGTCAGCGGACAGGCCTGCACCGTCTGGCCGGCGAAGAGCACGAGCCCCGCGCGGTCCCCGCGCAGGTCGTCGACGAGCCAGGAGATCGCCGAGCGAGCGCGGCCGAGCCGCGTGTCCCCGCCGTCGTCGGCGAGCATCGAGCGGCTGACGTCGAGCACGACCGCGAGGTCGAGGCCGCGCGCCTTGGTCGGCAGGTAGTAGACGCCGAACGCGGGCCCCGCCGCCGCGACCACCGCGAGGCCCAGGCCAGCCACGACGAGGATCGTCCGGCGGACCGGGCCGGCTGCGTTCAGCGGCGGCATCAGCCGCGGGGCCATCACCGCGCCCGCGAACGCGAGCGCCGCACGCCGGGTGCCGCGGTGCGCCAGGACCGCGGAGCCGATCAGGACGGGCAGCGCCCAGAGCAGCCAGAGCGCGGACGGGGACTTCCAGACGAGTTCGTGCACGGCGAGCGCGGCAGTCTCCGCGGGACGGGCGCCGAGGACAACGGGTCGCCGGTCAGTCGCCCAATGCGTCTTCGAACAGCACGTCGTCCAAGGTGCCGTGCGCGTGCAGCGCGTCGGCGATCCGGGCGAGCGCGTCCTCGTGGCCCGGAGCATCGAGCAGCGCGTGGACCTCTCCGATCCAGGTGCGGAGCAGCGCCTTCCTGCGCTCCGGATCCCGCTCGAGGACGGCCGCGCAGCGGCAGACCTCGTCCCAGTCGCCGCGCCACGCGGACAGGGTCGCTGGGTCCAGGTCGGGATCGTCGCCGAGAAAGACCAGCTCGGCGACCGCACCCGCGAGCGCGACGCGGCCCGAGCGCGACTCCAGGGACTCGCCGCCGCGAGGCCAGGCCACGGCCACCTCGCCGTCCTGTTCCTCGTCCTCGGGATCCAGCGTCACGTGGAGCACGCGCCCGCCGAGCAGGTGGGCCATGAGCGCGTGGCCCGCTTCGTGCCAAGCCTTCGCGTCCGGGTGGTCGAGATGGAACGGCTCCACGCGCGCAGGCGTAGGCGAGTCAGCGGTCTTCGGCAAGGAGCTCGGCTTCGAGCTTCGCCAGCTCCTCACTGAATCGGCCCTTTCGAGCGCGGTGCTCCGCCAAGAGACGCCGGGCCTCGTCGCGGGCGCCCTC
>JAQCBR010000191.1 GCA_027621295.1 Planctomycetota bacterium
ATGGGCGAGAACCACGACCCCACGCGTCGTGTTGCGCCGATCGTCTGAACCTACCGCCGCCTTCTTCGCCAGGCAGAACGATCAGCCTTCGAGCTGATCGAGGCGGAGAAGGCGAGGTTCTCCGTCTCGGTGATGTGCCGCGTTCTCGGGGTCTCGAGAAGCGGTTTCTACGCTTCTCGTTCACGGCCTCCTTCACAAGTGAAGGCCGAGAACGAGAAGCTCGCCGAGGAGATCTCGAACATTCATCGAGCCAGCTTCGGGACCTACGGGAGCCCGCGTGTTCATGCCGAGCTGCGGCATCGTGGGCGGCGCGTCAACCGGAAGCGGGTGGAGCGCCTGATGGCTGCAAATGGCCTCCAGGGCGTGTTTCGGCGGCGTTTCCGCGGCACGACGGACTCGCGCCACGATCTGCCGATCCATCCGAATCGACTCGATCGAGAGTTCACGGTGCCCCGAGTCGACACGGCTTGGGCCTCGGACATCACCTACGTCGCGACCCAGGAGGGATGGCTCTACTTGGCCGTGGTGATGGACCTCGCGTCACGCCGGGTCATCGGATGGTCCATGGCAGACCACATGCGCGCGGAACTCGTCATCGACGCCCTGACGATGGCCTGCGGGCATCGGCAGCCAGCGCCGGGGTCGCTGCACCACTCAGACCGCGGGTCGCAGTACGCCAGCGATGCCTTCCAGCGCGCCCTTCGTGCCCGCGGCCTCGCTTGCAGCATGAGCCGGCGCGGCAACTGCCACGACAACGCGGTCGTCGAGAGCTTCTTCGGCACCTTGAAGACCGAGCTCGTCCACCGACACCATTGGACGAGCCGCCGATCCGCGCGATCGGCGATTCACGACTACATCGAGATTCACTACAACCGGCGACGCCTCCACTCTCACCTCGGCTACCTCAGCCCGGCGGAGTTCGAGGCGCGTCTGATGGCCGCAACGGCGGCCTGATCCCCGCTGTCCACCGAATTGGGGGAGGGTCAGCTCCCCCAATTAGCTGCGTCAGAGCGCATCATTCCAGCGGTGTGTGTCAAGGTAGTTGCCGCCTGAGTGTGTTCACGCGACATTGGCGGCCTGAGGCCGCTGCGCAGGGTTGAGCCGGACGACGTCGGCGCATTTCCACGGGCGCGGATGTCGACTCCAGCGCTTTGGAGAATTGCTCCTCGCGCGCTCGTAGGTGCCGCGTCGTCGACGCAGGACACCGAAGTCGAGGTCGGCGTGGCGCTCGTGGGGGTGACGAAGGAGATCGCGCTGTGTCGGTGCTCATGGTTGTACCAGCGAACGAACCACGCGACCCAGCTCCGTGCCTCCTCGAGCGTCGCGAAGGGGCGGGAGGGGTATTCCGGCCGGTACTTCACCGTGCGAAACAGAGCCTCGGAGAACGGGTTGTCGTCGCTGACTCGAGGCCGGCTGAATGACCCTGCGACGCCGAGCTCTTGGAGGGTGGCGAGCATCGTGGAGGCCTTCATCGGCCCGCCGTTGTCGGAGTGCAGCACGAGCGGTGTCTGCTCGAGTCCCTCGGCAGCACAGGCCCCCCGGATCATGGCAGCGGCGTGTGCACCGCTCTCGCGGTCGTGCACGACCGCGCCGACGACCTTCCTGCTGAAGACGTCGACGATCATGTAGAGGTAGTAGAAGGCCCCGCGCACGGACGTCGGCAGGTAGGTGATGTCCCAGCTCCACACCTGGTTCGGAGCCGTCGCGACGAACTCCGCGGGTTTCGCAGCGGGAGGTCTCGAGCTCTCGCGACGCGTCGCGAGGCGCTCTTCACGTAGGAGGCGGTAGATCGTCGACTCCGACGCGAGGTAGATCCCACGCTCGGCGAGGATCGGCACGATCTGCGTGGGTGGCAGGTCCCGGAACTCGGGCCCGCTGACAGACTCGATGATGCGCCGCCGTTCGGCCTCCGACAGCCGGTTGCCCGGCGGTCGCGTCGGCCCTGCACGCCGATCGTCGCCGATCTCCTGCGTTCGCCAGCGCTGCACGGTCCGAGAGTCGAGCCCGAGGACCTCACAGGCCCTACTCTGCCGCGCGCCGGCGGCGACGGCCTCGTCGACGAGGCCGAGGATCAGGTCTCTCTCTTCGTGACCGTGTCGTCGTCCTCGTCCCCTCAGATCGCCTCGAGTTTTTTTTCAGCGCGAGCAAGGTCGTCACCTCGGCGAGCGCCCTGTCCTTGCGGTGCAGCTCCTTCTCGAGCGCCTTGATCCGCTTGGACTCGGGCGAGGTCTTCGCGCGCGCCTTCTTCTTCGGCGCAGAGAGCGCATCGGTCGCCAAGTTGCGCCACTCGTCGAGCTGGGCCGCGTGGAGCCCCTCGCGCCGCAGGAACACGCCCAACTCCTCGTCGGACAGCGCGGAGGCCTGCACGACCGCGCGGAGCTTGTCTTCGATCGTCCACTGCCGCGGGCTGCGCGGTTCGGACTGCGATTCCTGATTGTTGTCGGTCCCACCCACGGCGCTGACCGTTCGGGCCTCCCGGAGTCAACGCGACAGCGTCGACTGCGAGATCCCGATCCCCTGGGCGAGAGCCGTCGCCGAGAGACCCTCCGGCCCAGCCATCCGTTGAACCATTCGGGCCTTGAAGCCCTTCGCGTACTGGATCGGTTTGCATGTCCCCGCCCCCCTGGACAACCTGTGGAAAGTCGCGCCCCCCTCGGGGGGCGACCTACCCTACGGGCAGGCACTCGGGCTGCGCCCTACCGATGCTCCGCATCGGCAGGGGCCCCGCAGCCTGAGTCAACGACGAGGCGGCAACTACGCTGACACAGGGGGCTGGGGCCCCGAGCAGTAGCCCGAGCCCGATCGGCCGCCGGATTCTGAACCGCCGATTGTTCCTACCGGGAACTTCCTGGCGCCGGCCGGGCGGTTGCCGCCACCGCGGCTGGCAGCGCGAATTTCCGTACGCATCGAGGGTCAGGTGATCGGGCCGAGAGGATTCGAACCTCCGGTCTCCTGCTCCCAAAGCAGGCGCTTTACCAGGCTAAGCTACGGCCCGTCCCGGCGCGTCGACTGGCGACGCGCGGCGGAGGAGGATAGCGACGGAGCCCGGGCCGGGGAAGCGCGGGTCAGCGATCGCGGGCGGAAGGGGCGACGACCGGGAGGTGTTCGGCGAAGAACGCGGTCATCTTGCGCTGGAAGTGCGCGCGGTCCGCGCCGCGGAGCCCGTGGAGCGCCATCGGGTAGGCCATGAAGTCCAGGTCCTTGCCCGCGTCGATCGCCGCGCGGAGGAAGGCCATCGAGTGGGAGAACATCACGGTCTTGTCGTCGGTGCCGTGGACGAGCAGGAGCCGGCCCTTCAGCCGGTCGGCGATGGGGAGGACCGACGAGGCTTCGTAGCCCTCCGGGTTCTCCTGCGGGGTGTCCATGTAGCGCTCGCCGTAGCCGGTCTCGTAGCGCGCCCAGTCGGTGACCGGTGCGCCGGACACCCCGCAGACGAAGCGGTCGGCCTCGAGGAGCATCAGCCGCAGCGTCATGTAGCCGCCGTACGACCAGCCGTGGACTCCGGTCCGGTCGAGGTCGGCGTAGGGGACGTTCGCGCGGACCCACTCGAGCGCGCGGACCTGGTCGAGGACCTCCAGCTCGCCGAGGTGTCGGTGGATCGCCTGCTCGAACCCGATCCCGCGGTGCGGCGTGCCGCGGCCGTCGAGTCGGACAACGACGTAGCCCTGGCTCGCCATGAACTGTAGCCACGGGCTGGCTCCGCCCTGCCAGCGCTCCTGCACGAGCTGCGCGTGCGGGCCGCCGTAGACGTAGAGCAGGACCGGGTGGCGGCTGCGCCTGGTGGGGCGCGGGGGCAGCAGCACGTGGCCGTGCAGCGTCGTGCCGTCCTCGGCCTCGACCGTGAACCGCTGCTGGTTGCCGATCAGGTACGGGGCGAGGGGGTCCTCGGCCTGGGCGAGCAGCTCGCGCGTTCCGTCGGGCAGATGGACGAACAGGTAGCCCGGCCGGTCGAGGCTCGACCACGCGTCGAGGATCGTGCCGTCGTCGGCGACTTCGCAGAGATGGAACCCAGGCCCGTACTGGGTCAGGCCTCTGAGCTTGGCCTCGGGGTTCGAATCGAGCTGCATCGGCGGGGTCGGAGCGCCGAGCCGTACGCGGTACAGGTGCTGATGGCACGGGTCCGCTCCGCCCGCCATCACGTAGGCGGTGCTCGCGTCGGGGCTGATGCGGACCAGGCTCCGGATGTCGAACGGACCGTGGGTCTCCCGATGGAGCAGCTCTCCGTCGAGCGCGTGGCGGTACAGGTGTCGGTGCCCGTCCATCGACGAGAACCAGAGGAAGCCCTGGCCGTCCGGCAGGAAGATCGGCCCGTGCTCGGGCTCGATCCACCGGGGCAAGGACTCGCGGAGCACCACGTCGATGCGCGCGCCGGTCTCAGCGTCGAAGCGGCACAGCTCCATGTTCGACTGGGCCCGGTCGACGAGCGCGACGTAGACCTGCGCGCCGTCGGGCGAGAACGTCACGTTCGTCCAGTAGACGTCGGCGTCGGGGTCGCCCTCGAGGTAGACGAGCCGCATCGCCTCGCGGTCGAAGACGCCGATCTGGACCCGCGAGTGCGTGCGGCCCGCCATCGGGTAGCGGCCGTGCTCGGGCTGCGCGGGCAGCGTGCGGTAGTCGGCGTACGGGTAGACGTCGATCGGGCGCATGTCCTCGCGCGAGAACGCGAGGCGGCGGCCCGACGCGTCCCACCAAAGGCCGTCTTTGATCCCGAACTCGGCGCGGTGCGCGGCGCCGCCGTAGACGATGTCCTGGGGGCGCCCGTCGAAGGTCACGCGGCGGGTGTCGCCGTCGGCGCTGCGGACGACCAGGTCGTCGGCGACGATCGCGGCCACGGCGGCATCGCCGGGTGCGATGGCCTGCGCGCTGGCGTTGGCCGGGACGAGGAGCCGGACCTCGGCCTTCTCCGCGCCGATGGGCCATCCGTAGACGACGCCGCTGAGCTCGACCCGCAGGGTCGACGCATCGGCGAACGAGAATTGGGGGACGCGGGCTGGGTTCTCGACCTGCGCCCCGGCGGCGGCCAGCGCTGTGTTCAGCGTGGCCGCGTCGAACAGCGCTTCGCGCGCCTTGGTCGCCGGGTCCATCGCGTCGACCCGGTCCATCTGCCCCTCGGCCTCTGCGCGTGTGATCGCGAAGAGCCGCGCAGGCGTTCCGGGCACGAACCCGAACTCGGGGAGCCGCGGAACGAGCCGCCCCGGCTGGTCGACCGCGACCTCGATCGGGATCGGCGCGCGGGTCTCCTGGCTCCGGGCGGGTCCGCAGAGCGCGGCACAGCCGACCGTGAACAGGATCGCCGAGACGATCGGGGCGGGTGAGGTCCGGCTTCTCAGCTGCGTCATCGTCGTCCTCGAGGGGGCAAGGCCGTTGATCGAACGCAGGGCGCGGTGGATTCTCCAGTCCCGTTCGGCCGCCGGTCGATCCAACCCATCGATGCGCGATTCCCCGAAGCCGCGGACCCTGCTGCACGCGGCCCCCTCGTGGGGTGAGGGGGGGCGCGAGATCCGGGCGGTCCAGCTGATGGGGATGCTCGGCCCGGACTTCCGGCACGTGCTCTTCGCGCACGACGGCTGCTACGACGCGCTGCGGCAGGCGAGCGGGGAGGTCGCTTGGGATCCGCTCGACCTCGATCTCTCGGGGGGTGCGCTCGCCCGGCTCCGGTCGATGCGTCGCCAGCTGCGGGCCATCCGGCCCGACGCGCTGCTGACCTACAACTGGGGCTCGGTCGAATGGCTGATGTCTGCCCGGCTGTCCGGCTGTCGCGCGGTGGTCCACCACGAGGACGGCTTCGGTCCGGACGAGACCGAGCGGCGGCTGCCGCGGCGCAACCTCGCGCGCAGGTTCCTGCTGCGCGCCGCGCGGGACGTCATCGTCCCTTCCCGGGGTCTCGAGACGATCGCGCGCCGTGAGTGGGGGTGTGGTGCGCGGGTCCGCTACCTGCCGAACGGAGTCGACGTCGCTCGCTTCCATCCGGCGGACGGCGAACGGCGGTATGCCGACGAGACCGTGTTCGTCTGTGTCGGCGCGCTGCGGCCCGAGAAGAACCAGGTGCTCGCGGTCGAGGCGCTCGCGCAGGCCGCGTGTCGCGAGCGCGCG
>JAQCBR010000038.1 GCA_027621295.1 Planctomycetota bacterium
CGCGTGCTCGCGCGCGGCTTCGCGCGGGCGCGGTCGCGCTTCGAGGCCGAGCCGGACACTGCCCGCGCGCTGCTCGAAGTGGGCGCGTCGCGCGCGGAGGCGACCCTCGAGCCCGCGGATCTCGCCGCGCTGACCCTCGTCGCGAACACGATCCTCAACCTCGACGAGGTCCTCACCCGGCCATGAATCCGATCGTCGAACGCTCCCGCGACCTGACGCGCCGCGCCCTGTTCGGGAACGCGGCCTGCGGCATCGGTGGCCTCGCGCTGGGTTCGCTGCTCGAGGACGACGCGCTCGGGCGCCACCACGCGCCGCGCTGCAAGAACGTGATCTTCCTGCTGCAGAACGGCGCGCCGTCCCACGTCGATCTGTTCGACCACAAGCCGGAGCTCGCGCGCCTGCAGGGCGAGCAGATCCCCGACAGCATCGTCCGGAACCGGCGGTTCAGCACGATGACCGGCGGGCAGAAGGCGCGTCCGTGCCTCGGTGCGATCAAGCCGCTGCGGCGCTTCGGGGAGAGTGGGGCGACCGTCACCGAGTACATGCCGCAGACCGGTGCGATCGCCGACCGGCTGTGCTTCGTGAAGTCGCTGCACACGACGCAGGTCAACCACGCGCCGGCGATCACGTTCCTGATGACCGGCAGCGAGCGGCCGGGTCGCCCGTCGATGGGGGCGTGGCTGTCCTACGGGCTCGGCAAGAGCTGCGACGACCTGCCGACCTTCGTCGCGATGACGTCGCGCGACAAGGAGGCGTCGTGCGGGCAGATCTTCTACGACTGGTACTGGGGCAGCGGGTTCCTGCCGTCCGTGCACCAGGGCGTGAAGTTCCGCGGCTCGGGCGACCCGGTCCTCTACCTGCAGAACCCGCAGGGTCTCGACGCGAGCCATCGCCGCGCGATGCTCGACGACCTCGCGGAACTCAATCGCATCCAGCGCGAGCGGACGCAGGACCCCGAAGTCGACACGAGGATCGCCCAGTACGAGCTCGCCTACCGGATGCAGTCGTCGGTGCCCGAACTCACCGACTGGTCGGACGAGCCGGAGCACGTGCTCGCGATGTACGGGCCCGACGTCCACCGGAAGGGTTCGTTCGCCTACAACTGCCTGATGGCACGCCGACTGGTCGAGCGCGGCACGCGCTTCGTGCAGCTGATGCACGCCGGCTGGGACCAGCACAGAAACCTCTACACGCAGCTCGAGGTCCAGTGCCGCGACACCGACGCGCCGTCGGCGGCCCTGGTCATGGACCTGGCCCAGCGCGGCCTCCTCGAGGACACCCTCGTGATCTGGGGCGGTGAGTTCGGCCGCACGCCGTTCCTCCAGGGCAGCTTCGAGGGCCAGAAGGGCCGCGACCACCATCCCTACGCGTTCACGTGGTGGCTCGCTGGCGGCGGCACGCGCGCCGGCACGACCTTCGGCGCGACCGACGACTTCGGCTTCGACGCGGTCGAGGATCGGGTCACGCCGCACGACATGCAGGCGACGATCCTCCACCTGCTCGGCATCGACCACGAGCGGCTGACCTACCGCTTCCAGGGCCGGCGCTACCGGCTGACGGACGTGCACGGGCGGGTGGTGGACGGGCTCCTGGCGTAGCGCGCTGGGGTAGCTCAGGACTTGGGCTTCACCGGGCAGGTGCTGAAGCCGAGGACCGTGTAGAGCGGGCAGCTGCCGATCAGTCCGGTGGCGAGGGGGACGAGGCCGAGCCAGCCCCATGGCGTCGTCGGGCCGATGAAGGCGAGGCTGAGGACGCCGAGGCCCAGGACGACGCGCAGGACGCGCTCGATCGGATGTTCGTTGGTGGGGAGCAGGTTCATCGTTTCCTCCGGGTGCGGCGCTGGCTCGGACACGTTCTCGAGCCCAGCGCAGGCGAGGAGGATTGGGGTGAACCGCGAATTTCCGGGGTGTCCGATCAGCCGGGGGTGCCGGCCAGGATCCGCCGCAGGTAGTTGAGCTGACCCCAGTGCCGCTCGAAGTGGCAGCAGAGCTGGACCAGGAAGTAGCCGATCGAGCGACCCGCGTGGTGCGGGGGCGTCCCGGGCATGGTCTCGGCGAGGCGGTCGGCGGGGAGGACGGCGAGGGCCGCGGCCGTCGCCTCGCGGGTGCGGCGGATCTCGGCGAGCAGCTCGGCCTTCGGGAGGACCGTCGTGAACTCCTGGTCGAGCTGACGGACGTAGCCGTCCTGGCCGAGGATGCTGCCGATGAAGTGACGCAGGTTGCCGCAGAGGTGGAACGCGATCGCGCCCGCGCTGTTGATGACGCCCGGCATCGCCTCCCAGAGCTGGTCGTCGGGAATGCCCTCGACCTCCTCGACGAGCTTGCCGAGGTCGCGGTCGAGGATCTGCGCGACGTCCGAGGCCAGGGCCGAGGCCGGTGCCGTGGGCTGCGAGCTCAGGCTCGGGAACTCGCCCCAGTCGGGGCCGGACACGCGGAGGTTGCCCCAGACGCGCATCGACTTCTCGTCGATCGCGGCGATCAGCTCGGGCGGCAGCTCGTAGCGCCACTCGTCGGTCCGCCCGCTCCGGAAGAAGACCTGCGGGTTGAAGTGGAAGCTCTGCGGGTTCTCGGCGAGCTCCTTCTTCATCGACTGGAAGCCGGTGGCCGCGACGACTCGCTCGAGCGTGGCGTCGTCGAGAGTGGTCCCGGGCGCGAGGAAGGCGGCCAGTGCGCGTGCGGCCTCGAACTTGTTCTCGACCAGCTCCTCGGAGCGGAGGAACAGCGCGTTCTCGATCGGGATCTCCTGCCGCGCCTTGTTCATCCAGCTGACCGCGTGCTCGTGGTAGCCGCCGAAGTAGAGCTGGCCCTTCACGAACAGCGGCGCGAGCTGCTCGAACGTCAGGTCCGAGCTGCAGCCGAGCAGCGGGTGCGCCTTGTAGAAGTGGAACTGCGAGATGAACGCCGCGCGCGGATCCCGGACAACGATGATGAACCGCGTCTTCGGGTGGATGCGCTTGATCGGCAGGTCTTCGCGGCAGCAGTGCGTGTACCGGACGCGCGGCAGGCCCGAGGTGCGCTCGATGAACGCGCGCATGTAGTCCGGGCTGTGCTGCGAGGCCATCACCTCGGGCCACGGGATCGTGCCGTGGCCGATGTCGCCGTTCGCCATCGCCGACCCCTCGGGATACGGGTAGCGGACGCGCAAGAGCTCGACGACGAACTTCTTGGTCAGGTGCGTGCCCACCTTCTGGTGGGTGCAGATCAGGATGTCGTCCTCGGTGGTCTCCCACTCGGCCATCAGCCGCTTGGCGGCGGTGACGTCGATGAACGGCGGGTAGCGCTTGCCGCGGAACGGCTGGTACTGGAGCCCGGTGTCGGCGATCCCCTTGGTCGGGCCGAAGGTCTTCAGGCCGCCGCCGGCCTGCGGGTACGCTTTGTCGGCCATGGCGTCAGAGTCGGGCGACGAGGAGGCCGCACTCGGTCGGGACCACGCGGTGGGGGACGTGGTTGTCGACGAACCAGGCGAGGAACGGCGCGCACTCCTCGCTGCGGTCGATCACGTTGTCGCCGAGGACCAGCGTTCCCGATCCGATCAGGCCGCGCGCGAGGAGCGCCTCGAGCTGCTGCAGGTAGTGGGACTTCTGGGCGTCGAGGAAGACTGTGTCGAACGTGCCGCCGAGGACGTCGGCGATCACCCGAGCCGCGTCACCCTGGTGGACCCGGACCGGCACACCGAGCTCGTCCATCCGCTGCTGGGTCGCTGCGGCGACGTCCGCGTCGAGCTCGATCGTCTCGATCGAGCCCGTCTCCCAGTCGGCGATCCCGCAGAGCATGTGGAGCGCGGACAGTCCGTGGGCGGTGCCGATCTCCAGCAGCCGGGTGCCGCCGTGGGCGAGCACGAGCGCTTCGAGGAGAGGACCCGTGTCACCGCGGATCGGGTTGCGCCAGCCGTGGCGGCCTTAGGCGGTCGCGTAGCTGGGGCCCTGCTTGTCGAGGAGTTCGAGCGCGTCGATCGCGCAGCGGACGGCGGAGCGCTCCGTGGGCGGTACGCGGCGTGGGGGCTCATGGGGGGGGCGGGCTCCGGACGACGCGAGAGACCTCGGCAAGATGCCCGGCAACGGTGCCCTCGTGCAAGCTCCCGCGCGTCGGCTCACGCGATCGCCGTCGACGGATCCTGCGGCGTGCCGAGGACCTCGAGCATCGGACCGAGCCGGTGCGCGACCCTGCGCCAACGCCCGATCGACGACGTGTAGGCCGGCCTGCGGACCTGGAGCACGCTCGCGGTCTGCACCGGGCGCGGGTTCTCGTGGAAGCCGAGGCAGTCCGGATGCCAGCCCAGACCGACGTGGTCGAGGATGCGTCGAGACCCGGTCTCGACGTCGGAGACCAGGTCCTCGTAGCGGACGTCGAGGATGACGCCTGGACCGAGCACGCGGCGCCAGTGCTCCATCATCTGCTGGTACAGCCGGTGTACCTCTGCGACCTCGCGCTGGCTGAACGCGTACGGCATCTCCGAGTCGAAGTCCTGTTCGTAGATCGACAGGCAGGTGTCGCGCGCGTCGCGGACGCAGTGCACGAAGCGGGCACCCGGGATCGCGGCGCGGATGCCGCCGACGTAGAGGAAGTTCGTCAGGCACTTGTCTGTGACGAACGGCTTGCCGCCGGCGCGGGCGCGCACGGCGTCGAGGTACGCCCGTCCGGTCGCGGCGAGGTCCGCGGGCTTCGCGCGCGTGATGCCGTCCGGGTAGGGACGGGGGAGTGGGCCTCGTTCGAGGACGCGGACGAGCGGCGTCAGCTCGCCGCCGCCGTATACGTCCGGGTGGCTCGCGAGGATCTGCTCGAGGAGGGTCGTCCCCGAGCGCGGCATCCCGAGCACGAAGATCGGAGTGGGCGCGCTCGGCTCGGAGGATGGAGGGACGGGCGGCGTGTCGAGCGTCGACCGGACCTCCGCGAACCGCTCGGCGTGGGGCGCGACCGCGAAGTCGAACTCCGCGCGGCGTGCGCGGTTCGCGTGCTCGGTCGCATCGAACGCAGACTCGTGTTCGCCCAGATCGCGGCGGACCTTGGCGACGGCGAACCAGGCTGCGTGCGAGCTGGTTCCCGCGTGCTCGAGCGACTCGGCGAGGGACTCGAGCTGCTGGACCTCGGCGTCGCGGGTCGTGTAGCGGATCGTGTACGCGAGGGAGACCCTGAGGCGGGACGCGTCGGGTGTGCTCGCGAGTGCGGCGCGGAGCGTCTCGGCTGCTTCCTGCACGCGGCCGACGCTGCGGAGCGTGGCTGCGAGCGCGTGGATCGCGGGGGTCGGATCGGGCGCGAGCGACGCTGCGCTCCGGAACGCACGGATGGCTTCCTCGACGAGGTCGAGCCGGCGGAGCGTCGCGCCCAGATCCATGTGGACCGCGGGATCAGTCGGAACGAGCGCACGCGCGTGCTCGAGGCTGGCGAGCGCCTCGCGCGGCTGTTCGTCGTCGAGGAGGACACGGCCGAGTCCGAGCCAGGCTGCCGCGGTGTCGGAGGCACGCTGCACCACGCCGCGATACGCGTCGGCCGCCGCTCGATACTCGGCGAGCCGGTGGAGAGCGGCGCCGAGGTTGAGGCTGTGCGCGAGAGCGGCGGGCTCGAGCCGCTGCGCGGTCCGGAACGCATCGCGCGCGCGGCCGAGTTGGCCCGTGGCGGCGAGGAGCAGGCCCAGCGTGGAGTGCAGCGGCGCAGAGTCCGGCGCGAGCTTCAGCGCGCGTCGCGCGTCGCGGATTCCCTCTTCGTGGTGACCGACCGCGAGGTACGCCTGCGCGAGCCCGTACATCGCCTGCACGTCGCGCGGCCGAGTATCTGGAGGAACAGGCTCTCGGCTTCGGCGGGGCGCTTCTCACGCAGATGGGTCCAGGCCGTGTCGCGGACCCGCGCGTCCAGGGAGAAAGGGATGTCTTTGGCCGCCAAGTCCTGCCGCCTCCGTGCTCGGAGAAGCGGGCAGGTCGGCGCGCTCTAGCACGGCGTCGCCCTCGGTTTCACACATGGCCGCCGCAGCCCGTGCAGTTGTCCCAGGCAGCGACCGCAGCACGTGGTGCACCGTGCTCCTGGAGGAGGTCGTCGTGGTTCGGGCTGGCTCGCTCGAGGGTGAGAGATTCGGGCGATCGGGCCTGCTCCAGGGCGATGGGGGGCAGCTGCAATCCATGGTGAAACAGCGATGGAGCCCAAGAAGCCGTTGCCATGGGACCTTGCGAGGGGCCTGGACCGAGGCGGTTCCGTGCATACGTTTCATCGCATGAAAAGCGTGCTCCAGCCTGTCCCACCGGAGGTCCTGCTCGCTGGTCAGCAGCGCATCTTCGGGATGGTTGCCCGAGCCGAGCCCGTGCAGCAGACGCTGTCGGAGATCGCGAAGTTCGCCGAGGCGTGCTTCCCCGGCGTGCGCGCCTCGATCCTCATCTGGTCGGAGCGAGAGGAAGTTCTTCGTCGTGGCGGCTACGGCCAGCTGCCCGAGAGCTTTGCGGACGCGGTGGACGGTCTCACGCCAGGGCCTGCGCAAGGGAGCTGCGGGACGTGCGCCTTCCGCAGGAAGCGGGTCATCACTCGGGACGTGGAGCTCGACCCCCTGTGGGCGGACCACCTCGGGCTGTGTGCCGAGCATGGAATCCGCGCTGCATGGTCGTCGCCGCTACTCTCGCCGCGGGACCAGAGTCTTCTCGGCGTCTTCGGGATGTACTACCCGTTCGTCGGTGAGCCCTCGCAGTCGGACATCGACTTCGTCGACGGCTTTGCGCACCTGGCAACACTCGCTCTGCAGAGGCACCGCGAAGACGAGAACGCTCGTCTCCAGGCGCTCCATGACTCGCTCACGCAGCTCGGGAACCGCCGCATGTTGGAGAGCGTCGCGTCGGAGTGGCTCGGCGCCGCCGCTGCAACCGCGGGCACCGGCTGCGTCGTGTTCGTCGATCTCGACAAGTTCGAGACCTACAACGTCGGTTTCGGCTTCCCTGCGGGTGATCGAATCCTGCGTGAGATCGCCGGAGTCCTCGGGGGATCGCTCCGTCCCGGCGAGCACGCCGTTCGAGTCGGAGGAGACGAGTTCGTGCTGCTGCTGAACTCCGACTTGGCTGAGGCCTGCGCACGCGTCGACGCGCTGCGCCAGCAGCTCCGGCGAGGCGTGGAACTCGACCGATCGTTGCTCACGGTGCGGTTCTCGGCGGGCCTCGCGGATGCCCGGCTGGACCCGCGGATGGATCGCCTCCTCTACCTCGGGAACGAGGCGAACCGCCGCGCCAAGGCGCTCGGAGGCGACCAGACGTTCGTCATCCAGGATCGCATCGTGGCGGAACTCCGGCGGCGTGGGGACGTGGTGCGGTTCCTCGGCGAGGCCGTCGCGACCGACCGGATCACTCCCGCCCTCCAGCCCATCGTGAACCTCGCGACTGGCGAGGTGGCGGCCTTCGAACTGCTGTTCCGCGTCGGCGATGAGCGCCTCGCAGACGTTCCGGTCTACGAGTGCATCCAGATCGCGGAGGAGCACGGCGAGATCCACGGCATCGGCATGAGCATGTTCCGCGCGGCGGGCCACCTGCAGAGCAGGTGGGGAGATGTCCTCGCCGGCCGCAAGCTCAACATCAACGTGTCGGTGCGCCAGTTGGATCGGCCGGACTTCCTCGACCTCGTCGCGGAACTCGTGGCGGAAGGCGGCCTCGACCCGTCGCGGACCTGCTTGGAGCTGACGGAGAGCACGATGCTCGAGCTCGGCAGCCACCAGGGTGAGGCTCTCGCCTCGCTCAAAGCACTCGGCTTCGCGATGTCTCTCGATGACTTCGGGACCGGCTACGCGTCTCTGACTTCGCTGCGCTCGGAGATCTTCGACGTCGTCAAGGTCGATCGGTCGTTCGTCCGGGACGTCGCGACGTCGTCCGTGGATCGAACCCTCTGCGAGGTCATGCACTCGATGTGCCGCGCGCGAGGCATCCAGATCCTCGCCGAAGGCGTCGAGACCGAGGAACAGGCGGCTGCCCTACGCGCGCTCGGCTACGACTTCGCGCAGGGCTACCACTTCGCGCGCCCCATGCCGGCCGAGCAGGCTCTTTCCTGGCTCGAGGAGTATTCGGTCGTTCACTGAGAGGCGCCGACCGGGTCGGTCCACAGCCGCGCAGAGGCAGCCGCAGAGCTCTCGATCCCTACTGCCCGATGAACCGGTCGACCAGGCGGTTGGTCAGACGGACGGCGCCGGTCGTCCCGAGCACGAGACCCTGGAAGCCGTACTGGACGCCGAGGAGTGCGGTCTCGGCCGGCACGCGGAGGTCGACGTCGACGCGGCGCCCCTGGGAAGGCGCACCGTAGGCCCCGAACATCGCTGTGGTTCCAGGGTCGAGTCCGAACCGGCCCACGCTCGGCAGGTCGACGCGACCGAGAGCGGGGGACCCGTAGATCGCTCCTCCGAGCGCGGCACCGTGCAGTTCCAGGCGGAAGGTGCGGCCGACCCGCAGCAGGTCCGGCGCCCGCAGGTGGCGCGTCATGCCGAACCACAGCGTGCCGTACGGGTTCTGGTCGTCGAGCGTCGCATCGAGGGTGAACACGTCCTCGTCCCCGTCGGCGTCGAAGTCGCCGAGACCCAGGTGCCAAGTCGTGCGCCAGATCTCGGGAACCTCGTCGCCGAGTCGAGCGGGTCGGAACAGTCGGTTCCCTTCGTTCAGCAGCAGCTGGTTGGTCCCCTGGCGGTGGATGCCGGCGTCGTAGCGTCCGAAGAAGATGTCGACGTCGCCGTCGTCGTCGGCGTCGAACAGGGCCAGAGCGCGCGAGTCCTGCTCTTCGACGAGGCTCACGCGCAGCAAGCGCCCGCTCCCGTCGTTCCAGCCGATCACGTCCGGCTCGCCCTCACAGAACGGCCGTCCCGCGCAGGCGTTGGCCTCGACCACGTCGAGGTCGCCGTCCAGGTCGAAGTCGGCGAGTGCGACGGGGCCCTCGGTGCCGGTGTAGAGCCAGCCGTTCGGATCGGGCGCGACGTGGTCGAACCGGCCGTCCGGGCGCTGCAGGAACGACGCCATGCCGTCGGTGACGTCCGTCCGCCCGTCGCCGTCGAGATCACCGAACGCGACCGCCTTGCCGAACTGTGCGTTGGTCACGCACCACTGCCGGTCCTCGGTCAGGTTGCCCGCGCCGTCGTTCCACCAGATCGTGTCGAGCGCGGGCGCGGACCCGATGTCCCAGCGCGTCGGATGGGCGCCGCAGACGAGGTCGAGGTCGCCGTCCTGGTCGAGGTCGTTCAGCGCGAGCACCGCGATGTGCTGGGCTGCGGTCGGTGGGCCGGGGTTGCCCTGCGCGGAGATCGGAGCCTGGTGCTCGGGCCCCGGCAGGAACCCGCCGCGACCGTCGCCCCGGAACACGCGGAATCGGTCGAACCCCGTCGGCACGACGAGGTCGATGTGTGCATCTCCATCGACCCGACCCCAGGCAACGGCCTCGGGGAGTCGATTCGGGTTCGGCGGCGCCCCGCTCGGGTCGGCGGAGAACCGGCCGAAGCCGTCGTTGCGCCAGAACGCGCCGGGGCCGAGCAGGTCGAGGTCCCCGTCGCGGTCGATGTCCGCCGTCACCACGTAGCGGTCCTGCGGGGCGCCGCTCCAGCGGAGGACCTGCCGGTCCGTGCCGGGACCGACGAAGTGCCCGGCACCGTCGTTGAACTGGATGCGGTCGTGCAGCGTGTGGCCACCCTCGACGAGGTCGAGGTCGCCGTCGGCGTCGACGTCGAGGAACGCGGCGCAGAGGTGGTCGGCCGACCCAGGCCAGTTGCCGGCGACCTGGACGAACCAGCCGCTCGTCGTGTTGCGGAGGATCTGCCCGCCGCCCTCGTCGACGAGGACCAGATCGGGTGCGCCATCCCGGTCGATGTCTCCGACCGAGTAGTCGACGTGGTCCGCAGGTGTGACCGCGAACCGTGTCGAGATGTCCGCGTAGCTCGCGCCCTGCGGCGTGAAGACCTGGAGACCACCGCCGTCCGTGCCGAGCAGCACGACCTCGTCGCGGCCGTCCCCGTCGAGGTCGTGGAGCCCGCAGCGCGACCGCGTGCCCGTGTTCGCCTGGAGGCGCTGGGAGACGTCGACGAACCCGCCTGCGCCGTCGTTCTCGAAGAGCTTCGACGCGGCGTTGCGTGTGGTCACGAGCACGTCGGGCCAGCCGTCTCCGTTCAGGTCCCCGAGCGCGAGCCCGTCGGCGATGCCCGCGACGGGAACGCTCGCGGCGAGCGTGAACTGGAGACGGCCCGCCTGGACGTGCGTCTCGAGCGCGCCAGCCGCTGCGCGGACGACGTCGAGGTCGCCGTCGCGGTCCACGTCTCCGAAGCGGAGCAGGTCGGGTTCCAGGCTCCACGTGAGGAATCGGGTCGGGGTGCCGTCCGCCGCGATCGTCCAGAGCCCGGTCGGGCTCGAGTATTCGGCCGTTCCATCCCCGTCGAGGTCGGCGACCGCGCCGACGTCGGTCCGGTTCCAGAAGCTGAACAAGGGCACCGGCTCGAACCGACCGTCGCCGAGCCCGCGCCGCAGTGGGGACACGGCGACCGTGTAGGCCAGCTCTCCGCCCAACAGCAGGTCGAGCCTGCCGTCGCGGTCGAAGTCCAGCGCGTGGACCGAAGTGGTGTAGGCCTGCGAGTCGAGGGGGCCGAGATCGACGCGGCCGTCGATCGAGAGGATCGACTGCGCGCCCAGCGGCACGACGAGGGCCAGCGTGGCGCAGGCGAATGGGGTTGGCGAACGCATGACTTCTCCCGAATGCCCTGCAGCGGTCCGGATTGCAGCACGAGGTCGGCGTCTTGGGAACCCGCCCGGCCGCCTGCGGAGACCCGGTCTCGTCGTCGGCGTTTGTGTGGACCGGAGCCCGCGGCCTCCCGAAGCTCTCCGCCACGATGGATGGGCTGACCCTGACCCTCGCGCTCGGTGCGGCCGGCGTGGCGTTCGTCCACACGGCGATCGGCCCGGACCACTATCTGCCGTTCGTGATGCTCGGGCGGGCGAGGCGATGGTCGCTCCGGAAGACCCTGGTGATCACCGGCCTCTGCGGCCTCGGGCACGTGGCGTCGTCGCTGGTCCTCGGTGGGCTCGGCATCGCTGCCGGCATGGCGCTCGGCGCGGTCGAGGAGATCGAGGGAGGGCGCGGGGGGCTCGCCGCATGGGCGCTGTTCTGGGTGGGCATCGCCTACCTGCTGTTCGGCCTTCGCCATGCGCACCGTCACCGGGCCGGACTCGCCGTCCATCGCCACGGCGACATCGTTCACCTGCACGCGGACGGAGAGGTGCCCCACGCGCACGAGGAGGTGGAGCAGGGCGAGCGGGCGACTTTCTGGACGTTGCTCCTGGTGTTCGTGCTCGGGCCGTGTGAGCCGCTGATCCCGCTGTTCGCGCTCCCGGCGAGCGAGGGGGACTGGTCGGCGGCCACCGCCGCGGGCCTGGTGTTCGCGGTGGTGACGATCGCGACGATGCTCGGCATCACGGCCGTCCTGCTCGCCGGGGTGTCGGCGGTGCGTCTCGGGTCCTTCGAGCGATGGACGCACGCTCTCGCCGGCGGGGTCGTCGCGAGCTCGGCGGGGGCGGTCCTGTTCCTCGGACTGTGACCTTCGCCGTGTGGCCGGCCGTCCTTTGCCTGGCCGCGCGCGGCGCGTGATGATCCCGCGCGATGTCGAAGCTCGATGCTCGTTCGATCCTGCCGGCCGTCGGGCCCGGACTCCTCGTGGGCCGCTGCTGGTGTCCGGAGCGCAGACGCCCGGTGCTGGTCCGCGTCGACGGCGACCGCCTCGTCGAGGTCGGCCTCGCGACGATGGCGCACCTGCTGCGCGAGGAGGATCCGGCGCGTGCTGCGACGGCGTTCGTCGGCTCGTGGTCGGTGGGACTCGACGATGCGCTCGCCGGGATCCCGGACGCGTCGAAGCCGCACCTGCTGACGCCGATCGATCTCCAGCCGATCAAGGCGGCGGGCGTGACGTTCGTCGAGAGCATGCTCGAGCGTGTGATCGAGGAGGCGACGCGTGGGGATGCTGCGGTCGCTGCCGAGACCCGGGCGCGCATCCTCGCGACGATCGGCGGGGACGTCGCACGCCTGCGCCCAGGGTCGCCGGAGGCGATGCGGTTCCGCGCCGAGATGCTCGCGGCCGGTCGCTGGAGTCCCTACCTCGAGGTCGGGCTCGGGCCCGACGCCGAGATCTTCACGAAGGCGAGCCCGATGTCCGCGGTCGGCACCGGGATGTCGGTCGGGGTCCGCAGCGACAGCGAGTGGAACAACCCGGAGCCCGAAGTCGTCCTCGTCGTGACTCGCGAAGGCAAGACGGTCGGCGCGACACTCGGCAACGACGTCAACCTGCGCGACTGGGAGGGGCGCAGCGCGCTGCTGCTCGGACGCGCGAAGGACAACCGCGGCAGCGCTGCGGTCGGGCCCTTCGTCCGGCTCTTCGACCGGCACCTGGGCGAGGGCGATTTCGATCTCGATGTCGTGCGTGCGGAGACCGTCGGGCTCGAGGTGACCGGCGCGCATGACGGCTTCGAGCTCCGCGCGGAGAGCTCGATGTCCAAGATCAGCCGGGATCCGGAGGATCTCGTCCGGCAGCTCTTCGATGGCCACGATTGGCCGGACGGGGTGGTGCTCTACCTCGGCACGATGTTCGCACCGACGCAGGACCGGCCGCGTGCCGACGGGACTCTCGTCGCGGGAGACGGTTTCACGCATCGGACCGGCGACCGCGTCCGCATCCACAGCCCGCACCTCGGCTGCCTCGACAACACGGTTCGGCCCGTTGACGACTGTCCGCGCTGGAGCATCGGGCTGGCGGATCTGTTCTGACGGCCCCCGGGGTCATCGGGGGTCGGCGAGGTCCAGCATCGCATCGGCGATCTGGTCCGCCTGCTCGGGTCCGAGGCATGCTGGAGGCATCGCGTACACGACGTTGCCGAGAGGGCGCAGCAGCACACCCCTGTCTGCCGCACGCCGGCGCAGGGCCGGGGTCCGGGCGGCGAGGTAGCCAGCGTGGCCACCCGCCGGGTCGACCAGGTCGAACGCGACGATCCCGCCAGTGCGGCGGAGGTCGCGGGCTTGGGGGCTGCCCTCGAGTCCGGCGCGGACCCGGGACTCGATCCGGGCGCCGATCGCGTCGAGGCGGGACGGCACGTCGTTCTCGAGCGCCAGCGCGAGCGAAGCGCGGGCCACCGCGCAGCCGATCGGATGGCCGGTGAACGAGTGCCCGTGGAAGAACGCGCGGCCGCGGTCCTCGGACAGGAACGCCTCGTAGTAGGACTCGGTGGCCAGTGTCGCGGCCATCGGCAGGAGTCCGCCGGTCAGACCCTTGGCGAGGCACATCAGGTCCGGCTCGATCCCGGCCTTTCCGCACGCGAACAGGGCCCCGGTCCGCCCGAAACCCGTCATCACCTCGTCCGCGATCAGTGGCAGACCCCGTGCGCGCGTCATCCGTCGGGCCGCACGCAGGAAGTCCGCGTCGTGCATGCGCATGCCGCCAGCACCCTGGACCAGGGGTTCGAGCAGGACACCGGCCGCCCTGGGGCCGAGTTCGTCGAGTACCGACTCGAGGGCCGACGCGCAGGGTTTGGTCCGCCGCACTTCGAACAGGAGCGGCGCGAACGGCGCGAAGAACGGGTCCGGGTCACCGACCGCCATCGCCCCGAACGTGTCCCCGTGGTACGAGCCTTCGAGTCCCACGAACACGCGGCGCGCCTCGTGCCCTTCGAGCACGTGGCGCTGGAAGGCCATCTTCAGCGCCACCTCGATCGCCGTGGATCCGTTGTCCGAGAAGAAGATCCGGTTGAGGCCCGGAGGTGTGACCGCGAGCAGCTCTTCCCCGAGCGCGACGGCAGGCTCGTGCGTGGCTCCCGCGAACAGCACGTGGTCCAGCCGCTGGGCCTGCTGGGTCATCGCGTCGATCAATCGCGGTTCACCGTGACCGTGCAGCGACGTCCACCACGAGCTGATCGCGTCGATGAGCACGCGGCCGTCCGCCAGCTCGAGCTCGGCGCCCGACGCACGCACCACGGCGAGCGGTTCCCGTTCGATCGCGTGCTGCGTGTACGGATGCCACTGGTGTACGGCGTCGCGTGCGGCGAGAGACTCTGTGGAGGTCATCACTGCGTCGGCTGGGTCAGGGGAGTTCCGCACGCGAAGAGGTCGGACAGAGCCGTCCCTCGGTGGCTCCGGGCACCGTCGATCCACGCGTCCAGCTCGGCAGCACGAAGGCTCTCGAGGCGCGGAAACTCGAAGACGTCGGCGACGCCCGCGAGCTCGGCCAGCGTTGCGAAGTTGGACGGGTGGGGTTCGCCGATCAGGAACAGCGCGCGGACGTCGACGCGCGCGCGCTCGAGCGCACGGACCGAGAGGAGCGTGTGGTTCAGGGTGCCGAGCGACGACCGCGCAGCGAGGAGGACCGGGACGCCGATCTCGGCCAGCCAGTCGATCTGCAGCACGTCCATCCGGTACGGAACCATCAGTCCGCCGGCGAGCTCGACGAACCAGGGGCGGCGGTCGTCGCCCGATCGGAGGTCGTCCAGCGTCGGGGTCAGGCGGGCGACGGGGACGCTCGCGTCCACGTCCGCTGCGGCTTCGTGGGGCGATGCCGGCAGCGGGAAGCGGGCGAGCGGCTCCGCGAACTCCACGTCGTGACCCGAGACCAGACGGCGGACTTCCCCGGTGTCGTCATCCGAACCGGTCTGGACCGGCTTCCAGTATCCGCTGCCGCGGCCGGCGCGCGCCGCGGCGCGCACGACGACCGCGCTGAGCACGGTCTTGCCGACGCCGGTGTCGGTCCCGGCGATGATCCATGCGGGACTGCGTTCGCGTCGTGTCGTTTCGGACGCGACCGCCGAGATCGTGATCGTCGCCGGAAGATCCAACGCAGCCTGCCGGGCGGCCCGCACCAGCGTGTCGATCTCCGCTGCGGTGTTGTGGGCGTGCCCGACGAGCCTCAGCCGTTCCGTGCCAGCCGGGACCGTGGGTGAGCGGACCGCGCGCACGCCGAAGCCAGCGCTCCGCAGTCGCTCGGCGAGCGCGAGGGTGCGGCGGTTGCCGCCGATGACCCAGGGCACGATGGCGCCGTCGGGTGTCGGCAGTTCGAGCCCACGTGCGATCTCTCGGGCGGCGTCGAGGCAGCGCTCCCGGCGCTCGTCCTCGGCGGCCGCGATGCCGATCGCAGCGGTGAGCGCTGCTGCGACTGCGGGAGACGGCGCGGTGGAGAAGATGAACGCGCGTCCGCGGTGCACGATGAGTTCGCGGAGCGATCGCGAGCCGACGATGAACGCACCGCTCACGCCGAGGGCCTTCCCCCCGGTGACGACGCGCGCCAGCATGCGGTCGACCCGAGCGCCGGCTGCCGCAGCTTCGGCCACGGCGCCCGCACCGCACGGCCCCAGCAGGCCGGCGGAGTGCGCTTCGTCGACGACGAGCCAAGCGTCGTGCCGCGCGCAGATCTCGCAGAGCGCGGCGAGCGGAGCCGCCGTTCCGTCCATGCTGAACACGCCCTCGGTCAGCAGGATCCTTCGGCGCGCGCCCCGCGCGGTCGCGAGGCGGTGCTCGATCTCGTCCAGGTCGAGGTGCGCGTGCACCTCGACGCGCGCACGCGACGCGCGGGCCGCGTCGATCAGCGACGCGTGGACCAGCGCGTCGGACACGAGGACGTCACCCCGGCCAGCCAGGGCACCGACCAGCGCGGCGTTCGCGTGGTAGCCCGATGGCAGCAGCAGGGCCGCCTCGGCGGACAGCCACGTCGCGGCTGCCTCTTCGGCCGCGTCGTGGCTCGGGAGCGGCCCGGCCAGCAGACGAGCCGCGGCTGCGCCTGCCCCATGTTCCTGCAGGGCCCGGACTGCGGCTTCCACCACGCGCGGATCCTGCGCGAGGCCGAGGTAGTCGTTCGACGTGAAGTCGACGCCCCGCGTCGGATCGTCGGTCGTCCGCGACAGGTCGCGGTCTCGCAGCGACTGCAGTTCCGCCGCGAACAGAGCGGCGTGCTCCTCAGCCATCGGACGGGTCGTGCGCATCGGTGGCCGCTGCGGTGGAGCAGGTGCGGTCGGGCCTCCGCAGGGGTTCTAGTCCGAGGCGTGCGAGCAGCGCGGCGTCGCCCGACGGCGACGGGTTGGGAGTGGTCAGCAGTTCGTCGCCGACGAAGATCGAGTTCGCGCCAGCGAGGAAGCACAGCGCCTGCGTCGCTTCGTCCATCTCGGTCCGACCCGCGGAGAGCCGGATGACGGTCCGCGGCATGAGGACCCGCGCCGCGGCGATCATCCGCACGACCTCGGTCCACGGCAACGCCTGCTCCTCGGCGAGCGGCGTGCCCGCGACGTGGACCAGCTGGTTGATCGGAAGGCTCTCCGGCTGCGGGTCGAGTCCGGCGAGCTCGGCCAGGAGTTCGGCGCGTGCCCGCGGGCCCTCGCCGAGTCCCAGGATGCCCCCGGAACACACGTGGATCCCGGCCGCACGGACCCGCTCCAGCGTCGCGAGGCGGTCGTCGTAAGTCCGGGTCCCGATCACGTTGCCGTAGTGGCTGCGGCCGGTGTCGAGGTTGTGGTTGTAGAAGTCGAGTCCGGCCTCGGCGAGCCGAGCAGCCTGGTGATCCTGCAGCATGCCGAGCGTCACGCAGGTCTCGAGGCCGAGGTCCTTCACCCTGCGGACCATCTCCACCACGGCGTCGAACTCGGCGCCGTCCTTCACTTGGCGCCACGCCGCGCCCATGCAGAACCGATCCGCGCCGTTCGCCTGCGCCTGCCGCGCCGCGTCGAGGACCTCGTCGACTTCGGCGAGCGGGGACCGGCCGGTGGGGGTGTCGTAGCGTGCGCTCTGGGAGCAGTACTTGCAGTCCTCGGGGCACCCGCCGGTCTTCACGCTGAGCAGCTGGGAGCACTGGATCGCGCGCGGATCGTGGTGCTGACGGTGGATCGTCGCAGCCTCGAAAACGAGTTCGAGGAGCGGGCGCGCGAGCAGGGCCTCTGCGGCCTCGATCGAGGGAGGTGTCCTGGGATCGGCGACGGCCGTGTCGGTGCGTTCGGGCATGGGCAGGGGTTCGACGGAAGGCTCCGCCTCGGGACTCGCTCGGGTGGGGGATGCTAGCCCGAACGCAGCCCGGTCCCTACCGAACGGATCGAGAGCACGAGAGGTTGCGGCTCTTCGAACCGCGCTGGCGAGGCCTCGTCCTGGCCCGTCAGTTCGCCAGCACCGCGTCGAACCAGCGGAAGATCCGGGGAAGCGCCTCGGCAACGATGAGGAGGTGCTCGCAGCGCGGCGCGAGGACGAAGCGCGCCCTGCTGCAGCCCGCGGCCGGGCCGTTCGTTCGGCTCTTCGACCGGCACCTGGGCGGTGAATTCGACCTCGACGTCGTGCGGCACGAGACCGTCGGACTCGAGGTGACCGGCGCGCACGGCGGTTTCACGCATCGGACCGGCGACCGCGTCCGCATCCACAGCCCGCACCTCGGCTGCCTCGACAACACGGTTCGGCCCGTTGACGACTGTCCGCGCTGGAGCGTCGGGCTGGCGGATCTGATGTGAGCGACTCGCGCCGTGTCGTTCAGGCGCCGTCGATTCGCCGCGCGACGAAGAATCCGTAGCTGAACCACTCTCCGCGCTCCGCGTAGAGCCGCTGCTCCTTCTCCTCTTCGGCGAGAATGGCCTCCGCGGCCTCGCTCGCGCCGTGACGCGCACGGAAGTCCGCGGCGCCAGCACGGAGAGGGCCGTAGTAGGCGTCCCAGCTGGACCGTGGCAGGAAGAAGAACCCGAGCGGCGCGTAGCCCGCGTCCTCGAGGATGCAGATCTTCTCGCCGGCCGTTGCGACGCCGGGGTAGATCGCGCTCCAGTGCGCGTCCACGTCGGCCGGTCGCGCGGGCGTGGTCCACGTCAGGTCCGAGACCGCGAGGACTCCGGCCGGCTTGAGGAGTGGACGCCACGCGCGGACGCCTTCTGCGAAGCCCATGTTGTAGATCGCGCCCTCGGACCAGAGCAGGTCGAGCGAGTCGGCTGCGATCGGCAGGTCTTCCATCTGCGCGACTTCGGCGTGGACCAGGTCGGCGAGTCCGCTGTCCTCGGCGCGTGCCCGCGCTCTGTCCACGAACGCTTCGAGCATGTCGAGCGCGCGGACCGGCGCGCCGAGCTCCTGCGCGAGCACCAGGGCCGAGGCCCCGGTGCCGCAGCCGACGTCGGCGATCGAGAGGTGTGCGTCCGGCCGGATGCCGGTCAGCGCGAGGGCGCGCCGCGTGTCGTCCGCGCTGCCGGGTCCCTGACGCTCGTTGCGGACGTGGAGGTCGACGAGGAGTTCGAGTTCGTCCATGGCGAGAGAGCTCAGCGGGGTTCGAGCCCGTCGATCCACGCGAAGATCTGGGGCAGCGCCTCGGCCACGATCAGCAGATGCTCGCAGCGGGGCTCGATGACGAGCTTGGCCTCGGGGCAGTCGGCGCGTTCGAGCGCGCGGAACAGCGACTCGGCGCCGCCGCGTCCGAAGTCGCGGTCCCCGGCCGTCACGTAGGTGGGTAGTAGACGCCAGGCCTCGGCGCGGCGCTGGTTCGAGCCGCCGCCCATCGCGACGAAGGCGGCGAAGCGGGACGGGTCACGGGCGACGAGGCGCTGGCCGACGCCAGCACCCATCGAGTGGCCGAGGACGTAGATCCGCTTCGGGTCGATGTTCAGACGCGCGGCGAGCGCGTCGAGAATCGCGTCGGCCTGGAAGCCGAGCGGGCTGACCCTCGGTGACACGAGCAGGAAGCCGCGCTCCTCGCAGAGCTCGGTGATCCGTCCGGCACCGTAGGCGTCGAAGAACATGTTCTCGCTCCCGCCCATGCCGTGCAGCGCGAACACGAGCGGCGTCGGCCGCTCCGGGTCGTAGGAGCCGGGGACGAGGAGGCGGACCGGCGTCGCCCCCATGCCGGTGGGGACGCTCAGCCAGTGCTGCCCGGCCTGGCCCGCCCCGCGGAACCACGTCTCTCCGGTTCGCGCCGCGGCCATCATCGATTCGGTCTCGGCGAGGATGCGCGCGGCCGGGTAGTCGGTCTCCTCGGTCGAACCGGCAGCGAGGCTCGTCAGCAGCTTCAGGCGCGCGTCGAGCGTTCGCTTCTCGAGTGGGTCGAGGTCCTTGGGCAGCCCTTCGAGCTCGGCATCGAGGTCATCGAGACGGCGGCCGACGTCCGGCGCCAGGGACAGCGACAGCTGGCGTTCGACGCCCGGCTTGCCGCACCGGACGTGGATGACGACGTCGCCGCGCGGCGGCGTGGTTCCGTCCGGCCAGTGGAAGACCAGCGGCTCGTCCGGCCATGCGCTGCAGTCCAGGGACGCGGGACCGACGAGCGTGTCGTCTCCGCAGCGGACCTCGAGAGGTAGTTCACCGTCCGGTGCTTCGCCGTACATCCAGCCGAACACGAGCCGCACCTGGGCAGGCTTCGCCTCGACGAGCCGCTCCGCCGGATGCACGCGCACCGCGTCGAGCGGGTCGTGCGCGCTGCGACCGGCGAGCCGGGCCCGTGCCGTGTCGAGAGCCTCGGCGACGCCAGCACCGTCCAGCCGGAAGAACCTCTGCACGGCCTCCTCGATGTCCGGCAGCGCGGCGACGCGCACCCCGGCGTCGGGTGTCGCCATCCACGCGATCTCGAGGGCCCGGGTCCGCCACGCCAGCTCGGCGCGGAGCGTGCGGTCCTGGGATGGCGCGGGCGCTGCCGTGGCGGCGGCGAGCGTGAGGGGGAGCAGCAGGAACGGCAGCGCGCGATCGACCATGTCCGGATTCTGGCGCCGGGGCGGGCGGCGAACAGCCCGTGTTCCCCACGCCCCCTGCCGGATGGCGGGAATTCCACTGCATCGGTGACGGTTGCGAGAGCGCGCCCGCTCGGTCGAACCGCAGTCAAACCGACGTCATGACCATGCTCCAGGAAGCTCCGGCCACGCCCATCCAGGATCTCCAGGCAGCCTTCACGTCGATGGGGGTGGACTCGGTGCTGACGCTCCTGGCCCTCCTGATGATGGGCGGCCTCCTCGCGCTCTACGTCCGTGTGCTCTACGCCCGGACCAGCCGCAGCGCGTCGGCCGACTCGATCTCGCGGGTCTTCCCGCTGCTGACGATGGTGACGATCGCGGTGATCTCGGTCGTCAAGTCGTCGCTGTCCCTGTCGCTCGGCCTCGTCGGTGCGCTGTCGATCGTGCGGTTCCGGGCGGCGATCCGGGACCCCGAGGAGCTCGTCTACCTCTTCCTGTGCATCGGGATCGGACTCTCGCTCGGCGCCGCGCAGCCTTGGCTCGCGATCGTGTTGGTGGCCGCGGCGACCGTGTTCGTGCTGGTCTTCGACCGGCTGCGCCCGTCGTACGGAGCCGGCGATGCGCTGCTGACGGTGGTCGGACCAGCGGCGCGGTTCGGGGACGGTGGCGCGAGCACAGCGCTCTCCGAGGTCGAGGGCATCTGGCCGTCGCTCGTGGTCCAACGCTGTGAGATCGACGCCGACGAAGGCCAACTTCGCGTCCAGCTCCGCGGCGTCCGCGATGCCGACGCGCCGCGGATCGTCGCTTCGCTCCGCGCTGTGCTGCCCGACTGCCACGTGTCGTTCGTCAACGCCGGGTTCTTCCCACACTGACCGTCGCGCTCACGGCCGTGCCGCGGCTGGATAGAGTGCTCGGCGGCGGTGCAGAGGTTCGGGAAC
The DNA here is from genome assembly GCA_027621295.1 of Planctomycetota bacterium. Lineage (GTDB taxonomy): Bacteria > Planctomycetota > UBA1135 > UBA1135 > UBA2386 > JAQCBR01. The sequence goes on from JAQCBR010000038.1 coordinate 20,554, forward strand.
ACGAGTCGCTCGCACGAACAGCTCTCTCCCGGTCACCCTCTCGCGATTCGATGACGTCCAAGCTGCTCAGCCTCGTCCTCCTGGCGGTTGCTCTCGCACTCCTCGTGTTCTGGGTCGCAGGACCCTCGGATGGGTCGCCGGACCTGGGCGGCGCGGCCACGGTGCCGGCGGTCTCGGAACCAACGCCGCGGGAAGTTGGTTTCTTCGCCGGAGCCACGTCCGCCGCAGCTGTTCCCTCCGTCACCGGTGGAGCGCGTGAGCCAGTGCCTGCTCCCGGATTCGATGCCGAGGGGGTCAGCGTCGAGGTGCGCGTCCTCTGGCAGGACCGAAGCCCGGCGCCGGGCATCTCGGTCTCGCTGCGCCTGGCGGCACCGGGCCTCCCTCGCCGTGTGGTCGCGTGCGAGTCGTCGGACGCGGACGGGATGGTACGGTTCTCGGGCCTCGACCCAGGGTCGTACCGTGTGCGCGCGGACCGCGGCAAGGAGGTGGAGATCGAAGTCGCGGCCGGACAGGACCAGGACTTCGAGATCGTGTTGGACGAGGGTGTGCACGTGTCGGGCGTCGTCGTCGATGCGGGTGGACAACCGGTGGGACGTGCGCGCGTCTGGCTGCAGACCGCTCAGTCGGACTGGGCAGCGGGCCGCGTCGTGGCCGTCGCGGACGGCGCTGGCCGCTTCGAGCTGGCCGCGATCCCGGCTGATCTGTCGCTGGGCGCATTGGCGGCGGAAGGGGGGGCGGATGCGCCTTCGCAGTTGGTGGACCTCGACCTGTGCGACGTCGTCGAAGGCCGCGTCGAGCTCAGACTCGTCCTCGAGGTCGACGGTGGCCGGATCGTCGGCACGGTCCGGGACGCGGTGAGCGGCCTTCCGCTCGGCCGGGCGCGCGTCGCGTTCGGTCCCCGCGATCAGGGGATCGACTCCCGGGGTGGCCGCGTGGTCGAGAAGTGGAGCCCGCGGACCGTGGAGACCGACGCCGACGGTCGCTTCGTCTTCGACGGCGTGCGGGCGGGTGAGGTGGTCTGGTCCGCGGCGCGGTCGGGCTTCGGGCTCGCGCGCGGCACGGTCGCGGTCGAGGCGGGGGAGACCGCGCAGCTCGAGGTGGCGCTCGCGGCCGCGGCCGCGTTGGTCGGGACCGTGCGGGACGAGGCGGGTGCGCCGCGGCCCGGGGTCGCGGTGCGGGCCTACGACCGGGAGCCCGGCACGAACTTCATCCAGACCGGGCAGATCGACTTCGACGAGGTCTTCGACCATGCGGCGACGACGACCGACGCGGACGGGCGCTACCGGCTCGCCGGCGTCACGCCGGGCACCGTCCATGCGTTCGTCCAGGCGATCTCGCAGCGCTGGGGCAGCGGCACCGGCCTCGCCTACGTGACCGAACAGCTCGAGCTGGCCGCCGGCGAAGAGCGCACCTGGGACCCCGTTCTCACCGACGGCCTCGTGATCGAGGGGAGGGCGCTGTACCGGGACGGACACCCCTTGGAGCACCAGTTCGTCTCGCTGCGGAACGCCGCGGGGCAGCAGCGCGGGACGATCACCACCGACGCGGACGGACGCTTCCGCTTCGTCTGCCTGACCGAACCGCTCTACAGCATCTACGTGCAGGTCTTCGACCAGCCGCGTGGCTCTCCGCCCGTGCAGCAGACGGGTGTCGTGCCGGGGCGCGGCCCGGTGGAGATCCGCGCGTCCTTCGACCGACCGGTCGAGCTGGACCCGGCGCGGATCACCGGCCGCGTCGTCGACCTCGGTTCGCGGCTCGCGCAGCCGAAGGCGGCGACCGTGCTGCTCATCCAGGAGGACCGCAGCTGGAGGACGGTGAGGCTCGACGACGAGGGGCGGTTCACGTTCGACGAGGCCGAGCCTGGAGAGGTACTGATCGTCGTCATGGACGGTGAGGTCGCGGTGTTCCACGGCGAGCCGTTCCGACTCGAGCCCGCCGCGCGCCACGACGTGGGGACGATCACGACGTCGGCGACGCGTGCCGAAGTCCGGGTGCGGGTCCAGCGCGGTCCCGGCAGCGAGGGCGTGGAGCTGTCGCTCTTCATGCAGCGCGCGGACGGGCGTCGCGGCGCGACCGTGGCACCGATCACGGCGGACGAGTTCGTGATCGCCAACATGCAGCCGGGGGACTTCCAGTGGGCGCTCCACGGCAGCGGGGTGGTCGCGAGCGAGGGCGTGATCGAGCTGTCCCCCGACGCGCCCGCCGTCCTCGACATCCCGGTGGTCGCCGGCGCCCGCTGCAAGTGTGACGTCCGCTTCGCGGACGACGCCGACCTCGGGCACGTGACCGTGGTCTACGAGCGGGAGGGACAGGAGTTCCGGCGGTCGGAGTACGACCCGGGCAGCGCCGTCGACTTCCGTCGCTACTACGTCGGCGCGACGCTGCCGCCGGGCGAGTATCGGATCGTGCTGACGACGACGACCGGACTGCGCGCGGAGGCTGCGGTCACCGTCGGCGCTTCGCGCGAGCCGGTCAGCCCGGTCCTCGAGCTTCGCTGAGCGGGTCGGTCGCCCTCCTGCCTACGCGTCCATCCGGGCGATGGCCTGGAGGAGCTCCGTGCGCATGCTCGCGGCCGTGCCCACGAGGCGCGGCGGCGGGCCTTCGAGGAGTCTGGTCGCAGCGTCTTCGAGCACGGGCCGGTACTTCAGACCGAGCCTCGAGCGCTTGTCGGCATCGGCGATGCCGTCGAGGCGGAGCGCGTTGGTCCACAGGTCGGCGAGCTTGACCGTGTAGGCATCGGAGTCCTCCGCGGCGAGCTCCTGGATGTGGGCCAGATACTCGGCGCGCTTCTCGGCTGCGGTGCGAGGGCCAGCGTGTTCTGGGTTGGTCAGGTGTGCGACCAGGTTCCGGACACGCGTCCCTAACCGCGCTTCGATCGTGTCGAACGCACCGTGGCGGTCGGCGGGCGAGCGTCCGTCGAGCGCGCAGAGGATCTCGTGCTGGTCCTCGACGCTGTCGTGGAGCAGCGCGGCGATCACGAGTTCGGTCGCCAGCGGGCGGCACCAGCGGACCACGTTGCGCGCGACTTCTGCCGGGTGCTCCACGTAGGGGGCACCGCTCGGGCGGTCGCTCTGGTGCTGGTGGCAGTGCAGCGACACGGCGATGGCCTGTTCGACCGCCGCGGCCTGCTCTGCGCCGAGTTCTTCGACCCGCTCACGCACCTCGGCGAGGTGGGTGTGCGTGGTCGCGTAGCGTTCTCCTTCCAGTTCGGGTGCGATCACGCGGCCCAGTCTGGTCCGAGACCGGGTTCGTGCTCAAGGGGAGATCCGTGGACCTGGGCTCAGCGGATCTCGAGCGGGTGGAGCTGGACCGGTGGCAGGGGCATGACCCCGGTCGCTCCGAGCGCCGCGCCGTAGGGGCCGCTCCAGAGCCCGACGCGCGTGCCCTCGGCGGTCCGAACGCGGGGCCGCACCGTCCATCGGTAGGTGCCTGCGGGCAGTCCGCTGGGGATGTGGAGCGTGGTGCCCTGGAACCCATCCTGCGCCAACACGCAGTCTCCGGAAGCCTCGTCGAAGACCCGGATGTCGTAGCTCGTGGGTTCGGCGGAGACGAGGGGTTCCCACGCCAGGGTCAGACTGCCGTCGGCGCCCCGGACCGGATCGCGCACCTCGAGCCCGAGTCCGCCGCAGCCGCCGAGCGACAGCGTGATCGCCAGCACGAGCACCGCATACCGGGTCACGGATCACCTGCTCCCTGCGCCTTGTGCAGGTCTGGAGCCAACAGGAAGAGTCGCTCGACCAGCGCCGTGCACATCTCGTCGAGCGAGCGGTCGATCTCGTCGGCGAGTGGCGTCGCGTCGGCGAACGCCCAAGCGCGGTAGGTTCGCTCTCGCCGAGGCTCCATGTGCCCGACCCGCGTGTGGTAGACGAGCGCTCGATCGCTCGCACGGAACACGTGCATCTCGAGTTCCGTGACGACGCTGCACGGTTTGTCCGTCGAGACGAGACCGAGCGTCCAGGTGCTCGCAACCTCGGTCCAGGTCAGCACGACGATCGAGTCTGCGCTCGCGATGGCCGGGATCAGGCGCCCGTCCCGGATCTCTGCTGCGGTCGCGAAGCCACCGTCCGTGCACGGCCGTGCCGCGAGGCTCTGCGCGAGTCCGAGGAACAGGGTTCCGACCCGCTCGGGCCGCGCATGCTCCGCGTGCGCCTGCGAGAGCGCGCGGGATGCGCGGTCTACGGAGGCTGCCGACGGAGCCGTCACCGCGCCGCCGACGATCGACACCGGTGGGTAGACGACCGCTCCGACGACCATGAAGAGCGCCTGGCTGAGCGGATCGACGCCGTGGCCGCCTGCCCACAGCGCGAACACGGGCGCGCCGAGGACCCCGCGCACGAACCCGACTCCCAACCCGCGGATCGGACCGCGCGGCGGCCTGCGGAGACCCAGCTCGGGTGCAGTGGGGGACACGACGATGCCCACGTGTCCCAGGCTGGCCCTCACGTCCTCGGGCGGGACGTTGGTCGGGTAGCTGAAGGGCACGCACCCCGCGGCTGCCACGAGGAGGACCAGCGCCCGTGTGATGCGCCCGGTGCGGCACATGGGCGCATCGTACCCAGCGTGCCGGCGCCGAGCTGCGCGCCGAACTTCCCGTGGTCGGGGATCGGATCCCGATGTCGAGGGGCTAGAGCCCCCGCATCCACTCGGGTCGCAGTGGAATCACCCCGTCGAGCGCTCCCTGGATGGCCGCGACGATGTCGTCGCGGTCGCGCGGGAGTCGACCGCCGATCGGCAGCCGGTTGGATGCGTGGTTGGTCCGGAAGATCGCGTCCGTCGGCGCCGCGTGCGCGACGAGCGTCCGCAGCTCGCGCAGCGTCGTCGGGACGTCGGGCATCGTGAACAGCCCTTTCTCTTCGGCGCGCGCGATCGGCGTTCCGGGCACGACCGTCAGCGTCAGTGCGGACAGGAATCTCGGGTCCATCGCGGTGGCGAGTTCTGCCGAGCCTCGCGCGTGCTGCTCGCTGCGCTCTGTGCCGCCGGCGCCGAGCAGGAAGATCACGGACAGCTTCATGCCGGCGGCGCGCGCCCTCTCGGCTGCGGCGACGTGGTCCGCAGCGGTGCTGCCCTTGGCGATCCGCTTCAGCGTGACGTCGTCACCGCTCTCCGGGCCGATGTAGAGCAGGTCGAGTCCGAGGCTGCGGAGCTCGGCGAGTTCGGCCTCGGTCTTGTCGAGCACGTTCGAAGCCATCGCGTAGCACGACACCCTGCGCAGCCTCGGGAACGCTTCGCGGCACGCGGTGAGGATCGCTCGCCAGGTCGGCATGTCCATGACGAGCGCGTCGCCGTCGGCGACGAAGACCTTCTGAACGTTCGGTCCGAGCGCCCGCCCAGCTGCGTCGACGTCCGCCAGCGTTTCGTCGAGCGACCGCACACGGAACGCCTTGCTCCGGTACATGTCGCAGTAGGTGCACTTGTTCCAGCTGCACCCGATCGTCGCCTGCAGGATGTAGGAGTCGGCTTCGCTGGGCGGACGGTAGATCTGGCCTTCGTAGCGCATCGCGGGTGTGGGCAGACTAACCGCGATGGACGGGGCGTCGCGGCCCGGCTCGCGGGCTCCCGGCATCTGCGCGGGCTCGCGCCGCGAACGAGCGCCCCATGCGTGCCGCCCTGCTGTCCTCTGTCCTACTCTCTGCTTGCACCATGGTGAGCCCCGACGTCTCCGAGCCGAGTCTCCCCGGTCGAGTCTTGGTCGACTTCGCGAAGCCCGAAGAGGCTGGCCGCTGGCAAACCGTGCTCGACGGCGTGATGGGCGGTCGATCGAGCGGGACGTTCGTGGTCGAGGACGGGCGGATGGTGTTCACCGGGGTGCTCAACACCAACGGTGGAGGCTTCTCGTCCGTGCGTCGTCCGGCTTCGGATCTCGGTCTCGGGACAGAAGCGGAGACGGGGATCCATCTTCGCGTGCGGGGAGACGGTCGGACCTACACGCTGCGACTGCGGCAGCCGTCCCCGACGAGCCGGCTCGCGGCGTCCTACCGCAGTCCGTTCGCCACGCAGGACCTCAGGTCTGCTGGGGATGCGGGCGTCTGGCAGGACGTCTTCCTCCCGTTCGCGGACATGGTTCCTACGTGGCGCGGCCGAACACTCGATCTCCCCGCGGTCGATCCGGGACGGGTCGATGAGATCGGGGTGTCGATCGACGACAAGATCGACGGACCCTTCCAGATCGAACTCGGGGAGATCCGCACCTACCGCGCGGAGAGATCGAACCGCTGATCGGCGCTCAGCACAGGCCGCGGGGAGAACGTGGACACGATCGGTGAGAGGTTTCGATCGCGGTGGTTGCCCTGTGCCGCATGTGCCACCGGCTACGCGGAGCGACTGGCGTCCGACTGATACGCACGTGGGACGGCCGGCCTTCTTGACGGTCTCGGGATCGCGTCCACAATCGCGCGGCGGTTCGTGATCGACGCGAAGCCGCGGGATCGCCCCTCCTCGGCTCTTGGGCCTGTATCGAGTCCTCCATCCATGCGCTTCTCCGCCCTCCTCGCGCTTCCGCTGCTCGCCAGCTCGGTCGCTGCGCAGTTCCCGCCTCTTCCGTCCGTCGCCCTCACACCTCGAGCCGCTCCGCGGGCCGCGTGGACCGCGACCGTCTCCGCGGGCACGACCGCGACCGGCTCGACGTTCCGGGCCGACGGCGCGAGCGCAGCGAGCAACGACACCCTGTTCGTGTTCGGCGGCTGCCTGAACAACAACACGAGCACCACGGTGAACGACCTCTGGGGCTTCAACGCCGTCACCGGCAGCTACACGCAGCTCCACGACGGGGTCGTCACCCTCGCGCCGCACGCGCGCGGTCGTGCGGCCGGCGCGTGGAACCCGAACTCGCAGCGTTTCGTGGTCTTCGGCGGTGACAACCGCGCGACCGGCCCGCTGCCCGCGGACACGCTGCTCAACGACATCTGGGAATACGACCCTGTGTCGAACACCTGGACCGACGTCACGCCTGCGGGCGGCTCGGCCCCGAGCCCGCGTCGCTGGGCGGCGATGAGCTTCGACCCGTCGACCGGCGGCATGCTGGTCTTCGGTGGAGACCTGGGCGGCGGCACGCCGAGTGATGAGACGTGGCTCTTCATCGGCGGATCGTGGTTCCAGCTCAGCCCTGCGAACGTGCCGCCGGCTCGTCGCTTCGCGAGCATGATGTATCGGCCGGACTTCAACGACGTGCTGCTCTGTGGCGGCGACGATGCGGTCAACTTCGCCCCCGACGCGTACCGCCACCTGGACGTCTGGGTCTGGGCCGGCAGCAACTGGACGCTGATCAGCAGCTACGACTGGTCCACCCAGACGGGGACGTTCCCGGCCAGCGTGCTCGCGAACAAGGCGGTCTACGATCCGCTGCGCAAGCGGGTCGTGATGCAGGGCGGCCAGGGCGTCGCCGCGGGCACCGCCAACAACACGACCTACATCTACGGGACGTCGACCTACAACGGCTCGCCGACCAACTACACGAGCGAGTTCGACTGCGTGACCAACACGTGGACGATCTACGCGAACCCGATCACGGGTGCGGCGCCGTACAACAACAACGACCCGGCCATCGGTCGGATCAGCCGCTACTACGCGGACTTCATTCCGGCGACGGGGAAGATCTACAAGTCGGGTGGCCAGGATCCGGCGAGGAGCGGCTCCCGGCCGACCTACAACGTCTACGAGTACCAGGCCACGCAGATGGGTGACGCTACCGCCTACGGCAGCGGCTGCACGGGTCCTGGCGGGCCGCTGACGCTCACGTCGGACGGCGCGCCCTGGACGGGCCGCATCTGGCAGGGCACCTGCAGCAACCTCGGCGCTGGTTCGACCGCCCTCGTGATCTGGGGCTTCTCCACCTCGTCGCTGCCGCTGTCCTCGATCCTTCCAGGATTCGGCCAGCCCGGCTGTCTGCTGCTGACCAGCCTCGACCTGACTCTCGGCCCGGTGCCGTCGACGGCCGGCACGGTCGGCGTCTTCCTGCCGATCTCCAACAGCGCGTCGCTCGCCGGCGCGCAGCTGAATGGTCAGGTGCTCGAGATCAACGCCCCGACGACGGGCCTTTGGACCTCGAACGCGCTGACGCTGACGATCGGCGCGATGTGACGCGCCCGCGCGGCTGGGGAGCTTCCGCCCGCGCGCGTCGGACCTCGTTCCGTCAGCGCGCGCGGGCGTCGACGAGCTTCTTGCCGTTGCTGTCGACGTAGGCCTTGTGGCTGTCGGCCGCGGCCTTGCCGTAGTAGGTGTCGGCGTGCTTGGAGGCGAGCTTCTCGAGTTTGCCGGCCAGTGAGGCGAGGCTCTTCTCGTAGCGGCCGAGCGCGCGCTGCTCCGCCTTCTCGCGCTGGTTCTTGCCGGTGATCTGCGCGTTCTCGGCCTGGGCCTCGGCGAACGCCTCGTCGATCTTGGCGAGGTCCTCGAAGATCTCGGCGTAGTCCTCGCCGGCGGCGATCTCCTTCTTCACGTCCGCGGACTTGGCTTCCTTCGACCACGTCTCGTTGGCGGCGTCGAACGCGGGGATGCCCTTGAACTGCGCCTCGGTCTCGTCGACGAGCGTGAACTTCGCGTAGAGGTCGCCGCGCGCGCCGTGTGCCCGGATCTCGTCCATGGCCGCGTCGAGCGCGCTCTGGATCGGCTTCAGCTCTTCGGCGGCCTGCGCGCCGTAGAACGACCCGGCGTGCTCGGCCTGGAAGTCCTGGAGCTGCTTGAAGTAGGTCGCTGTCTTCGACTTGCCCTTCCGTTGCAGGATGGCCGCCAGCTGGTCGCCGATGGCCATCGCCTGCACCGCCGTCTCGGAGGCGAGGTCGGCGCTCCACTCGACCTGCTGCCGGTCGAAGTCCGGGATGCCCTCGAAGTCCTTGCCCCGCTCGCGGAGCTCGTCGCGCACGCGGCAGTAGTCGCCCGCGTCGAGGCTCTTCTCGATATCGCCGAGGAACCCGTCGACGAGACCTCCCAAATGGTCCTCGAGCTTCTCGGCCAGCTCGATCTGCTGCGCGTCGGCGCGGTCGCGCTCGGCGAGGTACTCCCGGAGCGCCGTGTCGGCTCGGCCCAACTTGCCGTCGACGATGGCCTTGAACACGGACTTGAGCGCGCCGTCGAGGTCGGACTCGCGCACCCCGGGCACGCCGCCGGGACTGTCGAGGATCAGCCGCGCCATCGCCTGGCCCATCGCCTGGCCGATGTTCATGTAGGTCTCGGGGTTGCCTCCGTAGTGACCGCTCGAGCTGCCGCCCATGCTGAGAGGGTTGGAGTAGACGGTCGCGACCTTGCCCTTGTGCTTCGGGTACTTGCCGCTCTGGCCGTCGATGTTGAGCACGGCGTCGAGAATCTGCCCCTGCGGCCCGCCGCTGCCCTTCCGCGTCTGGCCGAGCGACGCGCAGACGAACTTCGCGTCCGGCGCGTCGAAGTCGGCGCGCAGCGACTCGATCAGACAGAGCAGGTTCTCCTCGTAGCGCGCCGCGTGCTCGGCGTTCCGGAAGTCCTTGTCGCCCTGCCACCAGAAGAAGCCTGCGACCTCGAAGCGGCCGGCTCCCGGGTAGTGCTTGGGCAGCGAAGCCAGGACCTCCTTGGCCGCGGCGACATCGCCGTCGTACTGGACGCCCGCGTACCAGCCGCCGGACTTGGGCTTGCGCGGACCGCGCGGGTTGCCCTCGTAGCCTTCTGCGCTCGGCGGGAGCAGGTCGTAGCCGAGGCTCCGGTTGCCGATGCACGACTTCAGGATCAGCACCGGCGCGTCGGTGACGTGCCCCACGTAGTGCCCGATGCCCAGCTCCGGACCGAAGTTGCCGGAGACGGTCATCCACTCGTTGTTGTAGGTCTTGCTCGCGCCGTTGCCCGAACACATCACGCGCACGTAGCGCACGTCTTTCCGCACCGTCCAGCTCCCGTCTTCCTCGACGAGGTACGGGTAGAGACCCTTCTGGTTGCACGACGTCTCCAGCCCGTCGACCTTGCCGAAGCCGAGCATGTTGGACTGGCCCATCAGGATGTAGACCTGGACCGGCTTGCTCATGTCCGCAGCCTTGCCGTCCGGCCGCGGCAGCGGGTCGGGCACCTGGACGAGGGAGAACGCGGACAGTCCGGTCGCGAGGCACGCGGCCATCAGCGACGTCGCAACGATGCCATTCATGGTCACTCCGAGGTGAGCGGGGCTCGGGGTTGCAGGCCTGCCGCGGGCTGGCGCGGCAGGGTGGCGAGAGCGGGGCCGGCGCGGCGCGCCGGCACGACAGAAGATCGCAGCCCGGGCGAGGACGTGCAACTCGCCTGCGGCGGAGCGTCGGTCTCGGCGGGTGCGGCCCGGGTGCTCGCACACGGCGGCATCGCGTCACGCTCGGTCGCGCGCCTGCTCCTCGAATGCGCCGTCACCGTCGTCTCGCAGTCGGCCCTCGGGCAACTCGGCGTCGCGTGGAGCGGTGCGGATCCGGCGCCCGATCGGCGGGCGTGCGCGCTCCTGGAGTGAAGTGTGTTTCCGCCCGGCTCGTGGCCCGCTGCCGGGACAGGCTTGGACGAGGTCGCTAGGTTCGGCCGTCGAACGGTGCGTCGCGATGCGCCGCGGAAGAAGGGGAAGCGACCATGCTGAAGACCGTCTCGTGTCCACGCTGCGGGTGGACGTTCCAGGTCGGTGTCACCGCTGCGCACGCAGATCTGGTCTGTCCGAGCTGTGCGGCGCAGGCCGACTGGGTCGAGCCGTCCGCGCGCCAGGTGATCGCGGCGACTCGCCGTTCGTTCCACTCTTCGCGGCTCTGGCTCGGGGTGCTCGTGACGACGCTGTCGGTGTTCGCGCTGCTGGTTCTCGCGTGGATCCTCGCGGAGCTGTCCCGTGCGATCGGCAATGCCTGGGTGGCGGATCTCCTCCTGTTCGCGATCGGACTGGCGCTGGCCAGTCGAGATGTCCGTCCAGGACACGGCAGTGACGACGCGCCGTCCATCGCCGGTCCTCTCCCGGCCCTGGTCTACGTCGTGGTGCTGCGGCACCTGCTGTTCCTCGGCGAGAGTCCGGGCTTCGGGCTTCTGCTCCTCGTGCTCGCGGGGCTGCTGCTGGCCGCTGGGGCCGCGGCACGCGTCGACCAGGCGGCGCTGCGCGGCCGGAGGATCCCGACCTGGGGGCAGGCGATGGGTGAGGCCTGGGCCGGCTTCATCCCCGGGCTTCTCCCGGCGCTCTCCCTCGTGATCCTCGCCTGGCTGCTGGTCGGGCTCTTCGAACCCTGGCTCGGGCAGCTGGCCTCCTCGGTTCCGGTGCTCCCGGTGCTGCTCGGGATCCTGTTCCTCGTCGTCAACGTCCCCGTCGTGCTCTTCCTGCCGGTGGCGATCTGGCTGGCGATCTCGATCGGAGCCTCGGTCGACCGCCCGCCGGGAGGAGTGCTCTCGGAGACCCTGACCAGGATCCGGCGAGAGCCGTTCCGGTTGCTCGTCCAGTGTGCCGCGCTGACCTCGGTGGCGACGCTCGTCTTCGGCCTCCCGGCCGTCCTGCTGACGTTCGCCGTCGATGTCACGGCCGACAGCACGCTCGGCTTCGGGTTGGTGGACACGCTGAACAGCGTGCTAGGCCTCGTGAAGCCGGGCCCAGCGGCCTTCCTGGCGCGGGCGTGGGTAGTCCTCGTCGTCGGCGGGATCGTCGCCCTGCTCCTGGGTGTGTTCGTGGGACCACTCCTCGGCGTGGTGTTCAGCGGTGCCTCGGAAATCGTGCTGAGCCCTGCCCCGCTGCCGCCGTCCTCCGAACGACCCGCCCCCGAGGCGCCCGCCAGCGACCACGACGCCTCGTGGTGGCGCTGAAGGGCCGCGGGCCTGTGACCACGTCTCGGCCCGCGTCCGGGCATCTCCCTCATTGACTGGAAGACATCCGTCCGCTTTCGTCTTCCCTCCGGCGAGCGACGTGCCGGTGGAGTGGACCGGTGTCGAGCTACGTGCCGCTGTGGTGCAAGACGAACTTCAGCTTCCTCGAGGGTGGGGCGCACCCCGAGGAACTGGTCGCGCACGCGCAGGCGGTGGGGGTGTCGGCGCTCGCGGTCACGGACCGGGATGGGGTGCAGGGGATCGTGCGCGCTTACGTGGCGGGCAAGGAGCACGGCGTGCGGATCGTCGTCGGGTCGGAGGTCACGGTGGCGGACGGGAGCACGGCCGTGCTGCTGGTGCAGGACCGGGCGGGCTACGCGAACCTCTGCCGGCTGGTGACGACGGGGCGGCTCAGGTCGGCGAAGGGTGCGTGCGTGGTGGAGCCGCGCGAGGTGCTGGACCATGCGGACGGTCTGGTCGCGCTGTGGAAGGGTGATCCGGTCGAGGTCGGCGTGCTCAAGGATGCGTTTGGCTCGCGGCTCTACGCGCTGGTTACGCGGCACCGGCGTGACGAGGACGCGGCGCTGGAGGCGCGGGTACGCGCGGTCGCCAAGCGGCACGGTGTGCCGACCGTGGCCGGGAACGAG
>JAQCBR010000192.1 GCA_027621295.1 Planctomycetota bacterium
AGGACCCGCGGCGCCGCGAGCGCCCGCGGCCTCGCCGCTGCGCGCGCTGCGCTCCGGACGGTCGGCTAGGACTTCCCGTGCCCCCCGCCGCCCGGGGTCTCGATGCGGACCCGCGTTCCGGCAGGAAGGATCTGCGCGCCCTTCGGATCGAGTGGCCCCCGGCGTCCGGTCGGGTCGACCACACGCGCACGGAACGGCGCGCCGCTCGACCCGCCGTCCGCACCCGGCGGACCGTCGACCGCCCTCTCGGCGAAGAGACCGACGCTCGCGGCCTCGAGCAGTTCGAACTCCCGGAGCACTCCGTCGCCTCCGCGGTGCAGCCCCTTCCCGCCCGAGCCGCGGCGGACCGTGAACGCGTGGACCCGCACGGGCAGACGCTGCTCGAGCTCCTCGATCGGCGTGTTCCGCGTGTTCGTCATGTGCGTCTGGATCGCCGAGACGCCAGGACCGTTCGCACCTGCGCCCGCGCCGCCCGGGAGCGTCTCGTAGCTGGAAAACGCCCTCGCCCCCGCGCCGCCGAGGGTGAGGTTCACCATCGTGCCGGACGAGCAGGCCGGGATCTGGCCGGGCAGGGCCTGCGCGAGCGCGCGGAGGCCGAGGTCGACGAGGCGCTGGCTCGTCTCGACGTTGCCGCCGGCGACGGGCGCGGGCCGGATCGGGTCGAGGATCGTGCCCGGCCGCGTCCGCACGTGGACGACACGGAACAGCCCGTCGTTGGTCGGCAGTCGGCCCGGACACAGACAGCGGAGCAGGTAGACCGACGCGGCGAGCACGACGCCGCGGTTCGCGTTCAGCCCTCCCCTGGCCTGGGGCGCGCTGTCGCGGAAGTCGAACTCGAGCGCGCCGTCGCGGACCGTGAGCCGGAGCCGCAGCGGGAACGGTCCGCCGCCACTCCCGTCGTCCTCGAGCACGTCCTCGGCGTCGTAGACGCCGCGCGGGATCGCGCGGACGACGTCCCTGGCGATCCGCTCCGAGTATGCGCAGAGGTGCCCGGCGTAGGCTTCGACCTCGGCGAGCCCCTGCTCTTCGCACAGCGCCTCGACCCTGCGCGCAGCGACGTCGAGGCTCGCCTCCTGGGCCTTCAGGTCGAGGAGGCGCTCGTCGGGCGAACGGACGTTCGCGCGGATCACCGCGAGAACCGCATCGACCGGCTCGCCGGCGCGGCGGAGCAGCAGCGGAGGCAGCACGAGCCCCTCGCCGTGCAGGTCGTGCGCGGGCGCCATCGAACCCGGAACCGCACCGCCGATGTCCGCGTGGTGCGCACGGTTGACGACGTAGAAGCGCGGCTCGTTCCCGCCCCCCCGGACGAACACCGGCCGCACCAGCGTCACGTCCGGCAGGTGCGTGCCGCCCGCGTAGGGATCGTTGAGGATCGCCACGTCACCCGGGCCGAGGTCGGGCAGCTCGCGCCGCACTGCTTCGACGGAGCCTGCGGCGCTGCCGAGGTGGACCGGGATGTGGGCGGCCTGCGCGACGAGCCGGCCGGACCGGTCGAAGAGCGCGACCGAGAAGTCCCGTCGTTCGCGGATGTTCGGGCTGACCGCCGAGCGCTGGAGGACGGCCCCGCTCTCCTCGCAGACGGCGGCGAGCAGCTGGTGGAAGACCTCGAGGCGGACCGGGTCAGCGCGCATCGCCCCGACTCTAGCGAGACCGGTGCCGCGCGATGCCGCCGGAATCAGCGCCGCCCGCGCGCCGACCGCAGACTTGACAATCGGTCATGTATCCTGCCAGATAGGAAGCATGACCCGCCCGCCTGAGCCCCAGCGTTCGGCCGAGGATGGAGCACCCAAGCGCCCACCTCTGCCACCTCGCAACGATCCGCGGCCGAGCGGCGATGGCGTGGGCGCACCGACCCGGCCGCGCTGGCGGACGATCACCGACCCGCCGAGGGTGTGAGGCCAGGGACAGGACGCGGATCAGAGCCTGTGACCCGATCGGTTCACGGGCTCTGCCGGAGCCGCGCAGCGGCTGCCGAGCAAGCGACCGAGGGGGCCTGGACCGACTTGGTCACGGCCTCTCTCAGAGCTCGCCCGGCGCGCCGATGCGGCCGAGGAACGCCGACGCGACGACCACGTAGGGCGACGCGAGGTAGACCTGGCCCGGACCCGAGCGGCCCGGGAAGTTCCGGTTGATCGCGGACACCGTCACCTGGGACGGGTCGTCCGAAACGCCGGGGCCGGCCTTGATGCACGCGCCGCAGCTCGGGTCGATCAGCTCGACGCCGGCTCCCTCGAAGAGCTGCACGTAGCCCATCGACTCCGCGTAGTCGCGGATGCGCTGGCTGCCGAACTGGATGTAGCAGCGGACGCCGTCCGGGATCGAACGGCCGGCCTCGACCGCGCGGCGGACGACGGACGCGTACATGTCCATGTCCTCCTTCTTGCCGCCGGTGCACGAACCGCCGTAGGCGATGTCGATCTTGACCTCGTCGCCCAGCCCGCCGAGCGGGACGCCGTTCCGCGGGTCCCCCGGCGTCGCCACCATCGGCTCGACGGTCGCGAGGTCGATCGTGAACGTCTTGCAGTAGCTCGCGCCCTCGTCCGCGCGGACGACGCGCGCTTCGAGCTCGGAGCGGCCCACCCCGCGCTGCTGCTCCAGGTAGTCGAGGACGACGTCGTCGGCCTCGATGATGCCGGTGAAGCCGCCGGCCTCGACCGCCATGTTGGTCAGCGTCGCGCGCTCGTCGATGCCGAGGCTCGCCATGCCCGGACCGCCGAACTCGAGGACCTTGCCGATCCCCTCGCCGGTCTTGAAGAACGCGTCGCTCAGGAGCTTCAGCATCACGTCCTTCGCGGACACGCCGTCGCGGAGCTCGCCGTGGAGCTCGACGCGGGCCGACTCCGGCACGCGGACGCGGACGTCCATGGTGAACCAGGAGTTCGCCATGTCGGTCGAGCCGACGCCGAACGCGAAGCAGCCGAGCACGCCGGCCATGCAGGTGTGGCTGTCGGTGCCGATCACGAGCTGCCCGGGCAGGGCCAGGTCCTCGATGACGATGTTGTGGCAGATGCCTTCGGAGCCGGCCGGCTTGCCGCCCCGCTCGACCTCGCCGTAGAGACGGACGCCCTGCCGCTCGCTGAACGACTGCTGCACGGTCGCGAGGCTGGCCGCCTGCTCGCGGAGCCCCATCTTCACGTGGGCCTCGGGCATCACGCGGTCGAGGAACGTCAGGTGGTCGCGGAACGCGAACACCGAGCCCGGGTCGTGGACCTTCGCGTCGTCGCCGAGCCCCATCTTGAACAGCGACTCGGCCATCGGCGTCACATACTCGTGGCTGAAGCGCACGTCGGTGCGGACGAAGAGCGCGTCGCCCGGCTGGACCGCCGGGATGCCTTCGGCGCCGGTCGCCGCGTCGGCGATCGCGCGGTTCGCGATGATCTTCTCGCAGAGCGTCATCGGGCGCGCTGAGGTCGCCGTCACCGGCGGGACCACGTCGCCGGCGAGGCGCGCCTTGTTGAACGCGAACAGCCCGCCGTGCTCGACGATCTCGGTGGCGATCGGGTCCAGCCCCTTCGTGAACTCGCCGATCGGGATCGACTCGCCGTTCTGCACGCGCTCGATCAGCCCGAAGTCCGTCGACGTCAGTAGCCCGATGTTCTGGCAGTTCTGGCCGTAGATCTTCTCGATGTTCTTCGCGATCACGAGCTGGACGCCGGCCTTCAGCTCGCTGAACGGCGCGGTCTCGCGGCTCGATCCGCAGCCCTTCGACACGCCGCTGACGATCACGCCGAAGCCGCCGTCCTTGATCGCGTCCTTCTTCACGACGCCGCCGCGCAGACCGACCAGGCAGTACCGCGCCAGCGTGTCGTCGTAGTAGTAGCAGACCCAACCGGGCGTCAGCTCGTCGGTCGAGATGTTGTCGATCAGCTCGCGGTCCGGGTCGTAGGGCAGGTCGACGCCCTCGTAGAGCTGCGCGCGGAGCAGGTCCGGGTCCTTCGTCAGATAGAGGACGCGGCCGGTGATCTGGACGTTCTGGCGCTTTTCGGTCATCGCTCGGAGGGAGGTCCTTCCGGCCCCCTCGTCGCGAGGGCCGAACCGCGCAGTCTACGGCGCAGGGGTCGGGGCCGCCAAGGTCGGCGTCGTCCGCGGCTGCGGCGGCCCCTCGGAGCACGTCCGGATCAGACGCGCTCGACGATCATCGCGATGCCCTGGCCGCCGCCGATGCAGGCGCTCGCGCAGCCGAGGGTCTTGTCGGCGTCGTGCAGCTCCCGGACCAGGGTCAGCAGCAGGCGGGTGCCGGTCGCGCCGAGCGGGTGGCCGAGCGCGATCGCGCCGCCGTTGACGTTGACGCGGTCCCGGTCGAGGCCGAGCTCCTTCTCGCAGCCCAGGTACTGGGCGCTGAAAGCCTCGTTGATCTCGATCAGGTCGAGGTCCGAGACGGCGACGCCGGCGCGCTCGCAGGCCTTGCGGATCGAAGGCACCGGGCCGATGCCCATGATCTCGGGCGGGACGCCCGCGACCGCCCACGAGCGGATCCGCGCCTTGGGCTTCAGCCCGAGCGCCGCCGCGTGCTCGGCGGTCGTGACGACCAGCGACGCGGCCCCGTCGACGATCCCCGACGCGTTGCCGGCAGTGACGGTGCCGTCCTTGCCGAACGCCGCCCGCAGGCCCGACAGGGCCTCGAGCGTCGTGTCCGGCTTGATGTGGTCATCCGTGTCGACGACGAACTCCTTGCGGCCGCGCTTGACGGTCACCGGGACGATCTCTTCGGCGAACTTGCCGGCCTTCACGGCCGCGGCGCCGAGCTGGTGGCTGCGCAGCGCGTAGGCGTCCTGCTCCTCGCGCGGGATCGCGAACTTCGTCGCGACGTTCTCCGCGGTCTGCGCCATGAAGAACTTGCAGAACGGGTCGTACAGCGCCGCGAACAGCATGTCCTCGAGCGGCGGCTGGGTGCCGAAGCGGATGCCGGTGCGGATGCCGCGGAGCACGAAGGGCGCCTGGCTCATCGACTCCATGCCGCCGGCGACGCAGAGCTTGGCCTCGCCCATCCCCATCGCGTGGCAGGCGGAGACCACCGACTGGATCCCGCTGCCGCAGATGCGGTTGACGGTCAGCGCGGCCCGGTCCTCGGGGATCCCGGCCTTCAGCGCGACGTGGCGCGCCCCGTAGATCGCGTCGGCCGACGTCTGGTTGACGTTGCCCATGAAGACCTCGTCCACCTGGTCGGGCTGGACGCCGGACCGCTCCATCGCGGCGCGGGCGGCGATCGCACCGAGCTCGATCGCGGACAGGTCCTGGAAGAGGCCGAACCCGGGCGTGCCCGAATACTCGGCCATGGCGGTGCGGGCGCCGCCGACGATCACGAATTCCTGACTCATCCCGGGAGCATGGTCCAACGGACAGCCCCGTTCAAATCCGGCGTCGCACGAACCACCGCTCGGCGCCCGCCCGCGCGAGCACGCTGCCCTCGGCCGGGAAGTCCGCCTCGGCGCGGACGCCGGCCGGCCCGAACGACGCCTCGAGGTCCTCGGGCTTGATCAGGTGGGGCGGCCCGTCCTGCCCGGTCCGCGCCGGATCGAGCGGGAACGCGAGGCCGAGCCAGATCCCCCCCGGCCGCAGCAGGGCCCCGACCTCGCGCCCGTAGGCGGACCGGAGGTGCGGGGGCAGCGCACAGAAGCACGTGTAGTCGTAGACGACGTCGAAGGCCGCGGCGAACTCGGCCCCGATGCCGAGGATGTCGCGACACTGGACGTCCGCGCGGACCTCGTCGGCGTTGGCGCGATTCCATCGCAAGAGCGCCCGCGCCTCGGCGACGACCTCCGGGACGATGTCGAAGCCCGTCACCCGGTAGCCCGCGGCCGCGAACGCCCGGAGGTCGTGCCCCCGCCCGCAGCCCGGCACCGCGACGCGGCCCCCGGCCCCGTGGCCGAGCTGGTCGAGGCGGCCCGACGCGAGCAGCGACGCCAGCGGCGGCGTGATCCGGCGGAGGTCCCAGGGAGTGCTGTGGTCGGCGTAGCGGCGGG
>JAQCBR010000039.1 GCA_027621295.1 Planctomycetota bacterium
CTGGACCTGCGGGATGACCTGCGAGCCGTTCTGGTCGTACTGGACGTAGCCCTGGTAGTCGGCGTTGCGCGCCGTGCCCTTGAAGCCGAACTGGTCGTCACCCGGCGTCGACGGCGCGTCGAAGTCGGAGAAGTCCGGACGCGGCTCCTGGCCCGGCTGGGCGACGACCGTCCGCGGGTCGTCGGCGAGTGGGGTCTGATCGCGACGCTCGCGGACCGCCGAGCCGAGGTCGACCCAGCTGGACTGCGCGCGGGATACCGCGCCGAACGGCGACGGCAGCAGGATCGGGCTCGGGCGGATGTCACCCTCACCAGCCGGGTTGTCGACGTAGTTGCCGCCCTGGACGATCTGCAGATCGACGCGGTTGCCGTTGTCGTCGACACGGAAGCCGAGGACGTCGTCCGGCCAGCCGCGCCAGCCGAGCAGCCGGCGCTTGCGCAGAGAACTGACGTTCTGCAGCGTGCCGTTGTTGTCGCGGAAGACGAAGCGGATCCGGTCGTCGAGGCGGTTGCCGGTGTTGTCGCTCTGGTCGTCACCCGGCGGGACCAGGATCTGGACGAGTCCGAGACCGCCGAACGCGCCGGTCGGCTTCTGGTTCCAGGTCGACTGGGCGCCGAAGGGATACTTGTTGAGGATCTCGAGACCACCGAAGCGGCCCTGCGTGCCGATGCCCCCGTCCGCGGCGATCGCGAACTCGAAGTCGCCTTCGCCGTAGGTCGAACGCGGGTTCGGGGTGGCGTTCTCGTTGCCGTGGACCTCGATCTCGAGGCCCTGGCCCGACATCAGGACGATCATGCCGCCGGAGCCAGCACCACCGCCGCCACCTTCGTTGTTGCCGCCCGCCTGCTCACCACCGCCACCATCACCACCGCTGGCGGAGATGAGTCCGCGGCGGCCGATCCGGATCTGGCCGAGAGCCTGGACGATCAGGATGCCGGCACCGCCGCCACCACCGCCGCCCTTGTTGTCGTTGATGAAGCCAGGGTCGCCCGTGTTGCAGCGCGGACCCTTGTCACCACCACCGCCACCGCCGGCTCCGCCGATCGGTGCGAGGAGCTCGCCGGTGATGCGCACACCGCGGAACACGTTGACACCCTGACCCCAGAAGTCGTTGTCGGTCCGGGAGTCGAGGAACGGGCGCGGGCCGGCCGCACCGCCCGGGAGCGAGCGGTTGAGGCAGCCCTGGCCGCCTTCACCATCGACCTGCGGCCAATCGGTCACGCCGGTCCGGGTGAGCGGGTAGTAGGGGTCGCCCTGGGTCGCGAAGCTACCGCCACCGCCCGCGGAACCGCGGTTGCAGGAGGCCACGCAGCTCAGACGACCCGGCTCACCGCCGAGGCCCGGACGCTGGCCGGGACCGAAGCCGGGCTCGCCGGTCGGGCTGCGGTCCGCAGCCGTCGGGCTGCCGCGACCACCGTTGCCACCGCCGCACACACCGATACCACCCGGAGTCGGGAAGTTCGCGGAGTTCAGGGTGTCGACACGCGCGCCGTCACCACCGTCGACCGTCAGCGTCCCGTCGACGATGAAGTCGCCGGTGCACAGCCAGACCATCGGGTTGGTGCCTGCACCGCGGACGATCACGCCTTCCGGGATCTCGACGCGCGAGAAGCTGAACACGCCGCCCGACACGTTGATCGGCTGGCTGTTCTCCGGGGTGATCTGCGTGAAGTCCGTGTCGAGGATCACCTCGCGCTGGGTCGGACGGTAGCTCAGGCGGGTCTCCCCACCGTCGAAGTTGAAGCTCGCGGCGATCTTGCCGTTGCGGTGCACCGCCTGCGGCTCGAGGAACGCCGCGTCCTCGTTGATCGTCGAGGTCTGGTCGAAGTTCTCGACCAGCGCGTCGTACTGGGGCGTGAACGAGTCGGTCGTCCGGAACGTCGCGAAGATGCGGTCGTAGGCCGCATCGGTGACGTTCGACTCGCCCGACATGTCCTCCACCGTGTTCTCGACGATGACACGGACGTCGGCGTTGTTCGGCAGGATGCCGATCGGACGGAGGACGACCTTGGCACCCTCACGGGAGTTGACCTCGAGGTCGACCGTCGCCGGGATCCAGATGCCCTGGGTGGTCTGGTCGTCGTACTCGAGGAAGATCCGGCCGCGGTTCGAGATGTCCCGACTCAGCGGGTCCGCGCTGACGTTGACCGGCACGTTGGTGTCGGCCGGGTTCAGCGGCTGGTCGAACGCCAGCTCGATCTCCACCGGGTCGGTGCTGAACTTGTTGAGGGGGACGACGTTGCCGACCATCGGACGGACCGTGAAGTCCGTGCGACGCGGGCCACCCGCCTTGGTGTCGCTGAACAGCTGCGACGGCGTCGTGCCGTCCGCGGTCTGGAAGCGGAACGAGGCCGGCTGTGCCAGGCCGCGACCCTGCTGGTCGATCAGCGTGGTCTGGTTGCGGCGGTCGCCACCGACGAGCTGGGTGATGTAGACCCGACCGGGCTTGAAGCCGCCGTCGGTGTAGCTGTTGTTGGTCGGGAACCGCGGCGTGAAGACCAGCTGGCGACCCGGGGTCTCGTCACCGGCGGAGGTGCCGAGCGAGAACGACCCGGCGGGCCGCTCGTTCAGCGCGTTGCCGTTCAGGTCGAACACCTGGAACGAGATCGTGTTCAGATCGGCCGACCGCAGGTCCACCTTGTTGGAGAAGTCGATCCGGATCGGCTCGTTGAGGAACAGCTTGCCGTTGTCCGGCGGCGTCGTGCGGAGGACCAGGAAGTCCCCGCTCGTGCCCTTGACCGAGTCACTGTCACCGCCACCCGAGCACGCGGCGAACAGGACCGCGAGGGTGCTGGCCGACAGCCAAGGAAGACGGCGGTTCTTCGCCGAGAGGTTCATCGAGTTGGTCATCGAGGAAGTCATCGAGTGCCCAGTGGGTTCCGGCCGGTGCGTCGGCGAGGAGGAGGTGCGAGCAGGGTTCCGAGGGGTCGACATCAGCGGATCCTCTCGTAGCGGTAGGTGACGGCGAACGAGTCCAGGGTCGGCGAGATCGGAGGACTCGCGTCGACGTTGTTGCGCATGATGAAGCGCCAGTTGAAGTAGCGGACGTCACGCGCGTTGAAGTTCTCGTTCGGGCCCGAGTACTGGCTGGTCCAGCTGTCGGTCGCGAGATCGGTGATGTTCCGCGTGTACTCACTCACGCTGCGGTTGTAGAAGTGCGCCCACCACTCACGGCGCTGGCCGTTGACGGTGCGGTTGTCGTACTTCCGGACGTGCGCGTCCCCCGCCTTCAGCGGGTCGAGCGGGAAGTTCTGCGCGTTCGGCTGGGGAACGCCGTTCGCAGGCCAACGCAGCTGGCCCGAGAACGTCGCGAACGGCCACGGCGCCGGGTCGAGCTCGGTCGCGGCGCGGAACTCGGGGATGATCGCCGTGCCACCCGGAAGCTCCGTCAGCGGCGGCTCGGCCGTCCAGTCGAAGTTCGGGAGCAGGTTGGTCGGCAGCTGGGAGTTGCCGCTCTGGTCGGCGAAGAACGGCCCGAGGCGCGGATCGCTGAACAGCGGATTGGCCGGGTCCGGGTTCGACGGGCTCGCGGGAACCCGAGACGGCATGCGGTGCGGGTTGAGCGCGTCGACGAAGCCCGACGTGACCACGGTCTGCCGCTTCACGAAGTCGGCCATGACCCAATACATCGAGTTGTCGAGCGCGGTCGTCCGACCACCGGTCGGCGTGTAGCCGCCCGATGCCTGGACCCACGCGGTGTCGCTCGGCGACACGCAGACCGGTGAGCGGGTCCCGGTCCCTGCGAAACCACCGGAGTAGGCGCGGAAGTTCGGCTGGGCCGAGGACTGCACGGTCAGCGCGATCTGCCAGCCGTTGAAGCCCGTGGCGACGAAACCGTTGCCGACCGGGAGGTCGGGGTCATCGCAGTAGGTCCAGAAGTCGGCGAGCAGCGGCAGACCGATGGTCGGCACGAGACCGCCGGTGTAGGAGTCGAGGCTCGACGGCGACGCGAACTGGTAGTTCTGGACGTTGTAGTGCTTGCCGACGTTGAACCGCAGGTCGTCGCCGTCCGGCGTGACGTAGCGCCCTGCGCCACCCAGCCACGGGGACGGGATGTAGGGCGTCATGTTGCGGTTCGCGTTGACCGCGTCTGAGCCGCGCAGCGAGTTGCCGCCCTGGACGTTCAAGGTCTCGTCGCGCCACACGAAGTACGGACGCTGGAACTCGGGGAGCGGCAGGAAGCGGTTCACGCCGTTCGGCTCGGTGAACGCGAGCGCCGCGTCGATGACCAGACGCTGGTCGACGTAGGCCGGGAGCGGGGCGGGGCTGTCGGTCTTCGCGCCGGTCCCGATCGCCTTGTTGTGCGCGTAGTTGTCCGCGTAGTTGTTCCGCAGGCCGGAGTCGACGAGTTCGGGTAGCGAGCTGAACGCACCGACGCACGGCTCCGGACGGAACTCGGAGTGCCCGAGGAACAGGCTCACTCGGTCGAACTCGTCGTAGGTGATGACCCCGTTCGTGAACGGAGCCCAGTACATCTGCTCGACGTCGAGGTTGAAGTCGAACGGATCGATGCGCGACAGGCTCATGTCGAGCTCGCGCCACACCGCCTGCAGACGAGCTCCGAACGGGTTGAGCGGGTTCTGGATCGGCTGGCCGAACCGGACACCGGCGCTCGCCGAGGCCACGGTGCCTTCACCGCCGAGCACGTCCGGGCAGTACTGGAACAGCGTGCCCTGGGCCGGCGGCGGCTGCTGGTTCAGATCGTCGACGACCTTGCGCACGCGCGCGGTCGGACGAGCTTGCAGCGAGCCCTCGGCGAGGTAGACGACCGCGCCGAAGAGATCCTGGAGCGCGAACGCCTCGGCGGGGGCCACCACCGAACCGGTCGTCGGATCGAGTCGGTTGATCTCGTCGTCGAGGTAGTAGGAAGGCTGTTCGTCCTCGTCCGTGTCCGCGAAGCGACGCACGACGCTGACGACGAGGTTGTCCGCGAAGAGCGGACGGCCCGCCGGGTCCTTCCGGGTGTCGAGCGAGAACGGGATGGCGATGCTCGAGACCGGATCGCCGGTCGACTGGAAGTCGATCGGGTTGCCGGCGAGGTCACGCACGCCGTTGGCCCCGCCCAGGAGGTGCAGCCAGTAGCGGTAGTCACGCGGCGTGGTCGGCCCACCCTGGGCCGCCGGCACGTCGTTGAACCGCATTTCCTCGTCGAGGTAGAAGCCCTTGATCGGCTGGAGGCGGATCGCGGTCTGCGATCCGTCTTCGTCGATCACGCGGGACGTGACGAGGTGCGGGGTGACGAACTTGTCGAACCGGAACGAGTTCGGGTCGATCTGACGTCCGCTGACGAAGTCGGCGATAGCCGCGTCCTCGACGACGTTGCGGGTCGCGAAGAAGAAGGTGTCGAACGAACCGACGGTCTTGATGTCGACCGGCTTCGTGAACCGGATGATCGCCTCGGCGAACGGCGAGACGTTCTCGTTGACCGGGCTCGGCGAGCCGTCCGCGAGCGGCAGCGGCGACGGCGAGAACGACAGGAAGTTCACCGGGTCGTCGTCGCCGAACTCGTACTCGGCCACGACCACGGCGCGGTTCGCGTTGGCGCGGAGCCAGGCGTCGAGCTGGGCCGCCGGAGCACCGAAGCCCGGGAAGCCCGGGCGACCGGTCGGGTTCAGCTTGGTCCGCACCCAGTCCGGGCCTCGCGTCACCACCGCCCGGACGAGCTGGACCGACGGGTCCAGCGCGTCGTCGACGGGATCGGAGACGATCTCGGCCGGGAACACGTCCGCCTCGCCCAGGGACGGGTCCGGGTTCGGGTTGATGAACCGCACGACGTCGCCTCGGTCGAGACCGTGCACGCGGCCATTCTTGTAGAGACGGACCACCTGCGTCCGGGAGTCGACGTCCTCGACGCTCGCGACAAGCATCGGGATCTGCCCGATGACGCGCGGCGGCTCGGCGTCGCGGACGAAGCCGCTCGCGATGTCTGCCGACGAATCCGCAGAGTTGCCGGAGCGGAAGTCGCGGATCACGCTCTCGAACGCCTGGTTGTTCGCGCCGAGGTAGGCCTCGTTGCCGATCCCCGTGACGCCGTTGATGCGGAGCGGCCCCTCGAGCGCGACCGCGATGCGGATGTTGGCGCCGACCTGGTCGGGCGAGGCCGGCATGCCGGAGGCGCTGTTGCGGACCTGCAGGGTCGCGCCTTCCGAGCCGAGCAGCACCGGGTCGACGATCAGCTTGTCACCACGCACCACGAAGCGGGTCGGGATCACGCGGAAGTCGCCGCGCGGGTCGGCGTCGTTCGGATCACCGACGACCTCGAGCAGCTGGATCGCTTCGGTGTTGCGGACGCCGACGACCTGTTCGTCGCCAGCCGCCCCGCGCTCGACGACGTAGAAGAAGTCGTCGGTGATACCGAGGGACTGCGAGAAGTTGAGCTGCAGCGCGACGTTGCGCGGCACCACCGAGAAGGGGCGCTGCGTGACGTCATCCCCGAACCGAGCGGCGGTCACTTCCTTGAGGCGTGCACCCAGCCCCACGAAGCCGGCATCGAACTCCGGGCTTCCGATCTCGCGCGTGATCAGCACGCGGGGTTGGAGGTTGTCCGGGTTGGCGCTCAGGAAGTCGTAGAGGATCTCCTCGTCGCGCTTGTTGGAGCTCGGCGGCCGCTCATCCTGGATGTCGGGCCCGATCAGCACGTCGCGCTCGACCAAGGCGATCTCGACCACGTCATCGACCGTGCGGAGACCGTAGACGTCGACCAGGCGGCCGTAGGACACGGACACGAGGCGGGCGTTGCCGGTGTTGCCACCGCCGCCGCCGCCTCCACCGGTCCCGCCCCCACCGCCGCCGCTACAGGAGGGCAGGACGGCGAGGCCCGCGGCCAGGAGCGCCCCGGCCGAGGTCTTCGCGATCGCCCCGAGCAGGGGGTTCCTGCGCTGGGCCCGCGCTTGCGGGCAAACTGCCCTGGCTGCGCGACGCGAAACGGGTTGAGACTGCAGATTCGACATGGATCGGGGACCTGTGGTCTGGGTCGGACCTCTGTCTGGACAGACCGAGGGGAAGATCGGTCCGGAGAGGGGCCGGTGCGCGGGCGGAAAGCTAACCGACGGAAGCCTCGGACTGTAGAGAAGAATCCATGGGGTCGAGGGCTTCGCGCCCAGGCTCGGCCGGGGCAACCTGCTCCAACAAGCGTGCCATGCAGGTCGACGTCGCCCGCAGGCATGCAGAGCGCTGCAATCCCCCGACTTGCGGCCGACGCCCCCGTCGCGGGATCGGTCCCCGTCGGTCCGAGCGTGCGGTTCCGCTCACGAACACGGCGCAGACCGCGCCAAACCGCAAACGGCCCGCGGATTCCAGGCGGGCAGAAGGCCGGGCACTCCACCGGGAGTCGGTCCGGACGCGCGCTCGAGGGCACCAGGACGAATCGGCACGGCCGCCCCTGGTCGACGCCCTGACCACCCACTTCGCGTACCCGTGGACCGACCAGCGACGGGCGCGACCGGGCGGCCCACGACCCATCAGGCGCCGTCGTGGAACCCGGCCGCGCGCGCCTGTTCTTCGCTCTCGAAGTAGACGCGGTGCTCCGGCGTGATCCTCTTGGCCAAGGGTGCGTCGTGCCGGTGGAAGCGCTGGGTGGTGCCACTGCCGACGAACGGGGCATCCATCTCCTGCCCGCAGTAGCCGCAGGCGAGTCTCGGCGGCCATTCGACCACGACCCGGAAGTCCCCGACCAGGTAGGCCACCCCTTCCCCGTTCGTGACGCAACGCTCGTTGCGACAACGGATTCCGGCCGCCGGGAACTTCAGCCCGGGATCGGTCGACGAGAGCGCCGGCGGCTCGGCGTCGAGCTCGATCGCCCCCAGCTGGAAGGCCATCAACGCCATACGGATCGGCACACCGAGCCCCGCCTGCTGGAAGTAGACGGATCGCGGGTCGTCGTCGATCTCGTAGGCGATCTCGTCGATCCGCGGGAGCGCGTGCATGATCCGGGCATCGCGCATCAGCTCGGACTTCATCGAGTCCTTCGACAGCCTGGGATAGCCGACGGTCGACTCGCCCCGGTGGCGCTCCCGCTGGGCGCGGGTCATGTAGATCGCGTCGATCCGCTCGACCTCGACCGCGTCGAGCCGCGTGAACAGCGCCAGCTGGTGGGGCCGGCTCGCGGTCAGGTAGGCCGCCGAGTTCTCGACCGCGATCCCGGGCAGCTCCCCGACCGAGGCCACCGCCGCCTGGACACCGAACTCGCGGCGCAGACGCTCGAGGACGTGCGCAGGCATCTCGAACCCCGGGTAGGGGATCGTCACGATGTTGGCCTTGAAGCGCGCCAGCGCGTAGGCGAACGAGTGGACGGTGCGCGAGTAGCGCAGGTCACCGCAGAGCACGACGTCGAGACCCTCGAGCCCACCCTTCTCCCGCCACAGCGTGTAGAGGTCGCAGAGGGTCTGCGTCGGGTGCTCGTGCGCACCGTCACCGCCGTTGACGACCGGGACCCTCGCATACTGGGCGGCCACGCGGGCTGCGCCGTCCTGCGGGTGCCGGACCACGACGATGTCCGCGTAGCTGCCGCCGACGACGCGCACCGTATCGGCGAGCGACTCACCCTTGGCGAAGCTCGTCGTGGCGGGGTCCGCCGCCGAGATCACACCGCCGCCGAGGCGGAGCATGGCCGACTCGAAGCTCAGCCGCGTCCGCGTGCTCGGCTCCATGAAGAGCGTTGCCATGATCGACCCTCGACACAGGTGCGACCACGCGCGTAGGTCTGCCCGGAACTCGTCGGCGTGCCGGAACAGAGCCATGATCTCCGCGGAGGAGAGATCGTCGATCGAGACAAGATCCCGCTTCGAGGGCTTCTGCATCCAGGGGCTGGAGTCTAGCGACCGCGGGTCGCGCTGACTCGTGTCAGCCCTGGAATCCCCGCGCCAGACGCTCGAACTCCCGCTGCTCGGCCGCCGTCAGTGCAGCGGGACCGCCCACCCCCCCTGCGGGCGCATCGGGCAACCCGCGCACCTGCCGCAGGGCCTCCCCCACCGCGGCGCGGACCGCAACGGAGTCGGCGGGGTCGATGCACGAGACCTCGACGCAGTCGACCTCGCCCGGGACGACCCAGGACGCACGGCCCAGGTCACTCTTGGTGCGCACGACGAGAGCCGCCCGGGGGACGAGCTCCTCCTCGACTTCTCCCCACGGGAACGATCCGTCGACGACCAGCAGCACGACGCCCTCGGCCAACGCCTCGAGCGTCCGTCGCTGGGCCTGGACGTCGAGCGCGTCGACCGCGTCGCCGAGGCCGGCGGTATCGACGAGGCGGTAGGGATAGCCGGAGAGGACGACAGCTTCCCGGACCGGATCCCTCGTCAGCCCCGGGCTCGCACCGGTCAAAGCACGCTCGCGGAACGCCAGCCGATTGAGCAGCGTCGACTTGCCTGCGTTCTGTCGCCCGACGAGCACGCAGGTCGCAGGCTCGGCGAGCGCGCGGGCCACGAGCGTTCGACCCCGGGCAGCAGCCACCGCGGCGTCGCGGTCGGGACCCTCGAGCATCCGGAGCCCCGCGCAGAGCGCGGGGAAGCCTCCGCAGGCCCTCTGCTCGAGCGCGAGCGCCAGCTGGGTCGGATGCACGGCCTCGCGGAGCAGCAGCTCTGCGGGATCTGCGGCCTCCTCCTCGGCAAACCCGCCGACCGCTCGCTCCACCGCGGCGAGCACGCCGGGAGAACCGTGGAGGTGCAGCTCGAGACGCTCGGCTCCGGGATGCTCGACGCGCAGCGCCTGGTCGATGATGGCCCCATCACCTGCGAGGACGCGGACCAGACGGATCGGCCCTCCGCCCGGGTCCTGGAGGAGCGCGGACAGCGCAGCGTCGCGGTCGACGCCCGTGACTTCGACCACGGCCACCCCGCCCTCACCGGCAGGAGTCAGCAGTCGGAAGCGTGCGTCGCGTCCAGCCATCGAAGCCCCTCGTGGATCAGGTCCGGCACGTGCGTGAATCCGCTTCCTCCCAGCGCCAGCAGCGCCTCCGCCTCGCCGCCGGTCAGCACGCGCACGGCTCCCTCGAGCCCGGACGCCGACGCGAGCCGCTCCGACACGGCTTCCACCATCCGAACGAAACCCTGTCCGACGCCGATCCGCACCGCGTCCTCGGTGGTCACTGCGGGAAAGCCCACCGGCGCGCAGAAGTCGAACCGTGGCAGCGCGGGCGCACGCGCGTGCAGCCCGAGCGACATCGTCGTCAGACCAGCCCCGATCGAACCGCCGAGGAACTCACCCGCCGCGCTCACGAGGTTGCAGGTCCACGCCGTGCCGCAGTCGACGACGATCGCGTCGCCGAACCGACGCCATGCGGCGACCGCGCCCACCCAGCGGTCCGCGCCGAGCGAGGCTGGACGCGGGTATCGGACGGCGAGCGGGCATCGCAGGTCCTCGCCTGCCGCACGGATCACCAGCCCCTGCCGGGCGAAGCGCGCGCGGAGAGACTCGACCGCACCTGGAACGACGCTGACGACCGCGATGCGGTCCGGGACCTGCCCCTGGAGGAATCCTTCGAGCTCGACCTCGTCGGCGAGACGCTCCCGCCGCGTGCCCTCAGGGCCGACGAGCATGCAGTCGAGCGTCGAGTTGCCGCGGTCGATCGTCAGCAGACGAAGGCCGCGGACGGATGGGTCACGCGCGCTCACCGGTCATTCGGCATCACGTAGCTGCGCGTGATCGTCTGACCCGTCGGGGTCAGGAACTGCCCCTCGAACGTCCGCACGCCGCGGTTGTAGAGCTGCTTGCCGACACGGATCGCCTCGGTCTTGCCGCTGACCGGCTGGCCGTTCAGCGAGATCAGGATCTCGCCCTCCCGCACGCCGAAGCGGTCGTAGCCGGGCGCGAGCTTGGTGATACGGACGCCGCGCGTCGATCCGCTGCGGCTGCGGTAGTCGGCAGTGCCGACGTCCTGGTTGAACACGCGCTCCGGGTCGTCGCGGAACAAAGTTCGATCCTGCGAGCCGATGTGGAACTCGTTGGCTCCCACTTCGGTCGTGCGCTCGTTCGCGACCCAGCCCGAGGTGTCGGTGCCGGCGTCCGGCTCGGTTCCGGCGCGCACCTCGTTCGGAGTCGCCTCGACGCCGAGGCCTTCCGCGAGCTTCCGCAGCACGTCCTGGGGCAGCTCGAGCGCCTCGGGGTAGAGCCGCTCCTCCTTCCGCTCTTCGACCGGGATCTTCGGGTCCTCACGGACGAAGACCGCGTGGTCAGGTTCGACGCGGACGAGGCGGACGTGCTCGTAGGGCTTCCAGAGCACGTCGTCGATCGCGACGTGGTGCACGGGCCCGAGGCTGTCCCCGTAGGTGGGCATGCGCGGCTGACGGGTCGGTCGACCGGGAACGGCATCCCCTCCGGGACCGGACGCCGCGACGGTCAGGTCCGCCGGGATCTCGACGTTCGCAGACGGCTTGTAGCGCACGACGATGCGGGACGAGCCCCCGGCGGCTACGACCGCCGTCAGCACGAAGATGTCCTCGAGCGGGGTCTGCGGCACGACGACGGGGACGTCGGGAACGTCCGGGGTCGTCTCCTGCGTCGGCGGAGGCGGCGGGAGCGCGCCGTTGAAGTTCGCATCCCGGAGCGCGTCCCAGAACGCGCGGTTCGACGCGTAGTCGGGCCCGACCGACACCTTGCCGGCGCTCTCGGCCCCCTGCGCGAGCTTCGCGAGGAACCGGTCGCGGTTCGCTTCCCGCTCCGCCTTGCGCTGGGTCTCGTCCTTACCCTCGACGACGAGGGCCTGGTAGAACTGCCAGCCGCTGCCTGCGAGCAGGCCCAGGATGGCGACATGGAGCAGCAGGTGGATCGGGAGCCTGTTCATCGGCGGGCTCGGAGTCTAGCGCGGCAACGACGCCAACGCAGCGACGAGGCGGCCGCGTTGGACGGAGACGAGGCGCGGATCTTCCCACCCGAGGCGGAACCCACCGTGTGAAATCCCCGGGTTCCGGCACGTCGCCCGGAGCGCGGACCGCATCAGGGCGACCGGCGCAGGCCAGTCGGGGCGAGATCCGACATCGTGGTCTTGCCGCCCTGCGTGATCCCACGCATCTGCATCTTGAGCTCTTCGGGGTTGTCCGAGGCCGCCAGCGCGTCGTCGAGCGAGATGTTCCCCGCTTCGAACAGACGGCTCAGCGACTGGTTGAACGTCATCGTGCCGTAGTAGGAGCCCTCGGCGAGGGCCTTCGGCAGCATCCGCGTGTCCCCGGACTGGAGGAGCTCCCGCACCGTCGGCGTGTTCATCATCATCTCGACCGCGGGCACCATCCCGACGCCCTCACGCGCCTTGATCAGACGCATCGAGACGACCCCCGCCAGGTTCAGCGCCAGCTGGAGCCGGATCAGGTCGTGCTGGTGCGGCGGGAAGAACGAGATGATCCGCTCGACGGTCTGCACCGCGTTGACCGTGTGCAGCGTCGAGAACACGAGGTGCCCGGTCTCCGCCGCGTTGATCGCTGCGGCGACCGTCTCCTGGTCGCGCATCTCGCCGATCAGGATCACGTCCGGCGACTGGCGCATCGCCTGACGGATCGCCTGGGCGAAGGACGGGGCGTCCGTGCCGATCTCGCGCTGGTTGACGATCGAGAAGCGATCCTCGTAGAGGAACTCGATCGGGTCCTCGATCGTGATGATGTGCTTCTGCGCGTTCCGATTGACGTACTCGATCATCGAAGCGAGCGTCGTCGACTTGCCGGAGCCCGCAGTCCCGGTCGCGAGGACGAGACCGCGCGTCAGCGAGCTCAGCTTCTTCAGCGGCTGGACCGGCAGGTTGAGGTCCTTGAACGACGGGATCTCCGTGTTGATCCGACGGAACACGAAGCCGAGCTCCCCGGTCTGCCGGAACGCGTTGCCGCGGAACCGACCGACCCCCACGACATCGAGCGCGAAGTCGGTCGCACCGAGCTCGCGGAACTCCTTCATCCCGCGCTCGCCGACGATGGCGCCGAGATACTGCTCGAGCGCCGCCTGGGTCATCGGGTCGTCCCCGAGGAAGCGGATCACGCCCGACATGCGGATCGCAGGACAGCTGCCCGACCTGAGGATCAGGTCGGAAGCGCCTTCCTTGACCATGATGCGCAGGAACTCTTCGATCGGCGGATGGTTCACGGTTTGGACCTCTACGGTCCTATCGGCCCGAGGACGGACCGGACGTGAACGCCGGTTCCCTCTCCGGGACCCGGGCTGCGATGGCTGCCGGAGCCGCTCGCCCGTGCACGACCGCCCGGGGAGCCGCCGACGCGCGGTTCGCGGGGTTCGCCGCGGTCCGTCAGGGGAGCAGTCGACGGAGATAGGCGAGCAGCTCGGCCAGACCGTCCCGCGTCGCGGACGAGATCGCCACGGTCACATCCCCCGATCCGGTCGCCAGCTCCTCCGCACGGGCCCGCGAATCGTCGTCCTCGACCTTGGTTGCGACCAGGAGTCGCGGCCGGGCCGCGAGCTCGGGCGAGTAGCCGCGGAGCTCGTCGAGCACGACGCGCCTCGCCTCCAGGGGCTCCAGTTCCGCGGTCGCCGAGCAGTCGACCAGGTGCACGAGCGCCCGCGTCCGCTCGACGTGCTTGAGGAACTGCACGCCCAGCCCCTTCCCTTCGTGGGCGCCCTCGATCAGACCGGGGATGTCCGCGACCACGAGGCTCGCGCCATCACCGAACGGCACGATCCCGAGATGGGGTTCGAGCGTGGTGAACGGATAGGCGGCGATCTTCGGGCGCGCCCGGGACAGGGTCGACAGCAGCGTCGACTTGCCCGCGTTCGGCAGCCCCACCAGACCGACGTCGGCGATCAGCCGGAGCGACAGGCGGACGCGCCGCTCCTCGCCTGGCTGACCTTCTTCGGCCTGACGGGGCGCGCGATTCGTCGAAGTCGCGAATCGGGCGTTGCCCTTGCCCCCCTTCCCGCCGCGGACCACGACGAACTCGTCGCCCGGCGTCTTGAGGTCGCGCAGCACGTTGCCGCGATCGGCGTCGAGAACGACGGTCCCGACCGGGACATCGAGGACGAGATCCTCGGCCGACCGGCCGGTCATGTTCGAACCGCCGCCCGGCTGGCCGTTCTTCGCGGGGAACGTTGGCTGCCCGACGAGGTGGTAGAGGGTGTTCTCGTGCGGCGAGGTCCGGAAGACCACGTCGCCGCCTGCGCCACCGTCACCGCCGTCGGGGCCTCCCCGCGTGATGAACTTCTCGCGGTGGAACGACACGCAGCCGTCCCCGCCCTTGCCACCGCGGACCCAGAACTCGATTTCGTCGACGAACATCAGCGAGCCTTGCGATTGGACCGCGCACATCGGTCATGCCCGCTCGAAGGTCTTGGGGCGGATCCCAGCGGATGGGAGCGCCCACAGCCGTCACCCTGCCGGGCCATGCTGCGGGCGGGCAGCCGCGCGAGATGCGCCGGCCTGCGGAGCGCCGGTCTTCGGACCGGCGTCACGGCTCGGTCACCGGCCGGACTGCGCCGATCCCGGCCGATCGGCACCGCCGGTGAACGGCACCGTGAGTGAACGGAACCGTGAGGAGCGCGGGGCGCTCGGCTCAGGCCGAGATCGGATCGACGTGGACCTTGCGGTTCGACTGGAACCGGACCACGCCGTCGGTGAGCGCGAACAGCGTGTCGTCGTTCGCGCGCTTGACGTTCTTGCCGGGCAGGAACTTGGTCCCGCACTGGCGGACGATGATGCAGCCAGCGGTCACCGCCTGGCCACCGTAGCGCTTGATGCCGCGGTGCTGGGCGTTGCTGTCGCGGCCGTTCTTGGTCGAGCCCTGTCCCTTCTTATGCGCCATGGATCGCCTCGATCTGGATCTCGGTGTAGCGAGCGCGGAAGCCGGTCTTCTTGCGGCTGTTCTTGCGTCGCCGGAACTTCTGGATGACGAGCTTCGGGCCCTTGACGTCCTGACGGACGACCTTGGCGGTCACCGAGGCTCCGTCGACGTAGGGCGCGCCGATGCGAGCACCTTCGCCGCCTTCACCACCGGTCAGGAGACAGACCTTGTCGAAGGTCACAGCGTCGCCGGGGTTGATCGCGTCCATCAGGTCGATGAGGACGCGGTCACCGGCGGCGACCCGATACTGTTGGGTCCGGTCTTCTAGAACGGCGTACATGGTCTGCTTCGGCTACCAATCCGGGGGAAAGGGCGGAGGAGCGTAGCGCCCCGGAGACCGGAGTCAAGCCCGACGGACAATCGCCCGTCGGAACCGGGACCGGGTCCAGGGCCCACCGACCGGGCCGGCCCCCGGCCCGTCACGCCTTGACGCCGAGCCCGGCCGGGATCGCCACGCGCGCTTCCTGGCCGTCGCCGGTCATGAAGCGGTAGTGCACGACGTCGACCGGGTAGCTCGGCTCGGCCTTGAAGACCACCGACTTGCCCACCGCCTCCTCGAGGTCGAGGACCGGGCGACGCTTGTAGTTCACCAGGTAGTCGTTCACCGGCGGTGACACGAACACCTGGAGGACCGAGAAGCCCTTCAGGCCGAGGATCGCCTTCACCTCGCGGAGCACCGCGAGGGCCTTGCTCTGAACCGTCCGGGTCAGACCCGAGCCGCTGCAGTGCCGGCAGGTCATGAACACCGTGTGCTTGAGGCCCGGCCCGACGCGCTGCCGGGTCACCTCGAGCATGCCGAACGGACTGATCCGGCCGACCTTGATGCGGGCGCGGTCGCCGCGGAGCGCCTCGACGATGCGCCGCTCGATCTGACGCCGGTGGCGCTCCTGCCCCATGTCGATGAAGTCGATCATGATCAGGCCGCCGAGGTCCCGCAGACGGAGCTGGCGGACGATCTCGGGGATCGCCTCCAGGTTGGTGCGGAACGCGGTCTCCTCGAGCTCGGTCCCGGGCTTGAAGCGCCCGGAGTTCACGTCGATCGCGACGAGGGCCTCCGCCTGCTCGATCACGATCGAACCGCCGTTCGGCAGCTCGACCTTCGGCTGGTAGAGCTTCTCGACCTCGGACTCGAGGCCGTAGCTGTGGAACAGCGGCGTCGTGAGCTCGTGGAGCTTCACGCGCTCCGCCATGTGCGGCATCAGCTTCTCGCAGAAGTCCTTGATGCGCAGGTAGACGTCCCGCGAATCGACGACGACCTCCTCGATCTCTGGCGAGAACAGGTCGCGCATCGCCTTCAGCACGAGGTCCGATTCCTGGTAGAGGACCGACGGCGCGCGCGTCACCTGGACGCGCTGCGCGATCATCTCCCAGATCTTCTTCAGGTAGTCGCGATCGCGCTGGAGGTCCGCCTTGCTCTTCTCGACCCCGGCGGTCCGGACGATGAAGCCGACGCCGCCGTTGCCGGTCTCGTCGAGGTCCTTGACGATCCGCTTCAGGCGGCGGCGTTCGCGGGCATCGTCTATTTTCCGGCTGACCCCGCACTTGGGGAGGCTCGGCATCAGGACGAGGCATCGGCCCGGCAGGGACACGAACGTGGTCAGGGTCGGCCCCTTGGCGCCGATCCCCTCCTTCGTCACCTGGACGATGACCTCCTGCCCCTTGCGGAGCATCTGGTCGATCGGGGTCTTCGAGCGGCGCGGAGCGCCGCGACGACGCTTGCCGCGGGCATCGACCGGTTCAGCGGCGACTTCGGCGGGCGCATCGTCGCCGGCACGACCGCGCCGACGGCGGCGGCGCGAGCGGCGCCGCGCTTCGGCGGAATCGGCACCGGCATCGCCACGCGAGGCCTCTTCCGCAGCGTCGTCACCCTCGCCCAGCTCGGCGTCCTCGGACCCGTGCTGCTCGTCGGCCGCCTCCTCGCCGTCGGAATCCTCCCCGGCGTCGTCGCCTTCGGAGTCCCCGGACTCGGCGTGGTGGTCGTCGTCGTCTTCGTCCGCCGCGCCCAGCCCGAACTCGTCGTGGCCCACTCCGACGGAGGCCTCGACGACTCCATCAGCGTCCCGGTCGTCGTCGCTGCCGCCGTCCTCGTCGTCGTCGGCGGACGAACCGCTTGGTGCGTCGTCGTCGCCGTCGTCGGCTCCGCTCTCGTCCGAGGCTTCCGCCTCGCCGGACTTGACCCGGCTCTTGCCGCTCCGACGGCCGCGGCGCGGCTTCTTCGCGTCACCGCCCGACTCGACCTCGTCGTCGTCATCGTCGTCGTCGGTGTCGTCGAGGATCGCCCGGACCGAGTCCGGCCCCTCGTCCCCGCTGACACGGGCTCGGCCCTCGACGACGTCCTCGAGCTGGAAGTCCGGGCGCGCGTAGGCCGGCAGGACGTCCGAGGCGTGCAGGAAGCCGTTCGTCCGCCCACCGAACGCCACGAACGCGGCGCCGATGCTCGGCTCGATGTTTACGACGCGGCCCTTGTAGATGTTGCCGAGGTAGGCCTCACGGCCGGCGATCTCGACGTGGAGCTCCAGCAGGACTCCGTTTTCGACCACGGCGATCCGGGCTTCTTCCGGATCCGTGGCGTTGATGAGCATGCGCTTCAATGCAGTGTTCCTCAGTCGGGAGACCAGCCCAGGTCGGGCTGGACGACTGCGCGCCCGGAAAGCTTGACGGTGCCGCCGAACCCGCCGCTCCGCTGCATCCCCCCCACAGGGCCCGCCCGGTCGACACGCGGAAGCCGCCCGAGCGGCCTCCCCGAACGACCGGGAGTCGATGCAGTGCGCCCCGAACCAGTCGGAGCTGCAAGAGTGGTGAGGCGGGCGTGCGTGCGTCGAGCTCGTCACGGGGACCCGCGGGGCAGCCGCAGCTGTCGGTCGAGACCCGCGACGGCGAGACGGCCGCCAGGCCTGGCTCGGTCGGAGTTCCGACCGGGCCGAACGCGCTTGTGGTGTTCCCGGTGACCGGGGACCCGGTCGCCGGCGTCCATGCCCGCGAGCGGGACGCGGCCGTGGCCGGCCTCCCCCGCGAGCCCTCGGTTCGGCCCATAACGCCAAGGCACCGCGATGCGGCGCCGATCCGACGGAGCGCTGCATCTCGGCCGGATGTGGCCGAGCTGCGTGGGGCGCTCCGGGTGGCAGTCATGGGGTCGGACGAAGTCGATCCACCCCGCACCGGGCAAGCCCCGGCGCGAGGCGCGGGGGGAGCATAGGCGCCCCCTCGCGCGCCGTCCATCGAAGAGCCCTTTCGCTCGGCCCGATATCCCACCGGCCGTAACGAGGAGCGCCCGGGCCGGTCACGGGGACCGGCTCGGGCGCTCGGCAGGGTCGTCAAGAGACGCTGCGGCTCAGGAGCCGGAGGTCCGACCGAAGATCGCGTCGTACTCGGTCTGCATGAGCTTCTGCCGCTCCTGCAGGATCTTCTGCACGTTGGCGTCCACGTCTTCCGGACTGCGGATCACGCTCGGCGTCACGAAGACGATCAGCGTGTTCTTCGACTTGGTCGCGGCCTTGTTCTTGAACAGCCATCCGAGCACCGGAATGTCGCCGAGGAGCGGCAGCTTGGTCTCGGTGACCGAATCGGTGTCCGTCACGAGCCCGCCGAGGACGGCGGTCTGGCCGGTGCGGAGCAGGACCTTGGTCGCGATCGTGCTGGAGGCGACGCGCGGCAGCGCGATCGACCCTTCGCCGGTGCCGGAGCCGACGCGGAACACGTCGAAGCCGGCGGGAGCCAGGGTCGAGGTCCCCGTGCCCGAGAGCGACTCGGACTTCGGGATGATGTCCATGATGATCTTGTCGGTGCCCGGCACGATGTGTGGGATCACGAGGAGCTGGAAGCCGGTGCTGACCGGCGAGTCCGGCGCCTCTTCGACGACGAGCTGGAGGCCGCCTGCCTGACCCTGCTCGGAGCGGGCCTGGGCGTAGCGGATCGTCTCCCCGACGAAGATCGTCGCGACCTGGTTGTCGAGCGCGATCAGCTTCGGCGCCTGGACGATCTCGCTGCGCGAATCCTTCTCGAGGAGGCGCAGCGTCGCGCTGACCTCGTTCAGGTTCAGGGCCCCGAACATCACGTCCGGCATGATCGTCCGGCCGGTCGGGTTCAGGTTCTCGTCCGCGAACGGGCCGAAGCCGCCGTCGTTGGCGATCAGGTCGTCATCCCAGCCGCCGGGGCCCAGATCGAAGGGCAGACGGTGCGGGATCGAACCGAGGTTCATCTCGGCGGTCCATCCGTTCGCGCCAGGGCTGACGCCGACGTCCAAGATGTCGCTGTTCGACGTGGTGACGAACTTGACGTCGATGAACACCTGGGCGGGCTCGACGTCGATCGACTGGACGATCCGCTCGATCTCCTCGACGACCGGCTTGGTGTCCTTGACGATGATCAGGTTCTGGCCTTCGTGGTACTGCAGCGCTCCGACCTCGGGCGTCAGCACGTTGCGCAGCGCGTCCAGCAGGCTGAAGTTCTCCTGGTTCGGGTCCATCTGCTGGCGCGTGAACGTGTAGTCCACGTATTCCGAGTCGAGGAACGGCATGTAGGCCGACTTCGGACGGACGTAGCGCAGCTGGAAGTGCTTGGTGACCAGATCCTCGCGCATCACGCTCGGCGGGACGACGCGAAGGATGCCGCGATCTTCTTCCACGACGACGAAGCCCAGCGTCTTGGCAGTGGCTTCGAGGGCGTCACGCCACGGGATGTCACGGAGCCGGAGGCTGATCGTGCCCTGGACTTCCTGGCCGTAGACGATGTTCGCGCCGGAGATCTTGGCGATCGTGTCGAGCACCTTCTGCACGTCCGCGTTGTCGAACGCGAAGTAGACGCGCGGCGGCTTCTCGACCTTGAGGACCGAGCCGGACTCGACGACGACGCAGCCCGCCGCTTCGGCGACGAGGTCGAGCGCCTGACGCCAGTCGACGTCCTCGAGGTCCAGCGTCACGCGGTCCTCGATCTCGGCGTCGACGACGATGTTGACGCCTGCCTGGCGACGGATGCTCTGGACGACGTCCCGGACGAGACGGTCGCGGAGCCGGAGGTTGAGTCGCGACGCGCGGTCGCCCTGCTTGGTGAAGCCCTGGACGCCGGTCTCGGTCTCCTGGGTCTGGGGCGGAGTGGTCTCTTCCTGGGCGGTTGCGCCGTGGGCGCACAGAGCGCCGAGGACGGCCGTCGCGATGAGCTTCGAGATCTTCAACTGCATGTTCCTTTGCCTCTTCCCGGCCCTTGCCGGGGATGCGCCTGTCGGGCCGAACGGCCCTTCGATCCTGCTCTCCGCTCATCGGTCGCGAGCTGGGCCCAGCTGAAGATCGACCGACCGAGAATCCCGATGCCATCGAGGGATCAGGGACGACCTCCCCGGGTCCGCCCGAGCCGGACGAGCGACGAGGCCCGTAACGCCAGACGCCCGCCCCGGCAGATCGCCGGGACGGGCGTCGGCGCGGCGGCGCGCGAGCTGCGCGCCGCACCGGCTCGCATCACCACTTCTTGCGGACGACGAAGCCGCGGAACACGAAGTCCGCCTGCTCCTTGGCGACCGCCTTCAGCAGCAGGTCGTCGTCGAGATACTCACCCTCTTCGAAGACCTGACCGTTGATCAGGAGGCCCGACCGACCTTCCTCGAACACGACGACGCCTTCGATCGACATCGGGATCTCGCCGAACTCGACGAGCGTCTCGACCGCGGCCTTGGTCTTGTGGATCTGCATCGCGATGCCGAAGCGGACGTCCTCCTCCGGGAACTCGAGCTGTTCGGCGACCTCGCCGTGCATCCGGATCGCGGACTCGTACTCGCCCCGCTGGGCTGCACCACGCATCTGCTCGAGGACGCCCAGCAGGCGCTCCTCGGTCAGCGTCGTCGCCGCTTCGACCTCCGGATCGAAGCCACGGAGGTCCTGCCAGATCGACCGCAGCGGCTGCTGGACCGTGCTGTTCCACTCGGCGAGGAGCGACTGGTGCGTGATGCGCGGCTGCGCCAGCACGGCCTCCTCCTCGATCCCCGTCATCAGGTCACGCAGCTCGCGAGCGAGGCTCTCCTTGCTCAGGTAGTCCTGGCCGGCCGCCCACTGCCCGTGCAGGTCGCGGGCTGCTGCGATGCGCTCGACGAAGCCCTCGATGATCTTCTTCTGCACGATGAGCGGGTTGTCGCCGAAGCTCGGCCCGGTCACCGACGGGCGCGGGTCGACGAAGATGTCGCGCCGCACCGTGTCCTCGACGTAGTCGTAGCGGGCGAGCGCCACGGCCTCCGCGCCAGAAGCGATCTCGCTGGCGAAGCGATCCCGCTTCTTCGCGTAGTTCGGGATCTCGATGTCACCGCCCGAGTCCTTGCCCTCGTAGACGAACGTCTCGAGGACGAGGTCGATCTCGTGACGAGGATCGGCGCCGCTGGCAACCGCTCTGTCGACGACGTCGCGCGCTGCGCTCTTCAGGTCGTACTGGACGACGCGGATGAAGCGGTCGTGGTTCTCGAAGCTGTTGATGAACTTCATGAACTGCCACAGCGTCGCCTCGATCTGCAGCCGGTAGCTGTAGTGCGAGTAGTTCTTGCCGCGCTTGCCGGTTGCACCCTTCAGGAAGTCGTGGAGCACGACGCCCGACTGGTAGGCAAAACGCTCTGTGGTCCGCAGGAAGTCGTTCACCTCACTCTGATCCGGAAGGATCTTCGTGTACGCGTCGACGTTCTCGCGGAGGATGATCACGTCCTTCTCGAGGTCCGGGATCTTCGCGATCTTCGCGTCGGCGGCCTGGATCGAGACCTTGGCGGCATCGATCGCAGTCTCGCTCTCGGCGACCAGACCCTCGGCCCACCACACGCCACCGCCCGCGGCAGCGCAGAGCAGGAAGCCGGTCGTGGCCACCGTCGCGATCTTCTTCTTCTCGTTCATCTTCGCCATCGTGGTTTCCTCCGCTCACTTCGCGGGTGCGGCAGCCCATTCCTTCGGCGGTTGGAAGGAGAGCTCGAGCTGGAACGACAGCGACTCCGCCGGTCGCCGGGTTTCGTCTTCGTTGCGACGCGCGCTGGGCAGGCCCTTGCTGGCGACGAACGAGTAGAAGGACGCGCCTTCGACGTCCTCGTTGAAGTCCGCGACTGCGTCGAGGGAGTCTCCCTGGACGGAGCCCGGCATGGTCAGGGTCGGTCCCACCTTCGCGTCGCGACCGTCCTTCACGTTCAGGCGGTCGAACCACGCGCGGTGGCGATCGACGTCGCCGTCGTTGTTCACGACGTCGACGAGCTCGTCGAGCACCCGGGTCCAGACGACGCGGGACTCGCTGATCTCCTGGATCGTCTTCGCACGCGACTGGAAGTCCGTGCGTTCGGCCGAGAGGCCCTGGTGGTACTGGACGGCCTCACGCTTGGACGCGAGCTGCTCCTCGAGCTGGACGCGCTCGGCTTCCCGCTGTTGGAGCTTGCCGAGATAGACATAGCCGAACCAGCCGAACGCCCCGCAGACGGAGATGACGGACATCAGCACCGCGGCGAAGAGCTTCGGCGAAGTCCGCTCGGAAGGCCGGAACTCTTCCGGCAACAGGTTGATACGGATCATCAGCTTCCTTCCCTCAGCAGGTTCCGGCCGCGAGGCCGACGGCGACCGCGAGCTGCGGCGCGAACTGGTTCAGAGCTTCGACGTCGACGTTGTCCGAACGGACCTTCAGGCCCTCGATCGGATTCCAGACGCGGGTGCGCTTCTCGAAGGTCCGCTCGAGCGTCTCCTCGAGGAACGGCAGCAGCACGGAGCCGCCGGACAGCAGGACTTCCTGCACTTCGCCCTCGAACTGGTTCTCGAAGAAGTCGAACGACAGGTTGATCTCGTTGCCGAGGTCGTCGAGCGCGGCCTGGACCGCGTCCTGGACTTCGGCGACCTGCTCCTGCGGATCGCGCTTCAGGGCCTCGGCTTCGAACGGCTCGAGCCCGAAACGACGCGTGATCGCGTTCGTCAGGTCCTGCCCGCCCATCGCGACCTCGCGTGCGAAGTAGGTCACGTTGTTGCGCAGGATGTTGATCGACGCCTTGGAGAACCCGATGTCGACGAGGGCGACCGTATGGTCGGAACCCCGCAAGCCCGGGCTCACGATGTCGTTCAGCTCGAACGCATTGCCGAGCGCGAACGCGTCGACGTTGATCCCGACCGGCTGCAGCCCGAGTTCGCTGAGCATCGCCGCCTGGTCCTGGACGATCGCCTTCTTCGCTGCGACCAGGAGGACCTTCATCTCGTCGCTGCCTTCTTCGACGTGGCTCGGCACGTCGAGCAGCTTCTGGATGTCGAGCTCGACCTCATCGAGATCGAACGGGATGTATTTGTCCGCCTCGAATCGGACGGCGCTGTGCATCTGCTCGGGGGTCATCTGCGCCATGTTCACGTAGCGGAAGATGACGCTCTTCCCGCTGACGGCCGTGGCGACCCGCTTGGTCCGGAAGCCCCCGTTGCGGAACAGATCAGCCAGCGCATCGCGCCTCGCCTGCTCGTTCGGGATGTCGACCTGGGCGAAAGCAGAGATGACGTAGTCGAACTTGTCCTGAGTGATCTCGATCGCCTTGATCGAACTCGAACCGATGTCCAACCCGACGATGCTCTTGCGGTGCTTGAGCATGAATAGTCCTCGCGGAGTGGTGCCGGGGAGATGTCCGGGCGCCCGTCGGGGTATCGACGCGGGACAGGGTCCGGGTTGAGCGGATGCGGTCGCACGAGGCCGAATCCGAGCCGGAGTCGCGAGCCGCACATCGCCGGTGTCGCATTCCTCGACACGCTGGCCGGACCGAGCCGCCACTG
The DNA here is from genome assembly GCA_027621295.1 of Planctomycetota bacterium. GTDB lineage: Bacteria > Planctomycetota > UBA1135 > UBA1135 > UBA2386 > JAQCBR01. Next base: position 23,510 of record JAQCBR010000039.1, read on the forward strand.
CGGTCTCGTTCTCGGACCGGGCGGCTCTGCGGCCGCATCACGGCGTCCGGGACTCGCCGTTGGCCGCCGCGGGCCGCTCGGTGGCGGTCAGTCTTCGCCGAAGCCCGAGTCGACGAGCTCGCGCAGCGCCTGGAGAAGCGCTTCGGCATCGGGCCCCTCGGCCATCAGCTCGAGTTCCGCGCCGTGCTCGGCGGCCAACATCATGATGCCCATGATGGACTTGCCGTTGACCGACTCCGAGCCGGGGCGGCCGACCTGGATCGAGGACTCGAACTGGTTCGCCGTCTGCACGAAGAGGTGCGCGGGGCGCGCGTGCATCCCGTTCCGGTTCACCAGCCGCACGACCGCGCGGGCCGATCCGTTCCCGGGACCGACTCCTGTCGAGGCGTCGCTCACGGAGCCATCTCGCAGAGGAGCTCGCGGATCTCGGCTTCGTCCTTCGCCTTGCCCAGGAACCGACGGAAGTCGGCGTTCCGGGCCAATCCGGAGATCCAACGCAGGAGCTGCAGGTGTTCTTCGGCGGCGTCGGCCGGCGCGAGGATCAGGAACACCGTGTGGACCGGCCGACCGTCGATCGCCTCGTATTCGATCCCGTCCGGGGACCGGGCCAACACGATCGAAGTCGACTCGATCGTGTCGAGCTTGACGTGTGGAACGGCGACGCCGTTGCCGATGCCGGTGCTGCCGCGCGCTTCGCGCTCGGCGATCTTCTTGCGGACCTTGTTGGCGACCGCAGATGGGATGCGCCCAGCCTCCGTGGAAGCAGCAAGGATCTCGTCGATCGCCTCCTGCTTGGAGGTGGCCTCGAGGGCTTCGAGGATCAGCGCGGAGTCGATGAGGGCCTGGATCATCACGGTTCACCCCAGGTGGGCCGGGCCACCTGGACGGAATTCTCGGGGCGAGGAGTGTAGCCGCGAGGGCGTCGCATCGCGACGCCCGAGTGGGACCACCGGGCACGCGGTACACAAACCGCCCTCCGGCCCGAACTTGGGGACGCGGAGAGCGCTGGCTGGTGCGCGGGTGCGAGCGCGGAGCGCCGCACCCGCCGGGACCCGTCAGCCCTCGCCGCGGTGGTCCTTGAGGCGCTCCTTCGCCTTGACCAGCTGGCGCTCGACCTTCTGCACCGCACCGTCGAGCGCGGAGTGGAAGTGCTCGCTCTTGTCCTTGCCGATCACGTGCTCGTGGTTGTCGATGTGGCACACCACCTCGACCTCGGGCGCCTCGTGCGGCCCGTCGACGATCACCTCGATCCGCGAGATCTGGTCGTTGAACCGCGGCAGCCGTCCTGCCTTCTGCCGTGCGTAGTCCTCCATCCGGTTCGAGACCTCACCGTGGCGGCTGGAGACTTCGATCGAGACGTCACCTTCGTGGTTCATGCTGGGCTCGCTTCTGGTTCGGTTGCGGCGCCTGGACCCACGCACCCCTGCCCCGCGAAGGGCGCCAGGGCCTCGCGGGGGTACAGGACGCGCAGGAGGTAGAGACCCTCCGCCGGGGCGTTCTCGCCCGCACGGCGGCGGTCGCAGGATCGGAGGATCTCTGCGACCTCTTCCGGTTCGCGCTTGCCGACTCCCACTTCGAGGAGCGTTCCGGCCATCGCCCGGACCTGGTTGTAGAGGAACCCCGACCCCTGGACGACGATGTCCAGACCGTGGGGTCGCCGCACGATGCGGACGTGATCGACGCGACGCACCGTGCCCCGCTTGCGCGGGTAGCCGGGATTCGTCGCGAATGCCGCGAAGTCGTGTTCGCCGACGAGGTGGCGGGCCGCTGCGCGCATGCGCGCCAGGTCGACAGGGCGTCGGATCCAGTGGAAGCGTCCGCGACCGAAGACCGGAAGGACCGGTACGGTGAGACAGCGGTAGACGTAGCGCTTGCCCCGGGTCGAGAACCTCGCGTGGAACGACGGCCCGACGCGACGCGACGACACGACGCGGACCGACTCCGGCAGGTTGCCGTTGAGCGCGCGCAGCAGGCGGTCAGGCTCGAGGTCTCGATCGATCCGCACGTGCGCGCACTGCCGGAGCGCGTGCACGCCTGCGTCGGTCCGGCCGGAGCCGTGCACGACCACCGGCTGACCGCAGATCACCGCGAGCGCGTCCTCGAGCGCCTGCTGCACGGTGTCGAAGCCTTCCTGGCGCTGCCAGCCAGCGAATTCCGCGCCGTCGTAGCTGATCGTCAGCAGGTAGCTGTTCAAGGTCGGGACCTGTGTCGGACCATAACGTGTCGGGGCTCCACTGTCCCCTTCACCGACCTGCCTCCGGTCCCTGCGGACGTCGACCGCGACGCAGGTGGACTGCGGGAATCCCGAGCTCGGCACGGTGCTGGGCGATCGTCCGGCGTGCGATCCGAACGTCACGCTCCGCGAACCACGCGACGAGCTGCTCGTCCGACCACGGTGCCGCCGGGTCCTCGGCGGCCACCGCCTCGCGGAGCAAGGCCTGCACCGCGGTCCTGCCGCGCGACTCGCCGTCCGCACTGCCGCCGTCGAAGAACCGACGGAGCGCGATCACGCCGTCCGGATGCCCGAGGTACTTGCCGGCGATCGCACGGCTGACCGTCGATGCGTGGATGCCGAGCCGCTCGGCGATCGACGCCATGCGCAGCGGGAGGATCGCGCGCTCGCCGTGCCGGAGGAAACCGCGCTGTTCCGTGAGGATCGCTGCGGTCACCTCGCAGAGCGTCTGACGACGGAACGCAACCGCGTCGATCAGATCCCTCGCTGCGGAGAGCTTGCCGCGGAGGTAGCGCCGCACCGAGGTCGGCTGATCCCGGTCCGCAGCCAGCAGCACGTAGTCGGCGTTCAGGTCGAGCACCGGGAGCGCGTACTCGTCGACCGCGACCTCGGCCCTACCGCCCACGGTGCGGACGACGACGTCCGGACGCACGGCGGGCGATGGCTCTGCGTGGAACTCCCTGCCCGGGTGGGCCCGCAGCCGGCGAACCTTGTCGAGCAGGTCGTCCAGCTCGGAAGCCTCGAGCTCGAGCGCACGCGCCACGTCCTCGAAGCGGTTGCGTCCGAGATCTTCGAGGTACCTGCCCAGCAGGGCTTCGATGGTCGGACGGTCGGGGTCCGCGCGGTCGATCTGGGCGATCATCGCGTCGATCGGACCCGCGGTCCCGAGCCCGCGTGGCTCGATCGACCGGAGGATCGCCAGGGCTTCCGCGCCGATCGGCTCGGCGGCGTCCTCGATCGAGCGGAGATCCTCGGGCGCGAGGAAGCCGTCGGCATCGAGTCGACCGGCGAGCTCGAGGACCGCCGTCTCCAGCTCGGGAGCGAGACCGAGCAGAGCGACCTCTCCCTGCACGTGCGACCACAGATCCTGCGGTCGACACGGCGCACTCTCGATCATCGATCCGGGATCGCTGTCGCGGACGGATCGCCGCGCCACCGGCGCTTCGGCGTCCGCGGGGCGCACGAGTTCGAGCACCTCGTTCTGTGCGAGCTCCGCGTCGATCCGGGTCAACAGGTCGACGGTCGCCAGCTGCAGGATCTCGACCGACTGGAGCAGTCGCGGCATCAACCCGAGCCGCTGCTCCGCGCGCGCTACCAGACCCTGCTGAAGTGTCGACATCCCCGACGCGATTCCCCCGCTCCTGTGGGTTTCGACCCCAGCGGAGCGGCTCTTGAGACGGGTAGTGGCGTCTCCTCCGCTCGGACTCCAACGGTTCGTTGCGACCGCCCATTCGAGTGGGACGATCCTCGCGACGGTGGGATGGACACGCACTTTGCATCCTGACGCCCTGTCCCACGTGCGCGAACGGCCCGTCAGCGCCGACGTCGAGCCGGCGGCTCGGGGGGCGTGGCAGTTCGCGGGTCGTCCGGCCATGCGTGACGCGGATAGCGCCGCTTCAACTCGGCGCGGACCTTCGGGTAGACGTTGTCCCAGAAGCTCGCGAGGTCTCGCGTGACCTGCACCGGTCGCTGGTTCGGGCCCAGCAGGTGGAGCAGGACCGGGCCGCGACCGACCCGCGGACTCTGGAGCGTGCCGAACAGCTCCTGGATCCGCACCGCCAGGAACGGCTCGTCCCCGGACGTGTAGTCGATCCGCGCGCGACGCCCGCTCTTCAGCACGATCTTCTCCGGGGCTTCGGTGCCGAGCAGGCGACGGACCTCGGCCGGCCAGGAGGCGACGAGGATCTGCGCGATCTGCGGGCCCGACAGGTCACGCAGGGTCCTGCGGCCTGCGAGCAGCGGCAGAGCCGCGCGCACCACTTCGGCATCTCCGACCTCGGGCCAGGCCATCTCCTCGAAGCGGGCCCGCAGGAACCGGACGCGGGCCATCAACCCGCGGAGCTCGTCACCGTCGCCGATCCAACGCCATGGATCTGCTTCCAGTTCCGCAGCCAGCGCAGCCTCGACGGCCTCCGGCTCCACCGAACCTGTCCGACGTTCGTCGAGCACGAGGCCGAGGAAGGTCGTGCGACGTAGACCGGCGATGCGCCCACTGGCAGCCTCGAAGACCGCTGCGTCCTCGGTCCTGGGCTCGCCGGGCACGACCCCGTCGAGCCAGGCGCGCTCGACCGGTGCCGCCAGCCGGAGCCGCGAGCGGGTCGACATCTGACGAGCCCCACCGTCGGCCACGTCGAGCGCGAGAAGGAACTCCGGTTCGTCGTGCAGCGCATCTCGATCCCACTCGACGCCGCGCCCGCCGACCATCGTTCCCTGCGTCGCGCCCGAACCTGCGGACAGGACCACGCGATCGACGAAGCCTGCCAGCAGGCAGCGGATCACGTCATCCACGTCCCAACGCTCGTCGTGGCGCCAGCCACGTATCAGCTGATCGCGCGCGCGTGCGACCGCACGCGCGGCCGCACGGTCCACCCCGAGCGCACGGCAGGAAGCGTCGCCGAAGCCTCCCTGCTCGACGCGGGCCAGTCGGTCGAGGCGGTCCAGCACATCGATCGGCAGCGTCGGTTCGCCCGGACCCGGTCGTCGCAGCAGGTCGCGCTCACCGAGCATGGCGGCGAGGGTCGCCACCGGGCGGACGCAGCGGCGACGCCTCGCTTCGATCAGCGAACGCCCGATGCGGGGATGCACCGGCAGGCGGAGCATCTCCGCACCGACGGCGGTGACCCGCCCCTCCGCGTCGACCGCGCCGAGTCGACGCAGCAGCGCGTCCGCCCTGCGCAGCGCCTGCGCCTCCGGCGCGTCGAACCAGCCGAACTCGACCGGATCTCGCGAGGCGAACGCGCGCACCGTCAGCGCGACGCCGGCGAGGTCGCTCCTCCTGATCTCCGGCGTATCGAAGGCGGGGAGCGAACGTTCCTCGGCGGCCGTCCACAGGCGAAGGCACAGCCCCGGACCCGTCCGACCGGCGCGTCCGGCGCGCTGCGTGGCCGAGGCGAGGCTGATCCGCTCGACACGGAGGGCGTCGATCCCCCGACCCGGGTCATGCCGGAGGACTCGGGCCAGCCCCGTGTCGACCACCGCCGTCACACCCTCGATCGTCACCGAACTCTCCGCGACGTTCGTCGCGAGCACGACCTTGCGGCGCGGAGAGCGGAGCACGGCGAGATCCTGTTCTTCCGCGGAGAGCGCGCCGTGCAGCGGCAGGACCTCGCAGCTGGTCCGTCGGGCGACGTCGACCAGGGCGCGCGCCGTGCGCTGGATCTCTCCGACGCCGGGAAGGAAGACCAGCACGTCACCGCCCGTGCTCGAGACTGCGTCCACCACGGCGCGGCGGACCACATCCTCGAGCCGTTCACGGGGATCGAGAGGCCGATCCAGGTGACGGATCTCGACGTCGTGCAGCGCCCCCTCGGCGCGGAGCACCGGACAATCGCCGAGGAACGACGCGATCGGACCGGGATCGAGAGTCGCGGACATCACGACGACCGCGAGGTCGTCCCGCACCGTGTCCCGCACCTCACGGAGCATCGACAGGGCGAGATCCGTGTCGACGTGCCGTTCGTGGAACTCGTCGAGCACCACCGCCGCCACGCCGTCTAGGAACGCATCCTCGCAGAGACGACGGACGAGGATGCCCTCCGTCACGAACGTGAGGCGTGTCTGCGCCGAGGTCCGCTCCTCGTGGCGGACGCGGTAGCCGACCTCGTCGCCGAGCCGACTGCCTCGCTCCGCCGCGACCCGGCGCGCCGCGGTGCGTGCCGCGAGTCGCCGCGGCTCGAGGACGAGGACCTCGCCGGAAGGCAGCGCGTCGAGCAGGGCTGCCGGCAGTCGCGTCGTCTTTCCGGACCCAGGGGGCGCCGTCAGCACGAGCGCCCCCGCGTCGCGGACCGCCGAGACCGCCTCGGTCAGGACGGCGTCGATCGGCAGCGGCGCGTTCACCCGAGGTCCCGGCGACCCTCGATCGCGTCGGCGAGGATCGCGCTCGACACCTGGACGATGGTCGACCCGGCCGGAATGCCTCGCGCGATCCGCGTCAGGCGCACCGGGGTGTCACGCAGACGCTCGGCCAGCAGCGACGCCGTGCCCTCACCTTCGAGGTCCGGGTTGGTCGCGAGACAGACCTCGGTCACCCCCCCTTCACGCACCCGCTCGACGAGCGGCTTCACCGTCAGATCCTCCGCACGGATCCCCTCGAGCGCGGACACGCGCCCCTGCAGCACGTGGTAGAGCCCGCGGTAGCCCGCGGTCTCGAACGCGGCCACGTCCCGGGGGTCCTCGACCACGAGCAGTCGGCTGCGATCGCGCTCTTCGTCGGCACAGATCGAGCAGGGCGCGACCTCGTCGAGGTTGAAGCAGGTCGGACACACCCGCGTGGAGTTGCGGGCGGCGACGATCGCTTCGGCCAGTTCCCGAGCGACCTTCGGCTCGGCGCGGAGAAGGTGGAACGCGAGCCGTTCGGACGTCTTGGGGCCGATGCCCGGCAGACGACCGAGGGACTCGATCAGGCGCTCTACGCTCTTGGGGCGGCTCAACGCTCGGTGCCGGGAACGGGGTGTGGAGGACGGTTCAGATGCCGAGGTCGGTCAGGATCCCGCCCGTCACCTTCTCGGTTTCGCGGCGCTTGAGATCCGCTGCCGCTCGCACCGCGTCCCGCACGGCAGCGGTCACGTGCGCGCTGACGGAGGACGCGTTCTCGGACGCGAGGAGCGACGGATCGATCCGCACCGAGCGGACCTCCAGGTCGCCGGTGACGACACAGCGCACCGAGCCGCCCGCCGACACTCCCTCGACCTCGCGGTCGGCGAGGTCCTTCTGGAGTTCACGGAGCAGGCGCTGGAGCTCCTGGGCCTGCTTGAGGAGCGGAAATTCCTGGGTCATGGAGGCTCTCGGGTCGTTCGGCGGCGCGGGCGGAGGGGTTCCGGTCAGTCCGGCTCATCGGGCTCGAGGACCTGCCCCTGGAAGCGGTCGAGGATGCGGCGCACACCTTCCGTCGGTGCCGGAGCTTCTGCTGCCCGCGACGCGCGCGGCTCCGGAGGCGGCGCCTCGCTGCCGCGCGCCTGTGGAACCGGCCTCGCCCGGCCCGCGGCCGGTGTGATCTCGACGCGGATCGGGCGACCGCAGACAGCCTCCAACGCTTCGCGCAGGAGCTGCTGGACCTGCGGTGATTCGAGGCGATCCCGGTGCATCTTCCGCTCGGTCCGGAGCGCGACACGGACCACTCCGTCGTCGTCGGGACCGGCGAACGCGCACTCCTCGACCGTGCCCTGGAGCATCGGCTTGCGCTTCTTGATCTCGGCGACGAGCGCGCCGCGGATCGCTCCGCCGGCAGCAGGTGCTGCTGCCGCCCTGCCTGCGGGCACGGATGACGGGGATGGCAGCGGGACGCCCCCTGCCTCCACGGCCTGGACGAGGTCGGCGAGCGTCGGCAGCGCGCCGGCCTCGGCCATGCGGAGCAGCGTGACCTCGAGCACGAGGCGGCGATCGTCGAGACGGCGGATGCGCTCTCGACCGAGCAGCCCGGCTTGGATGATCGCGTCCAGGCGGGTCGCCTCGGCGTGCTGGGCCAGGAGCTGCAGCCGCTCGCGGAGCGCGCCGTGGAACGCGACCAGCGTCGAGTCCTGGCCGTCGACCTTGAGCAGCAGGACTGCACGGAACACCTCGAGCAGTTCGCCCAGCGCCTCCCTCTCGTCCACCCCGTTGCCGACGACGTCCTCGGCGAAGTGCAGCGCGGGAGCGGCGTTGCCCGACAGGAGTTCCTCGGCGACCTCGACCGCGCGGTCGAGCCCTACCCGATGGACGAGCCGCCGGTAGGTGTCGATGTCGAACTCTCCCTCCGTGTCGCGGACGACCGGCAGAATCCGCTCCAGCGCGGTCTCTGCGTCGCGCATGCCGCCTCGGCAGGACGCCGCGATCTCCTCGAGGATCGGGTCGCCGAGGGACAGCCCTTCCGCCTCGACGATCGCGCGCAGCCGGGACACGACGTCCTGCTCGTCCACACGCCGGAACAGAAGGACCTGGCAGCGGGACCGGATCGTCTCGGGAACCTTGTGCAGCTCGGTCGTCGCGAGCACGAAGACGACGTTCTTCGGTGGCTCTTCGAGGGTCTTCAGGAACGCGTTGAACGCGCTCCGCGTCAGCATGTGGACCTCGTCGAGGATGTAGACCTTGAAGCGCCCTCCCATCGACGCGAAGCCGACGCGGTCACGCAGCTCGCGGATGTCATCGACGAGGTTGTGCGACGCGGCGTCGATCTCGACCACGTCCGGATGCGTGCCGGCGAGAATGCTCCGGCACGCGTCGCAGCTGCCGCAAGGGTCCGCGGACGGACCGGTCTCGCAGTTGAGCGCGCGCGCCAGGATCCGCGCGGACGTCGTCTTGCCCACCCCCCGGCTTCCCGAGAACAGGAAGGCATGCGGGATGCGACCGCTCTGCAGCGCAGACCGGAGCGACGCCACCACGCCGTCCTGCCCCACCAACTCGGTGAAGCGCCGCGGACGGAATCTTCTGGCGACGACCTGGTAGGGCTCGGCGGGGCGATCCATCGGGCGATCAAGATAACAGAGGGCGCGACGTGACCACCCTCGGCGCCGCAGACCGACGCTACGTGGATCGCAGAAGGGCCGCTGAGCCGCTCGGAGGTGGAGGCCTGCAGGCTCCCCGGACACAACGGACTGCATGCTTATGGCTGCTCCGTTCCCGGCCTGACCAGGTTCGCACCGCCCGCTCGCCCGGGACCCGCAGACCTCCACCTCCGAG